>NZ_JBVVQR010000005.1:0-6682 GCF_055811535.1 Mesorhizobium sp. WSM4816 | reverse complement strand
CCCCCCACCCTGTTGGGGCTTGTTTTTCTAACAAAAACCACCCCCCCCGGCGGCCCCGGCGTCGCGCCGGGCGTTCTTTTTCGCCCCCCACAACCCCCCCCCCCCCCCCCCGGCCGGGGCCCCCCGGCCAGTCACCGGTGCTGTCTTGAAAGAGGAGAGTTGAAATGCGCGGCTTCCTGCTCAACCGGCTCTCGCAGAGCCTCATCCTGCTCCTGATCGTCTCGGTCATCGGGTTCTTCGTCCTGAACCTGCTGCCGGGGGGGCCGCTGGCGCAATTCGGGCTCGATCCCGGCATGACGCAGGACGATCTCGAGCGCCTGAAAGAGCAATTGGGGCTTAACCGCCCACTTGTGGTGCAATATTTCGACTGGGCCTGGCGGCTTCTCCAGGGCGACTGGGGACACTCCTTCCGCGACGGCACGCCTGTGCTGGCAGTGATTGGCCGGCACGTCCCTGCGACGCTGCTGCTGATGGGGACGTCCACCGCGATTGCGATCGCCATCGGCACCTGGATCGGCATTCGTGGCGCCACGCACCGCTATTCGCTGTTCGACTATATGGCGACGGTCGGAGCCATGGTCGCGCTGTCGATCCCGACCTTCTGGTTCGGGCTCGTCGGCATCTACATCTTCTCCCTGCAGCTGGGCTGGCTGCCTGCAGGCAACATGTACACGATCGGCGACGGTTCGGTCCTGAACTACCTGCATCACCTGATCATGCCAAGCATCGTGCTGTCGCTGGTGCATGTCGCGATCTGGAGCCGCTACATGCGATCGGCGACGCTCGACGCCATCAGCCAGGATTTTGTCAAGACCGCCCGCGCCAAGGGCCTGAGCGAGCGCCGAGTCATAATGAAGCACGTCGTCGGCAATGCGCTTTTGCCGATGATCACACTGGCTGGGGTCCAGCTTCCCAGCATCCTGACCGGCGCGCTGGTGACGGAGACAGTGTTTACCTGGCCGGGGATGGGTCGACTGTTCCTGGACAGCCTCGGCTACAGCGACTACCCGGTCGTGATGGGACTGCTGATGTTCTCGGCCATTCTCGTCATCTTGGGCAACCTGATCGCAGATATTGCCGTGGCGATCGTCGACCCGCGTATTCGTCTGGGTTGAGCGCGTAACCTCACACCCTACAGGAGGCACCCGAAATGACCGCTCTCGCCGCAAATGCAGGACCAAGCCGCTGGTGGCGCAGCCGCACCGTGCGCCGTTTCACCAGCCATCATCTGGCGTTGCTGGGAGTCGCGATGATCACCCTTCTCACGCTGGCATGCGTCTTCGGCCCTCATCTCCTGCCCTATGATTCCCTATACATCGATTTGCGCGCCCGCTTTGCACCGCCGCTGACCGGCGACCACTATCTTGGGACCGATCCTTTGGGGCGAGACGTGGCGGCGCGACTGTTCATGGCGGGGAGGACCTCACTGCTGGTGGCTTTCTTTGCCATGCTGCTGTCGACGATGATCGGAACGCTCGTCGGCGTGATCGCGGGCTACCGCGGCGGCTGGATCGGCGCAGCGCTGATGCGCACGGTCGACGGCTTCCTCTCATTCCCCTCCATCTTCCTGCTGCTTGCCTTGGCCGCGGCACTGAAGCCGAGCCCGGCTATGGTCACCGTCATCGTCGCCGTCACCAGCTGGATGGAGGTAGCCCGAATTGTCGAGGCCGAGGTGCGGTCTTTGCGCGAGCGCGAGTTTGTGCTGGCTGGGCGCATGCTGGGGCTTAGCGGTGCGCATATCATGTTCCGCGAGATCCTGCCCAACGCCATGGGCCCGATCATCGTGGCCGCGACGCTGACAGTTGCGCACGCTATTCTCCTGGAAGCCTACATCAGCTTCCTGGGCTATGGCATTCAGCCGCCGCTGCCGAGCTGGGGCAACATGCTCGAGGGCGCCCAGCAGTATCTGGACAGTGCGCCCTGGCTGGCGATCATCCCCGGGGCCGCCATCACCATCGCCGTGACAAGCTTTAATTTCATCGGCGACGGGTTGCGCGATGCGCTCGACGTGCGGGACGACCGTGTCTGATCTCGTCGACAAAAGCGGCCCGCGCCTCACCCGAAAACCCAGCGAGAAGTGACTCTCATGCACGAGCCGAAAGTCGCCGACAAGAGCACCCCCTACTGGTGGGAAGCGGCGCCCGTCATGCCGCTGCCGCCGCAGCCCCTGGCGAGGACAGTCGATGTGGCGATCGTCGGCGCCGGCTATGCCGGGCTTTCGGCCGGGCTTGCGCTGGCGCGCGAGGGGCGCTCGGTTGCAGCTTTTGATGCGATGAATCCGGGCGAGGGGGCCTCGTCGCGCAATGGCGGAATTACCAGCGGGAGCATCCGGCTGGACTACGCCACGATCACCCGGCGCTTCGGCGAACAAAAAGCCATGGCGATCGAGGCCGAGGGCAAGGTCGCGCGCGAATTCCTTTACGACTTCATCAAGTCGGAAAAGCTCGACTGCGACTTTCAACCGGTTGGCCTGTTCAAGGGCGCCATCGGATATGAACAGTACGAGAAGATGGCCCGCGGCGCCGAGGCGTTGGCAAGGAAACTGGGGATCGAATCCTACGCTGTTCCATTCGCAAAGCAGCGCGACTACGTCGGCACCGACTTCTATCGCGGCGGCATGGTCAGGATGGACATCGGCGGGCTGCACCCGGCCAAGTTCCACGCGGAGCTCCTGCGGGTGGCGCTCGCTTCGGGACTGGCGGTGCATTCGAACACTCCCGTGACCTCGATTGAAAGGGATGGCTCGGGGTTCCGCGTCGCCACTTCGGCCGGAACGGTGCAGGCGCGCCAGGTGCTGGTCTGCACAAATGGCTACACGGATGGCGCCAGTCCCTTCCTGCGCCGCCGCCTGGTGCCGGTTCGCAGCCGGATCATTGCCACCGAGGAACTCGCGCCTGAGGTGATGGCGCGCCTGATGCCGAAGCGGATGATGATGGGTGAGGGCCGCGAGCTTGGCTTCTATTACCGCCCTTCGCCGGACGGCAGACGCATTCTGCTCGGCGGGCGCGACAGCTCGCGTGCAGGCGATCCGGCAGCCCCGACGCTGCGTTTGCGCAACGGGCTGGGCGAAATTTTCCCAGAACTGGAGAACGTTCGTCTTTCGCATAGCTGGTTCGGCAATGTGGCGATGCACCGTGACATGCTGCCCAGGATCTTCGAGAAGGACGGCGTGGTCTATGCCACCGGATTCTGCGGTTCGGGCGTGGTCTGGGCGCCATGGGTCGGCACACGTGCGGCTCACAAGCTGATGGGGCACGGCGAGCAGGCGCGCACCGCGTTCGACTTTCGGCCGCCCGCGGCCGTCCCGTTCTATCGCGGCAATCCGTGGTTCATCCCGGCCGTTATCAAGGGCTACGCCCTGCAGGACCGTATCGCCTGGTGGCGCGCCAGCCGCTGAAGGCCGAACGGTTGGCGGTCACTCGACCCTTGCCGAACGATAGCGGCAACAAGGAACAGCATCACATGCACTACATCTCCACGCGCGGCCATCCCGAACGCAGGAAGTTTTGCGAGATTCTGCTTGAAGGTCTCGCCCCGGATGGCGGCCTCTATGTGCCTGAGGTCTACCCTCGGCTGGATGATGCCACGCTGGATCGGTGGCGGGGCTTGTCCTACCCGGTGCTCGCCTTTGAAATCCTGTCGCTCTACATCGACGATATTCCGCCCGCTGACCTGAAGGCCATCTGCGCAAAGACCTACAGGCCCGAGGTTTTTGGGACCGCCAGGATCGTGCCCGTGCGAACGCTTGAGAGCGGTCTCCATGTGGCGGAACTGTCGAACGGTCCCACCCTGGCGTTCAAGGACATTGCGATGCAGTTGCTCGGCAATCTGCTCGAGTATGAACTGGCGCGGCGGGGTGAGGAGCTGAATATCCTCGGGGCAACCAGTGGCGACACGGGCAGCGCAGCGGAATATGCCATGCGCGACAAGAAGGGCATCCGCGTCTTCATGATGTCGCCCCACGGACGCATGAGCGCCTTCCAGCAAGCCCAGATGTTCAGCCTGCAGGACGACAACATTCACAACATTGCCATCGAAGGGGTATTCGACGATTGCCAGGACATCGTGAAAGCCGTGTCCGGCGATGCTGACTTCAAGAGGCGCCACCGGATCGGCGCCGTCAATTCGATCAACTGGGCCCGGCTGGTCGCTCAGGTGGTGTATTACTTCTCTGCCTATTTTCAGGTGACTGAAGAGAATTCGTCAGAGGTCGACTTTGCCGTTCCCTCGGGCAATTTCGGCAACGTCTGCGCCGGTCATGTTGCGCGTATGATGGGACTTCCCATTTCCCGTCTCGTCATTGCGACCAACGAGAACGACGTGCTCGATGAGTTTTTCCGCACTGGGGTGTATCGCGTGCGGGGCCGGGCAGATACCTATGAAACCTCGAGCCCATCCATGGACATTTCCAAGGCCTCCAATCTCGAGCGTTTCGTGTTCGACTTGCTCGGTCGCGACGCCAGCCGGACGAGATCGCTGTTCGACGATCAACTGCGCGAAAGCGGGTCGTTCGATCTCAGCGGGGATCCGGCCTTCGGGACGGCGGCGGACCATTTTGGTTTCGGCAGCGGGAAGAGCACCCACGCCGACCGGTTGCAGACGATCCGTGACGCGTGGCACCGCTTCAACGCGGTGATCGATCCACACACTGCAGACGGCGTGAAGGTCGCGCGCGAGCATTCGGTTTCGGATGTGCCGATGATCGTGCTCGAGACGGCCCTGCCGGTCAAATTTGCGGAGACCATCAGAGAGGCCCTGGGCCGAGAGCCAGTTCCTCCGCAACGGTTCGACGGCATAGAGGGTTTGCCGAGACGGTTCAAACTGCTTTCCGCCGATGCACAGACCGTGAAGACCTACATCGCTGAAACCCTGCAGGCTGCGGTCTGCTGAAAGGCTGCTTCCGCGACCGGGACCTTTTTCGCCATGGCCGTATATACCGAATTGTCACCTGACGAAGTCGCAACCTTCTTTCAGGCTTTGGGCCTGGGACAGCCGAACTCCGTTCGCGGCAGCGCGAGTGGAATTGAGAACACGAACTACTTTGTCGACACCGAGGCAGGCGAATATGTGCTGACCCTGTTCGAGCGGCTCACATTCGAGCAATTGCCCTTCTACCTTCACCTGATGAAGCACCTTGCGGCGCGGCGAATGCCGGTCCCGGATCCGGTTGCCAACGTCAGAGGCGAAATCCTTCACACACTGAAAGGCCGGCCTGCCGTGATCGTCAACAGGCTTCCTGGCGAGAGCGTGACGGCGTCGACAGAGTCGCATTGTCGCGCTGTCGGGGAGATCCTGGCGCGAATGCACGTGACCGGGAGCGACTACCCACGGCGACAGGCCAATCCGCGCGGCCTCGAATGGTGGAACGAGGTGGTGCCGGTGGTCGGCCGCTGCGTATCTGAGGGACAGCGCTCGCTGCTCACAAGCGAACTGGCCTTTCAGAACCAAATTGCCGTGTCCTCCACCTACGAGGAACTCCCAAGCGGGCCGGTGCACGCTGATCTCTTTCGCGACAACGTGTTGTTTGAAGGTGGTCACCTGACCGGCGTCTTCGATTTCTACTTCGCCGGATGCGACACCTTTCTTTTCGATATAGCCGTGTGCCTCAATGATTGGTGCGTCGATAGTGGCACCGGCCGCCAAGACACTAAGCAAGTTGCCGCCTTTCTCGGCGCGTATGAGTCAGTTCGGGCGCTCACTGGACCCGAACGCCTATTGCTTCCTGCGATGCAGCGCGCTGGAGCATTTCGTTTTTGGTTATCGCGTCTCTGGGATCTGTACCAGCCCCGGGAAGCTGCGCTCCTCAAAGCACACGATCCAAGCCACTTCGAGCGCATGTTGCGCGTGCTCCGGGGAGAAGTCGCATGAGCAAGACCGCGAAGATCACAAATGGAAATGGAAGCACGATGGCACCGACTCTCAAAGACCACGTTGGCGAGCTGCTTTCGCAGATCGAGACGGAGGGCCTGTACAAGCGCGAGCGAGTCATCACCTCGCCCCAGTCGTCCGAAATCGAGGTTGGCGGCCGCAAGCTGCTCAATTTCTGCGCCAACAACTATCTCGGCCTCGCCGACAGCGAAGAGCTGCGCGAAGCGGCGAAGGCCGCGCTCGACCGATACGGCTACGGCATGGCCTCGGTGCGTTTCATCTGCGGCACGCAGGAAGAGCACAAGCAGCTCGAGGCGACGATTTCAGGCTTTCTCGGCATGGAGGACACGATCCTCTATGGCTCCTGCTTCGATGCTAATGGCGGCCTGTTCGAGACGCTGCTTTCCGAGGAGGATGCGGTCATTTCCGACGCGCTCAACCACGCCTCGATCATCGACGGCGTCAGGCTCTCCAAAGCAAAACGCTTTCGCTATGCCAACAACGACATGGCGGCGCTCGAGGAGGAATTGAAGAAGTCCGAAGGCAGCCGCTTCAAGCTGATCGCCACCGACGGCGTTTTTTCCATGGACGGCATCATCGCCAATCTGAAGGGCGTCTGCGATCTCGCCGACAAGTACAATGCCATGGTGATGGTCGACGACAGCCATGCCGTCGGCTTCGTCGGCAGGAACGGGCGCGGCTCGGTCGAGCATTGCGGCGTCGAGGGCAGGGTGGATATCATCACCGGCACGCTCGGCAAGGCATTGGGCGGCGCGTCGGGCGGCTACACATCGGGCAAGAGCCAGGTGGTCGA
>NZ_JBVVQR010000004.1:0-342479 GCF_055811535.1 Mesorhizobium sp. WSM4816 | reverse complement strand
CGGGCATGGCGATTCTCGAGCGAAACCAGACCAGACGCGACCCGGCACAGGGCAGCCCGCCGGCCCCGGCGATCGCCCAAGCCCCCCGCGGGCGGGGGGTGGGGTGCCGCGCTATGCTGGACGGAGTGGGGGTCGACCAACCGTCAAGATTGACGCGCTTTCGGTCGAATGCCTCGGCACGATTACTCCGCTGCTTCCAAGGTCGCGATGCGACGGCTGTTGCGGGCGTGCTCGTCATAGTCGCGCTGCCATTCCGACGGCCCGTTGGACGCGCCGACCTGCACCGCCGTCACCTTGTATTCCGGGCAGTTGGTCGCCCAGTCGGAGAAGTCGGTGGTGATGACGTTGGCCTGCGTGTCCGGATGGTGGAACGTCGTATAGACCACGCCAGGCGACACCTTGTCGGTGATCAGCGCGCGCAGCGTCGTCTCGCCGGAGCGGCTGGTCAGGCGGACCCAGTCGCCGTCGCGCAAACCGCGGTTTTCGGCGTCATGCGGGTGGATCTCGAGACGGTCCTCGCTGTGCCACATGACATTGTCGGTACGCCTGGTCTGCGCGCCGACATTGTACTGCGACAGGATGCGGCCGGTGGTCAGCAGCAGCGGGAAGCGCGGTCCCGTCCTCTCGTCGGTCGCCACATATTCGGTGCGGATGAACTTGCCCTTGCCGCGCACGAAGCCGCTGATATGCATGATCGGCGTGCCTTCCGGCGCCTGCTCGTTGCACGGCCACTGCACCGAGCCCATCTTTTCCAGATAGTCGTAGGAGACCTTGGCGAAGCTCGGCGTCGTCCTGGCGATCTCATCCATGATTTCGGACGGATGCTGGTAATTCCAGGAAAGCCCCATCGCCTGCGCGAGCTTCTGCGTCACTTCCCAGTCGGCCAGCCCGTTCTTCGGCGCCATCACCTTGCGCACGCGGTTGATGCGGCGCTCGGCATTGGTGAAGGTGCCGTCCTTCTCGAGGAAGGTCGAGCCGGGCAGGAAGACATGCGCGTAGTTGGCGGTCTCGTTGAGGAAGAGATCGTGGACGACGACGCATTCCATCGCCGCAAGGCCTGCGGCGACATGCTTGGTGTCGGGATCCGACTGCAAAATGTCCTCGCCCTGCACATAGAGGCCCTTGAACGAGCCGTCGACGGCGGCGTCCAGCATGTTGGGGATGCGCAGGCCGGGCTCGTCGTCGAGCTTGACCCCCCACAGGCTCTCATAAATGTCGCGCACCGCGTCGCCGGAGACGTGGCGATAGCCGGGCAGCTCATGCGGGAACGAGCCCATGTCGCAGGAGCCCTGGACATTGTTCTGGCCGCGCAGCGGGTTCACGCCGACGCCCGGCCGGCCGATATTGCCGGTCGCCATGGCAAGATTGGCGATGGCGATGACGGTGGTCGAGCCCTGGCTGTGCTCGGTCACGCCGAGGCCGTAATAGATCGCGCCATTGCCGCCGGTGGCAAACAGCCGTGCGGCGCTGCGGATCTCTTCAGGATCGACATTGGCGAGCTGGCCGACCACCTCAGGGCTGTTTTCCGGCAGCGCCACGAACGACGCCCAATCCTGGAACTCGTCCCAGTCGCAGCGTTCGCGGATGAAGGCCTCGTCGAACAGGCCTTCGGTGACGATGACATGGGCAAGCGCGGTGACCACGGCGACATTGGTGCCCGGCTTCAGCGGCAGATGATGCTGCGCCTCGATATGAGCCGAGCGCACGATGTCGGTGCGGCGCGGGTCGAGCACGATCAGCTTGGCGCCCTTGCGCAACCGCTTCTTCATGCGCGACGCAAACACCGGATGTGCGTCGGTCGGATTGGCGCCGATGATCATCACCACATCGGTCTGCTCGATCGAGTCGAAATCCTGGGTGCCGGCCGAGGTGCCGAAAGTCTGGCCAAGGCCATAGCCGGTCGGCGAATGGCAGACGCGGGCGCAGGTATCGACATTGTTGTTGCGGAAACCCTGGCGGATCAGCTTCTGCACCAGATAGGTTTCCTCATTCGTGCAGCGCGACGAGGTGATGCCGCCGATCGAGGTGCGGCCATACTGGTACTGGATGCGGCGGAACTCGTTGGCGGTGTGGGTCAGCGCTTCCTCCCACGACACCTCGCGCCATGGATCGGTGACCTTTTCGCGGATCATTGGATTGAGGATGCGCTCCTTGTGGGTCGAGTAGCCGTAGGCAAAACGGCCCTTGACGCAGCTATGGCCACGGTTCGCCTTGCCGTCCTTGTAGGGCACCATGCGCACCAGCTCGTCGCCGCGCATTTCGGCCTTGAACGAGCAGCCGACGCCGCAATAGGCGCAGGTGGTGACGACCGAATGCTCGGGCTGGCCGATCTTGATCACCGATTTCTCGGAAAGCGTCGCCGTCGGGCAGGCCTGCACGCAGGCGCCGCAGGACACGCACTCGCTGTCGATGAAAAGCTGGTGCATGCCGGGCGACACACGGCTTTCGAAGCCGCGGCCCTCGATGGTCAGCGCGAATGTGCCTTGCACCTCCTCGCAGGCGCGCACACAGCGCGAGCAGACGATGCATTTCGATGGATCATAGGTGAAGTATGGGTTGGACTCGTCCTTCGCCATCCATTTGAAGTTTTCTGCGCCGTCGTTCTTCTTGAAGACGTGGTTGTCGCCCTCATAGCCGTAGCGCACGTCACGCAGGCCAACGACCCCGGCCTGCGTCTGCAATTCGCAGTCGCCATTGGCCGCACAGGTCAGGCAGTCGAGCGGATGGTCGGAAATGTAGAGCTCCATCACGCCGCGGCGGATGTCCTTCAGCCGACCGGTCTGGGTGTGCACGACCATGCCCGGCGCCACCGGCGTCGTGCAGGAGGAGGGCGTGCCGTTGCGGCCGTCGATCTCGACCAGGCAGAGCCGGCAGGAGCCGAAGGCGTCGACCATGTCGGTGGCGCAAAGTTTTGGGATGGCAATGCCGGCCTCCATCGAGGCGCGCATGATCGAGGTGCCTTCCGGCACGGTGACGGTGAAGCCGTCGACCGTCAGCGTCACCTGCTTCTCGGATGTCGAGGCCGGCGTGCCGTAGTCGATTTCCTGAATGAGACCCATCGCGAGGTTCCTATTCTGCTGCTTCGGCGACTGGCACCGGCTTGAAATCTTCGCGGAAGTGGTTGATTGCGCTCATCACCGGATAAGGCGTGAAGCCACCCAGCGCGCAGAGCGAACCGAACTTCATCGTGTTGCAGAGGTCCGTCACCAGCTCGATCTGTTTTTCCGGCTCGATACCCCTGGCGATCTTGTCGATCGTCTCGACGCCGCGTGTCGAGCCGATGCGGCAGGGCGTGCACTTGCCGCAGCTCTCGATGGCGCAGAACTCCATGGCGAAGCGCGCCTGCTTCAGCATGTCGGCGGTGTCATCGAACACGGTGATGCCGGCATGGCCGATCAGCCCGTCCTTGGCGGCGAAAGCCTCGTAGTCGAATGGCGTGTCGAACAAGGCGCGGGGAAAATAAGCTCCCAACGGACCCCCGACCTGCACCGCCTTGACCGGCCGCCCGGTCGCCGTGCCGCCGCCGATGTCGTCGACGATCTCGCCAAGCGTCATGCCGAACGCCGCCTCGAACAGGCCGCCATATCTGACATTGCCGGCGATCTGGATCGGAATGGTGCCGCGCGAGCGGCCCATGCCGAAATCCTTGTAGAAGGCAGCACCCTTGTCCATGATCACGGGCACCGAGGCCAGCGAGATGACGTTGTTGATCACCGTCGGCTTGCCGAACAGGCCCTGGATGGCCGGCAGTGGCGGCTTGGCGCGAACGACGCCGCGCTTGCCTTCGAGGCTGTTGAGCAGCGAGGTTTCCTCGCCGCAGACATAGGCGCCGGCGCCGACGCGGATTTCCATGTCGAAGGCGTTGGGCGAGCCCAGCACGTTGACGCCGAGCAGGCCCGCCTTGCGGGCGATCTCGACCGCATTCTGCATCATCGCCACCGCATGCGGATATTCCGAGCGGATATAGACAAAACCCTTGGTCGCGCCGGTGGCGACACCGGCGATTGCCATGCCCTCGATCAGCACGAAGGGATCGCCCTCCATGATCATGCGGTCGGCGAAGGTGGCGCTGTCGCCCTCGTCGGCATTGCAGACGATATATTTGCGCTCGGCGGTCGTATCGAGCACCGTCTTCCACTTGATGCCGGTCGGGAAGCCGGCGCCGCCGCGACCCCGCAGGCCCGATTCCGTCACCTGTTTGACGATTTCGGCCGGCGCCATAGCCACGGCGTTCTGCAGCCCCTTCAACCCGCCATGCGCCTTGTAGTGATCGAGCGACAGCGGATTGATGACGCCGCAGCGCGCGAAGGTCAGCCGCGTCTGCCTGGCCAGGAACGGGATCTTGTCGGGCGCGCCCAGCCAGCGCTTGTGATGACCGCCGCTGAGGAAGCCGCTGTCGAACAGGCTTTTGACATCGGATGGCTTCACCGGCCCATAGGCGACGCGGCCATTTTCTGTCGCCACCTCGACCATCGGCTCAAGGAAATAGGCGCCGCGCGAGCCGTTGCGCACGATCTTGGCCTCGATGCCGCGATCGGCCAATTCCTTCTCAATCGCCTTGGCGACCTTTTCCGCACCGAGCGCCAGCGCGCCGGAATCGCCGGGAACGTAGATACGCGGGATCATGAGCGCACCTCGGCTACGATCTCGTCGAGTTTTTCGTCATCGAGCCGGCCGATCACCTCGCCGTCCAGCATCGCCGATGGCGCGCAGGCGCAAAGGCCGAGGCAATAGACCGGCTCTAGCGTCACCGAACCGTCGCGGGCCGTCTCGTGGAAGCCGATGCCCAGCAATTGCTTGAGCTTGGCGGCAATCGCGCCCGAGCCCATCGACTGGCAGGCTTCGGCCTGGCAGAGCTTCAGCACATGCCGGCCGGCCGGGCGGCTGCGGTAATCGTGGTAGAAGGTGACGACGCCGTGCACCTCCGCCTTGGAAATGTTCAGCGCTTCGGCGATGACCGGCAGTGCGTCCTGCGGCACATGGCCAAACTCTTCCTGGATGCCGTGGAGGATCGGCAACAGCGGGCCTTCGAGGCCCTTCAGCTCCTGGACGATCATCGCCGTGCGCGACGCGATCTCGGTACTTGCAGGCTGCATGATCATGCAGCGCCCTCCCTGGTCGTAGTAATCCGCTAAGTGCCTAGGAAATCGGAGGAAACCCGCTAAATCAATAAAGCTGATCCGTTGCTCGATAGAAATCTTCTATCGCTGCCGTCCAGCCTGCAATCTCTAGCTCAGTGGCGGGCGCGGAAATCGTCTGCCAGCGCCATTGCCTCGTCCAGCAGCGCCGAGACCAGCGGGGTGTGCGGCTCGCGCAGCGTCGCCACTAGCCCGACGGTGTGGCTGGCGTCCGGCTCAACGATCGGAATGGCCCGGATCGGCTCGGAAAAGCCGAATGTTTCCGAGAGGTTGAGCGGCATGATCGATGACCATTTTCCGGTACGGATATGCGAGAACAGCACGATCATCGAATTGGATTCGAGTGTCGGCCGCACCTGCGTGCCGGCTTCGGCCAAATGCTGGTCGATGATGCGGCGGTTCTGCATGTCCGGCGTCAACAGGCAAAGCGGCAGCTGGCTGAGCTCCGCCCATGTCACTTTGTCGCGGTCGGAATAGGGGTTTCCGATCGCGGTGATCAGCTGATAGCGCTCGTCATAGAGCGGCACGCTGGTCACCCGCCCCAGCGGCTCGTTGTCGAGATAGGTGATGCCGGCGTCGATGTCGAAATTGCCGAGCAGCGACAGCACCTCGATCGAGGTGCGCGACAGCACCGAGAAGGTGACGCCGGGATGTTTTGTCCGAAAAGGTGTCGTCAGCCGCGCCACCATGGCCAGCGCCGTCGGGATGGCGGCGATGCGGATGCGCCCCGAAAGGCCGTGACGCGCCGCCCGCATCTCTTCGCGCATGGTGCGGGTATCGCCGACGATGCGGCGCGCCCACGCCAGCACCTGTTCTCCCTCCGGCGTCAGCCCCTGGAAGCGCGAGCCACGCAGAACCAGCATCACGCCGAGCTGGCCTTCCAGCTGCTTGATACCGGCCGAAAGCGTCGGCTGGGTGACGCCGCACACCTCCGCCGCCCGGCCGAAATGCTCCTCCCTGGCCAGCGCGATGAAGAATTCCAGCTTGTCGATCATGAGCGGACGCTACCCGGCCGAGTGAGGCTGCGCCAGATGCATGCAGTTTTTGCGTGGCGAATCCTCATTGCGGCCGAAGCTTCGCCGCCGTCCAGGCCTACCTGTCGACCAGGTTCAGAATGTTGCCGTCAGGATCCTTGAACCATGCGACCTTCATGCCGTAGCCGACATGGATGTCGCCTTCCAGCTTCAAGCCCGGCATCTCGTAGTGCTCGAAGACAACGCCTTTCGATTTCAGCGCCTTGACGATGGTGTCGATCTCGTCGCCGACCATCCAGGTCACCGCCGTCGCCTTGTTGGTTCCGGCGAACTGCGAGCGATAGACATTGATGCTGGTGTCGCCGCATTTGTAGACGATCAGTTCGTCCCCCTCGTTGTGAACCTCCGTCAGCCCCAGAACGTCTTCATAGAAGGCCTTGGCCTTGGCCAGGTCCTTCACCGCGAGATTGGCCGTTGCGTTGCTGTTTGCGAGCATGATTGGTCTCCTTTGCTTGCGGGCGAGCACGTCCGAAGCCTGCAAAGATAGGGCTGCTTCGTTTTCTGGCGACCACAGCCTGTGCGATCGGCGTGCTTCCCTAAAGACGTTTCGTCCTTTGCAAGACCGACAAACGGACGCAAGTCTTTGCAGCCACGCCCGTGCGTGTCGTTCCGCCGCTTGGTTCTGTTCGGGAACTGCACTATCTCAGTCGCAAAAGCAGAGGAAAAGCTGATGCCCGCCGTCCAGGGAAAAATCACCAAGGAAATCGTCATCGAGCGCCTGAAGACGGTCAACGGACCGGACTTCACCGGCAACATCGTCGACCTCGGCATGGTCTCCGAGATTTTCATTGCCGATGCCAAGGTGTTCTTTTCGATCACCGTGCCGGCTGCCCGGGCCCAGGAGATGGAGCCGCTGCGTGCCGCCGCCGAGCGTGTCGTCAAGGCGATCCCGGGTGTCGCCGGAGCCGTGGTCGCGCTGACGGCGGAAAAGAAGGGTGGCGGCATGGAAGCTCCGGTGCCGCAAAGGCCTGCCCCCAGGCCCGTACCGCCGGCCGCACCCGCTGCCGCGCCACGTCCGGCTCCGCACGCTCCAGCCTCGCACAGTCAGGGCAAGCGCGGCGTGCCCGGCATCGAGGCGATCATCGCTGTCGCTTCCGGCAAGGGCGGCGTCGGCAAGTCGACCACTGCCGTCAACATCGCGCTTGGCCTCGCCGCCAACGGCCTGAGGGTCGGCGTGCTCGACGCCGACATCTACGGCCCGTCGATGCCGCGGCTGCTCAACATCCATGGCCGGCCGCAGACCGTCGACGGCAAGGTCCTGAAGCCGATGGAGAACTACGGCCTGAAGGTCATGTCGATGGGCTTCCTCGTCGATGAGGAGACGCCAATGATCTGGCGCGGGCCGATGGTGATGTCGGCTTTGACGCAAATGTTGCGCGAGGTCGAATGGGGTCCGCTCGACGTGCTCGTCGTCGACATGCCGCCCGGCACCGGCGACGCGCAGCTGACCATGGCCCAGCAGGTGCCGCTGGCCGGCGCCGTCATCGTCTCGACGCCGCAGGATCTGGCCCTGATCGATGCGCGAAAAGGCCTCAACATGTTCAGGAAGGTCGACGTGCCGGTGTTGGGCATCGTCGAAAATATGAGCTATTTCCTCGCCCCCGACACCGGCAAGCGCTACGACATCTTCGGCCATGGCGGCGCGCGCCGCGAGGCCGAGCGTCTCGGCGTCTCCTTCCTCGGCGAAGTGCCGCTCGAAATGGGCATCCGCGAAAGCTCGGATGCCGGCACGCCGGTGGTGGTCTCCAAGCCCGACAGCGCCGAGGCCAAGATCTACCGCGACATCGCCGCGAACGTCTGGGGCCGGGTCAAAGAAGAACGCGGCGCGGCCGAAGCCGCCGTGCCGAGCATCGTGTTTGAGTAACGCGGATATCCCTCCCCCTTGAGGGGAGGGTGGCCCGCAGGGCCGGGTGGGGTCGGTGGCGACGCACTCCACCTTTCTTGGTCAACGCCAGTTGTAGGTCGAGGCGGTTGAGGCGACCCCTCCCGCCGCGCTTCGCGCGGCACCCTCCCCTCAAGGGGGAGGGGAGCCGCCAACTTTCTCGCCAAAACTCGAAAAAAACTGTCCGGCCAGTTTCTTCGACGTCGATTCGATCAGCCGGCTGCCGAGTTGGGCGATCTTGCCGCCGACATCGGCCTTGGCCGCATATCTGAGGATCGTCGCCTCCGGGCCATCGGCGGTCAGCGTCACATCGGCGCCGCCCTTGGCGAAGCCGGCGATGCCGCCCTTGCCCTCGCCCTGGATGGTGTAGGAATGCGGCGGGTTGAGATTCCTGAGCGTCACCTCGCCGTTGAACGTCGCCTTGATCGGGCCGATCTTGACCACCACGGTCGCCTCCATCTCGGTGTCCGACTTCTTCTCGAGGCTCTGGCAGCCCGGAATGGTCTGCCTCAGAACGTCCGGGTCGTTCAGCGCCTCCCACACCTTTTGCAAGGGTGCGGCGATACGTTCCTCGCCTTCGATAACCAAAGCCATCAAAATCTCCCGGATACGAATTGACAAGCCCCGATCCGGTCTAGCGTGGGGGTAAACGCATGTCTATCGCACCAAAGTCCGGAATCGGATGGCGCGTGCCTCTTGCCTGCTCTCGCGCGTTGTCATATCGATTTGTCATACAAATACGGAGACCATGATGGCCGGCGCCCCAACGCAGAAAAAGAAATTTCGCTCGCAGGAGTGGTTCGACAATCCCGACAATCCGGGGATGACGGCGCTTTACCTCGAGCGCTACCTGAATTACGGGCTGACGCGTGCCGAACTGATGTCGGGCAAGCCGCTGATCGGCATCGCCCAGACCGGCTCGGATCTGTCGCCGTGCAACCGCCATCATCTCGAACTGGCCAAGCGCGTGCGCGAGGGCATCGTGTCGATGGGCGGCATCCCTTTCGAGTTCCCGTGCCACCCGATCCAGGAGACGGGCAAACGCCCGACCGCCGCACTCGACCGCAACCTCGCCTATCTCGGCCTGGTCGAGGTGCTCTACGGCTATCCGCTCGACGGCGTCGTGCTCACCATCGGCTGCGACAAGACGACGCCGGCCCTGCTGATGGCCGCCGCCACCGTCAACATTCCGGCTATCGCGCTGTCGGTCGGCCCGATGCTCAACGGCTGGCACAAGGGCAAGCGCACCGGCTCCGGCACCATCGTCTGGGAATCGCGCCAGCGTCTGTCGGCCGGCGAGATCGGCTATGACGAGTTCATGGACATCGTCGCCTCCTCGGCGCCGTCCACCGGCTATTGCAATACAATGGGCACCGCCACCACCATGAACTCGCTGGCCGAGGCGCTCGGCATGCAGCTGCCGGGCTCGGCAGCCATTCCGGCGCCCTATCGCGAGCGCGGCCAGATCGCCTATGAGACGGGAAAGCGCATCGTCGACATGGTGCATGAGGATCTAAAACCCTCCGACGTCATGACCCGGCAGGCCTTCGAGAACGCCATCGTCGTCAACTCGGCCATCGGCGGCTCGACCAACGCGCCGATCCACCTCAACGCCATCGCCCGCCATCTCGGCGTGCCGCTCGACAATGACGACTGGCAGACGGTCGGCCTGAAAGTGCCGCTCATCGTCAACCTGCAACCGTCGGGCGAGTATCTCGGCGAGGATTATCACCATGCCGGCGGTGTGCCGGCGGTGGTGGCCGAACTGATGAAGGCCGGGCTGTTGCCTCATCCCGACGCCATGACGGTCAACGGCAAGACGATCGGCGCCAATTGCAGCGCGGCCGTCAACGAGAATCTCGATGTTATCCGTACCGTCGCCGAGCCGCTGAAGGCCAATGCCGGCTTCATCAATCTCAGGGGTAATCTGTTCGATTCGGCGATCATGAAGACCAGCGGCATCTCACCCGAATTCCGCGAGCGCTATCTGTCGAACCCGAACGACCCCGAGGCCTTCGAGGGCAACGCCATGGTCTTCGACGGGCCCGAAGACTACCACGCTCGCATTGACGATCCAGCGCAGGGCATCGACGAGCACACCATCCTGTTCATGCGCGGCGCCGGCCCGATCGGTTATCCCGGCGGCGCCGAAGTCGTCAACATGCAGCCGCCGGCCCATCTCATCAAGAAGGGCATCCATGCGCTGGCCTGCATCGGCGACGGCCGCCAGTCGGGCACGTCGGGCTCGCCGTCGATCCTCAACGCCTCGCCCGAAGCCGCCATAGGCGGCGGGCTGGCGCTGTTGAAGACCGGCGACCGCGTCCGCATCGACCTGCGCAAGGGCACTGCCGACATTCTCGTCACCGATGACGAGATTACGCGCCGGCGCGCCGAGCTGCAGAACGATGGCGGCTATCGCTACCCCGAGCACCAGACGCCATGGCAGGAGATCCAGCGCGGCATGGTCGACCAGTTCTCCGAAGGCATGGTGCTGAAGCCGGCGGTGAAATACCAGGACGTGGCGCACACCGCAGGCGTGCCGCGGGACAATCACTGAACGCTTCTTTTCTTGCCTTCTCCCACAAGGGGAGAAGGAAGAGCCGCACCCAAGCAGCGCCTATAGATAAGCAGTGATCTCCGGCGCCTGGTCCTGCCTGTCGCGCTTGCCGTCCTCGTAGACGATTGGGGCTGCGGCGAGTTCCTCTTCGGTGACGTCGTCGAGGCAGGCGACGTTCACCGCCCAGAAATTCCCGCCCATGAAATCGAGATAGCCGCGCGAGAGAAAATTCGCGCCGCAGTTCGGGCACATATAGTGGTTGATGTCGCCTTCCGGCCAGTTCGACGGCGTCGCCTTGTACTCCCGCATCCGGTCGCGGCCATCCGTCACCCGCACGGCCTCATAGGCGGCGAAGGACTTGCGGTAGCCGAGTTTCCAGCAGAAGCTGCAATTGCATTTGCGGATGCCCTCAGCGAGGTCGATTTCGGCTTCGAAACGCACCGCGCCGCAATGGCAGCTGCCGTGATAGGTCTTTTTCATCGGGTTCCTCCCAGAAATGTCCTGGCTCCGCCGCCCGCCGGAGCCAGAGCATCCTGTGCTCCAGGCATGGCGCTTGACAAGCGGGCGCGACAAATCCACGATCATGGCAAGGGGTGCATCGCGACGACCCCGTGAGGCGTTAGCCCAACGTTCGCGTCCAAGCTTCTCTCTCAAGGAGGTGGACGCCATGCCGTCGACAACCGCTATCACCGTATCGCAACTGTCCCGTCTGATTGGTCTGCCGGGCGCGCCCGCGATCATCGATGTTCGCATCGAAGAGGATTACAGCGCCGATCCGCGCCTGCTGCCGGCCTCAAACCGGCGTGATTTCAAAACCGTGTCGACCTGGGCATCCGAATTCGCCGGCAGCCGAGTGACGGTCGTCTGCCAAAGAGGGCAAAAGCTCTCGCAAGGCGTGGCCGCATGGCTGCGGCATGACGGCATTGCCGCCGAATCCCTCGAAGGTGGGTTCGAGGCGTGGCGCGATGCCAAGGGCCCTTTGATCGATGCCGGCAAGATACCGCCCCGCGATGAAAAAGGCCGCACCGTGTGGGTGACGCGGAGCCGCCCGAAGGTCGATCGCATCGCCTGCCCCTGGCTGATCAGGCGTTTTGTCGATCCGAGCGCGGTCTTCCTGTTTGTCGAGGCGGCCGAAGTGTCGGCCGTTGCGGACCGCTTTCAGGCCGTGCCTTTCGACATCGACAATGTGTTCTGGACTCATCGGGGCGAACGCTGCACCTTCGACACGATGATCGAAGAGTTCGGGCTCGAATCCGAGGCGCTCGACCGCCTGGCCATGATCGTGCGCGCAGCCGATACCGCACGCCTCGATCTGGTTCCCCAGGCAGCCGGATTCCTGGCCGCCTCGCTTGGCCTGTCGCGGATGTTTCGCGACGATCTGGAACAGCTGGAGGCAGGCATGCTGCTCTACGACGCGTTTTTCCGATGGTGCCGCGACGCCACCGAGGAGACGCACAACTGGCCAGGCAAGCCGTCATGAGCGAAATGGGGACTTCCGCCAAAACGATCGAGATCGTCGACGTGCCGGCAGCGCCATCCTTCCGCGAAGGCGTAAAACTCTGGACGAAAATCGGCCTGCTCAGCTTCGGCGGGCCGGCCGGCCAGATCGCGCTCATGCACAGGGAATTGGTCGAGGAACGGCGTTGGATCGGCGAGCAACGTTTCCTGCATGCGTTGAACTACTGCATGCTGCTGCCCGGCCCTGAAGCCCAGCAACTCGCCATCTATATCGGCTGGCTGCTGCACCGGACGATCGGCGGCCTCGTCGCCGGCATCCTGTTCGTCGCGCCGGGCGCGCTTGTGATGCTCACCTTGAGCATCCTCTATGCGCTGTATGGCGACGCTCCGCTCGTCGAGGCACTGTTTTTCGGGGTAAAGGCGGCCGTGCTCGCCATCGTGATCGAGGCGATGATCCGGATCGGACGTCGTGCCCTGAAGAACCGGGTCATGGTTTCGATCGCGCTCGCCGCCTTCATCGCCATCTATGCATTGAACATGCCGTTTCCGCTCATCGTCCTGCTTGCCGGCCTGGCGGGCTGGATTGGCAATCGTGTTGCGCCGGCGCTTTTTTCCGGCGCGGCGCACGGCAAGGACGCGGTTCCCGACATCAAGGGCGCGGTCGACCTGATGTTCGAGCGCGGCGAGCTGGCCCACGTCAGGCCGACGCGATGGCATGCGCCGCGCACCGTCGCGATCTGGCTGCCGATCTGGCTCGGGCCGGTGCTGCTGATCTGGGCTTTCACCGGGTCTGCCAGCGTGTGGACGCAGATCGGCGGCTTCTTCAGCGTCATGGCGGTCGTCACCTTCGGCGGCGCCTACGCAGTCCTTGGCTATGTCGCGCAGGCAGCGGTCGAGTCGTTCGGCTGGCTCGCCCCCGGTGAGATGGTCGATGGCCTCGGGCTTGCCGAGACCACGCCGGGCCCGCTCATTCTGGTCCTGCAGTTCGTCGGCTTTCTGGCCGCGTTCCGCCAATCGGGCTCGTTGAGCCCGCTGCTTGCCGGATCGCTTGGGGCGATGCTCACCCTGTGGGCGACGTTCACGCCTTGCTTCTTCTGGATATTCCTCGGCGCGCCCTATATCGAATCCCTGCGCGGCAACAAGGCGCTGTCGGCGGCGCTGGGCGCGATCACCGCCGCCGTCGTCGGCGTCATCATGAATCTCGCTCTGTGGTTCGGCTTGCACGTCATTTTCGGCGAGGTGCGCAGTGTCGGGCTTGGGATGGACGTGCCGGTGCTCTCATCGATCGACTGGCGCGCGGCGCTGCTGTCGTGTGCTGCCATGATCGCCATTCTGAAGCTGAAGATCGGCATGCTGCCGACGCTTGCGGGATCGGCCCTCGCCGGTATTTTGTTGCTGGCGGCGAGCGGATAGCGGCTGCCTGCGGCGGGCTTTGCTGCGGTCGGGCATTCGGACAGGAACATCATGGCGAAACGGCGCTCCTCCCTGGGCTTCCTTGGAATGTTCGGCCGTTCAGGCGACCTCAGGCAACTCGATGCTGCGCTACGCGGCGTCGACCTTCATCCCGCCCTTGTGCCGGAGGGAGCAAAGCTCACCATCGTCAATCTGATGAAGGACCACTGGCCCGACGAGCCGCCGCCACAAGCCTACCCGCCGGTGGCGCAGCTGCTTGGCTATTGTATTGCCGGGCCGGAAGCATTCGAGCAATCCAACGGCCTTCGACATAGGCTGGATGCGGAGCGCCGGCTCGAGACGGCACTTGAGGCCGGCGACAGCTTCGATGCGCAAATCATACTGATGACGCTGCATGCCAGGCTGATCAGTGGCGAGGTCGTCGACCACTACGGGTTGAGCGCCGACTAGTTCCTCTGCACAGGGGATTTTGACAGAGCGACGATCGGCAGCGAACGTCGAAAATTCCGGTCAGTGGCGAATGGCAAACCTCTGGGATTGGCCGAGACACCCCTCCCCTTCGTCATCCCAGGGCAAAGCAAGGAGCGAAGCGACGCGGCGCAGACCCTGGGATCCATGCCGTTACGCCAGCCGAAGAATGCTACGGCCCAGAACTAAACGCTACCACCCCGTTCCGCGAAAAAGCTCGAACCATTCTGGATTGGTCTTCTCGATCAGCTCGATCTTCCACTGGCGCGGCCAGCGCTTCAGCGACTTCTCGCGCTGGATAGCGTCACGAATGTCGAAGTGCTCCTCGTACCAGACCAGGCGCTGCACACCGTAGCGGCTGGTAAAGCGCGAGCCTTCGCCGGATTTGTGCTCCGGCATGCGACGGCCAAGATCGTTGGTGACGCCGATGTAGATCGTGCCGCGCTTCTGGCTTGCGGTCATATAGGCATAGCCGGTCATGGGAGAAGGGTAGCTGGCGCCGTTGCGGATACAAGCGTAATTCTGGGCCGCTGCATTCTTCGGCTGATTTCACGGAATGGATCCTAGGTTCTGCGCCGCGTCGCTTCGCTCCTTGCTTCGACCTAGGATGACGAAGGCACGGGGGGCTTACGGCTAATCGCAGACGTCAGAGATGGCGGCTGTAGCCGCCGATCCAACGCCGCAGGCCACCACACCTTCGCCATCCTAGGGCGGAGCAGGAGCGAAGCGACGTCGCGGAGACCCTAGGATGACGAAGGAGGGATGCATTCGCTAGTCTCAAAGGCTTGCGATTCGCCACTGACTCCACGTTCGCTGCCGATCGCCGATCTGTCAAAGTCACTGTGCAGAGGAACCAGACCATGATCCTGAAAAGTGGAACCCGGTTTTCGGAAAAGATCATGGTCAAACTGAGAGCCCCATCCCGATTTTGTCGGGATGGACTAGGCTCTGACCGTTTGACGGGAACCGTCTTCAGCCGCCCATGCCGCTGCGCGGCAGTTGGATCAGATTGCCGAAGCGGGCCCGCAACTTGTCGTCGACCGGCTTCGGCACGTGGCGCGGGAAGCGCTCGGCGAGGATGCGGTTCTTCTCGATGATCGCCCGCTGCAGGATGTCAGGCCTGCCTTTCTCGTTCCATTCCTTCGGCGAAAAGCGGTCGCCGACCGCCGGATAGAAATATTCCGTCTGCATCAGCCGCAGCGTCTGCTCGTTGCCGAGGTAATGACCCGGCCCTTTCAGGCAGACGTCGGCGATGGTGTCTATCGACAGCGACTCATCGGTCACCTCGATGCCGCGCACGCAGCGCAGGCAATGGCCGAGCATGTCGTTGTCGATGATCAGGCTTTCCAGGCAAAAGCCGAGCAGCGAGGCGTGCATGCCGGCCGATTCGTAGACGAGGTTGAGGCCGGCAAGGCCGGCCATCACGTCGGTGATGCCCTTTTCGTAACCGGACTGAATGTCGGGCAGTTTCGAATCCGTCATGCCGGCGGCCGAACCGCCCGGCAGGTCATAGAATTGCGCCATCTGGGCGCAGGCAGCGGTCAGCACCGCTTGCTCGGCCGAGCCGCCGGACATGGCGCCGGTCCTGAGGTCGGAGACAAACGGCCAGGTGCCGAAGATCGCCGGATGGCCAGGTTTGATGGCGTTGACATAGACGAGGCCGGCGAGCACCTCGGCCACCGCTTGCACCACCGCACCGGCAATCGCCGCCGGCGCCGTGGCGCCCGCCTGGCCGGCCGACAGCAGCAGGATCGGAATGCCGCCTTCGACGCAGGCCTCGAGCACGCCGCAGGCATCCTCGGCAAACTTCATCGGCGGCACGACAAAACAGTTCGAATTGGAGACGAAAGGCCGGGCGCGAAAATTCTCTTCGCCGCCGGCAATCGCATAGAGCATGTCGAGCGCCGGCTTGACGTTCTCGCGCACCGTGAAGGATGTGCCGACATGCTTCGACGTGCCCATCACGCAGGCGTAAAGCGTGTTGAAATCCATGTCGAGCGGATCGGGGATGTCGCGCGGCACCATCGGCCGCTGGAAGAAATGGATGTTGTCGAGCCCTTCGACGATGCGGGCGGCGTCATAGATGTCCTGCAGCAGCGACTCGCGATAACAGCGCTTCTCGACGTCGACCAGATGCACCGCGGCGCCCGCCGTGCCGTAATGCACGCGCTTGCCCTGGATCAGCATGTCGTGCTTGGGATCCTGGCCATGCAGAGTGAAATGGCGTGCCGCTTGTCTGATGGTGTCGAGGACGAGCGCGCGCGGAAAACGGATGCGGCCGTCCTCGCTGAGCGTGGCGCCGGCCCTGGTCAGCGCCTCGATGCAGGATGGGATGGCATTGGCGAAGCCGACCGTTTCAAGCAGCGTCAGCACCGCTTCGTGAATGCGCTCGCGGTCGTTTTCGCTGAGTGGCCCGTAGCTTCCGCCTTCGAGGCCGGCGCGTACCGGTTTGATATCGTCGGCAAGGGGCGCTGCCCGCATGGCGCGACGCGCTTCGCGCCCGCCGGAACGCCGCGAACGCTGGTCCGAGGGCGAATCCGGCTTCTCAACAGCCACTGACATGGGAGGCACTCCACCTTTAGCTGCGAAGCGGGCGGCGGTGGTGGGTCCACCAAGGTGGTTGGTCCACCATCGTCCGCTTCGTCCCCTTATCCCTCGAACTATGCCGTCGGCATTGGCACAGCCTATGAGCCAGAGGGTTCAGTCGCATATGCCAGGGCGCTAAACAACGGTGGCCGGTGCCGGCCAGGCCGAGGCTTCAAGCCGCGGCCGGCCTGCGCCCGGCCGCCGTTGCCAGTTCGCGGATGCCGGGCTCGATGTGCTGCAGCGCAATCGAGGAGATGCCAAGCCGCATGAAGCGTGACGGCTTTTCGGTGCGGTCGAAGAAGCGGTCGCCGGGCTCGATGATGACACTGCGCGAGGCGGCGGCCTCGGCCAGCCCGCGCGAATCGGTGCCGCGCGGCCCCTCGAGCCAGAGCGACGCGCCACCGGCGGAATCGGTCGAGCGCCACTCCGGCAGGAAGGCCGAAATCGCATGGATCAGACGCTTGCGCCGTTCGTCGAAGGCGCTCGACAGCCGCCGCACCAGCGCCTCGTGATGGCCAAGCGACAGGAACAGCGCGACCGCGCGCTGGTTGTTGGCCGGCGGATGACGCAGCATGAAGCGGCGCAGCGCGCGAAGCTCGGAGATCAGCCCGGCCGAGGCGACGATGTAGCCGAGCCTAAGGCCCGGAGCCAGCGTCTTCGACATCGAGCCGACATAGATGACGCGGCCGGAACGGTCGAGGCTCTTCAGCGCCTGCTGCGGCGCCTCGTCCAGAAGCTGGCTGTCATAGCCGTCCTCGATGATGATCTGGTTGTGGCGATTGGCGCGCGCCAGCAAATCCTGCCGGCGCTCCGCCGACAGCGGCACCATGGTCGGGCAATGGTGGCTGGGCGTCACGAAGACGAAGCCGGAATCATTGGGAATAGAAGCGGTTACAATGCCGGAATGGTCCACCGGAACCGGTGCCACGTCGGCACCCGCCAGCCGGAAGATCGAGCGTGCGTCGGGATAGCCGGGGTCTTCCATGGCCACCTTGGAGCCCTTGGTCATCAGCAGCGTCGCCAGCATGTAGAGCGCGTTCTGCGCGCCGAGCGTGACGATGATCTCATCGGGATTGGCGAAGATGCCGCGCCGCGGCAACAGCCTGGCCTGGATCTGCTCGATCAAAAGCGGATCGTCGCGGTCAACCATGTCGGACGCCCAATTGCGGATCTCGAGCACGGCGAGCGCCATGCGGTTGCACTCACGCCACTCGGCAGTCGGGAACAGTGCCGGATCGAACTGGCCGTAGACGAAGGGGTAGGACGACTTGATCCAGTTGTCGTGCTTGGCCGGCGGCGGCATGTCGCTGGCCGCGATCTGCCGGCGCGCCTTCCAGTCGATCTCATTGGCCTGGTCTGGCGCCTTCTGGTGCGGTTTGGCAGGCGTCGCCAGCACGTCCGGATTGACGAAATGGCCGCGCCGTTCGCGCGCCACCAGGAAACCCTGGTCGACGAGCTGCTGGAAGGCCAGCACCACGGTGCCGCGCGCCACGCCGAGTTTCTCGGCCAGGATCCGGCAGGACGGAAGCGGCATCGAGGCGGCGATTTGCCGGTCGAGGATGGCGGCGACGATCGCTTGGCGGATCTGCGCCTGCAGGGTCTGGCCGGATTCCGCCGAAATCCGGAACAGGCCGGACCATATGGCCGTGTCGTTTCGCTGTGGCATGGGGATGTTCCTCGATGGCCAGCCTTTTTCACCTGGCTGGACCAGTCGAATGTACCGGTGGCACAAGCTGTTGCGCCAATCAATTTTTCTGATCACTGGGATTTACGCCAGTGATCCTTCCCAAGGGTGACGCAAAGCGTCATCTCGCTGGTGAAAGCAGCGCGTCATCCCGCTGGTGACGCAAAGCGTCATCCCGCTGCCTGACGCAACGCGTCATCCCCGCGTGACGCGTTGCGTCATCGCTGCCTGACGCAACGCGTCATCGCGGCGCATTGAAACCAGTGGATTTCGGCTAGATAGTTCGCCGCGACGACACGCGCCGGAAACACCCGGTCTGTTATGTTGGCATTTCAAGGCTCGGAGTGAGGCAGTGGATCAATCGTCCTTTCAAAAACAACTCGACGCCCTGCGCGATCACCGTGCGGCCAAATCGGGCAGCATGCGCGAGGCCTTCGCCGCCGATCCGCAGCGCTTCGAAAAATTCTCCGCCACCGACGGCGACCTGCTGCTCGACTGGTCGAAATGCGCGGTCGATGCGCAGACGATGGATCTGCTCGAGCAGCTGGCGGCAGCCGCGGATCTCGAAGGCCGGCGCGCTGCGATGTTCTCGGGCAAGAAGATCAACGTCACCGAAGGCCGCGCCGTGCTGCACACCGCGCTGCGCAACCTGAACGGCAGGGGCATCGTGCTCGACGGCCAGGACGTGAAGGCGCAGGTTATCGCCGTGCTCGATGCGATGGGCGGCTTCGCCGATGCCGTGCGCTCCGGCAAGGCGGCCGGCGCCACCGGCAAGAAGATCACCGATATTGTCAACATCGGCATCGGCGGGTCCGACCTTGGCCCGGCCATGGCGACGCTGGCGCTGGCGCCCTATCACGACGGGCCGCGCACGCATTACGTGTCGAACATTGATGGCGCCCATATCCACGACACGCTGAAGGGCCTCTCCGCCGAAACCACGCTGTTCATCGTTGCTTCCAAGACCTTCACCACGATCGAGACGATGACCAATGCCGAGACGGCGCGCGAATGGGTGCAGAAGGCGCTCGGCAAGGAAGCGGTCGGCAAGCATTTCGCCGCCGTCTCGACGGCGCTCGACCTGGTGGCCAAGTTCGGCATTGCGTCCGACCGCGTCTTCGGCTTCTGGGACTGGGTCGGCGGACGCTATTCGGTGTGGGGCGCGATCGGCCTGCCGGTGATGATCGCCGTCGGCCCGAAGAATTTTCGCGCCTTTCTCGATGGCGCGCATGCGATGGACGAACATTTCCAGACGGCGCCGCTGGCCAGCAACCTGCCGGCGCTGATGGGGCTGATCGGCTGGTGGCATCGGGTGATCTGCCAATACCCCGCCCGCGCCGTCATTCCCTACGACCAGCGCCTGTCCAGGCTGCCGGCCTATCTGCAGCAGCTCGATATGGAATCGAACGGCAAGAGCGTCACCCTCGACGGCGGCGCTGTCACCACGCCGACCGGTCCGCTGGTCTGGGGCGAGCCGGGCACCAACGGCCAGCACGCCTTCTTCCAGCTGCTGCACCAGGGCACCGATCTCATTCCGGTCGAATTCCTCGCCGCAGCCATCGGCCATGAGCCGGATCTCAAGCATCACCACGACCTGTTGCTCGCCAACTGCCTGGCGCAGTCGGAGGCGTTCATGAAGGGTCGCACGCTGGAGGAAGCGCGTGCGCAGATGCTGGCAAAGGGCATGGCGCCCACCGAGGTCGACAGGATCGCCCCGCATCGCGTCTTCTCCGGCAACCGGCCCTCGGTGACGATCCTCTACAGACAACTCGATCCGCATACGTTCGGACGGCTGATCGCGCTCTATGAGCACCGCGTCTTCGTCGAGGGCACGCTCTTCAACATCAATTCCTTCGACCAATGGGGCGTCGAGTTGGGCAAGGAACTGGCGACCGGGCTACTGCCTGTCGTGGAAGGCAAGGAGAATGCCGCAAAGCGGGACGCTTCGACTGCCGGACTGGTGGGACACATCCACCGATTGCGCGGATCGGAGTAAGCGGCTTGGCCGAGATCAAGGGAATATTGTTCGACAAGGACGGCACCCTTGTCGACTTCAACGCGACGTGGCTCGGCGTTGCCGATTTCATGGCGATGGATGCGGCGGAGGGCGACCGCTGGAAGGCCGACAGGCTGCTTGCCGCGGCGGGCTACGATTTCGCCACCAAACGCTTTAAGCCCGATTCCATCTTTGCCTCCGGCACCAACATGGATGTCGTCGAGCTTTGGTTTCCGCGGCTGTCGGATGAAGACCAGATGCTTGCCGTCGCCCGCTTCAACGAGATCACGTCGGTGCAGGGCTCGTCGATGGCGGTGGCGCTGCCGGGCATCGTCGAGACGCTTGGCGTTCTTCACAGGAAATCCTACCGGCTCGGCGTCGCCACCAACGATTCGACCACTGGCGCGGAGAAGACATTGCTCACGCTGGGCGTCGCGCAGCTGTTCGACGCCGCCTATGGTTACGACGCGGTGGCCAATCCGAAACCGGCGCCCGACACGATCCTCGCCTTCTCGGACCTGACCGGCCTGAGGCCTGCCGCGATCGCCGTGGTCGGCGACAATCGCCACGATCTGGAGATGGCGCGGGCCGGCGGCTGCGGTCTGGCGATCGGCGTGCTTTCCGGCACCGGCACGCGGGAATCGCTGTCGCAGATCGCCGACGTCATTCTGGATTCGGTTGCCGATCTGCCCGACTTTTTTTCGGCAAAGGTCAAGGAGACGATCTGAACTCGCCTCCGAGTTGCTCCGGCTCGAACGAGAAGACGCCGCTCGGCTTCGTCGCCGTGCCTTGGCCGACATCCGGCACCTGGTATTCGGCCAGAAGGTGAAGCCGCGAGCGGGGCAAGTAGGTGCGGCCCGGGTCGCCGATCAGCACGTTGATGCCGGCGGCCAGGCAGCGGTCGAGGAAGGGGATGACCCGGTCGGCGAGATCTTGCCGGTAAAACAAGTCGCCGGCTGCCACGACGTCCACCGGCGGCGGCGGACCAGCGGTGATGTCCTCGCCGACGACCGTGATTGCGACGCCGTTCGCCGCCGCATTGAGACCGAGCGCGGCGACGCCGTTGCGGTCGATCTCGGATGCAATCACTTGGCTGGCGCCGGCCCTTGCCGCGGCGATACCGACGAGGCCAGACCCGGCGCCGAGATCGAGCACGCGAAGCCCAGCCACGGTCTCCGGTCGATCGAGGATGTAGCGGGCAAGCACCGCGCCGCCGGCCCAGGCATAGGCCCAGTAAGGAGGCTGCGGCTCGGGGCCATCCTCGTCGGCTTCGTTTGCTTCTTCTTCCGGCTCGGCTGCTCGTCCTTGTGGACGCGTCAGCCGCCACAGTCCGCTCTCTGGATGGGCTGCATAAAGCCGGATTTCGGGAAGCGCGGCAACAGGGGCGATACGCATGTTCGCCTTGATGAACGTTAGCGGATCGGGACGGGAAAGCGTATCCGCCGCGTCATCGACAGTAAGGCTATCGGCCAAAATTGTCCCTATTCCCGCCCAAATTCTTCCTATTCCCGCAACGCCCGCCGCAGGATCTTGCCGACCGGCGTCTTCGGCAGTTCGGTCCGAAACTCGATGTATTTTGGCCGCTTGTAACCGGTCAGGTTCTCGCGGCAATACACAGTCAGCACCTCTGCGGTCAGCAGCGGGTCCTTCTTGACGACGAACAGCTTCGGCACTTCGCCTGAATGCTCGTCCGGCACGCCGATCGCGGCCACTTCGAGCACGCCCGGATGCAGGGCCACCACTTCCTCGAGTTCGTTCGGATAGACGTTGAAGCCGGACACAAGGATCATGTCTTTCTTGCGGTCGACGATCTTGGTGTAGCCGCGCTCGTCCATGAAGCCCATGTCGCCCGACTTGAAGAAACCGTCCTTGGTCATCACCTTGGCGGTCTCGTCCGGCCGGTTCCAGTAACCGGCCATCACCTGCGGTCCGCGGATGCAGATCTCGCCGACTTCGCCGGGCGGCAAATCATTGCCGTCTTCCTCGCGGATGGCGATCTCGGTCGAGGGCAGCGGCAGGCCGATCGTGCCGGTGAAGTTGCCGTCGCTGAATGTGTTGGCGGTGGCCACCGGCGAGGTTTCCGAAAGCCCGTAGCCCTCGGTGACCGGGCAGCCGGTCAACGCCTTCCAGCGTTCGGCGACACCTTTCTGCACCGCCATGCCACCACCCAGCGTCAGGATCAGCGGCTTGAAGTCGAGCTTGCGGAAATCCTCATTGTTGAGCAGCGCGTTGAACAGGGTGTTGAGGCCTGGAAAGATGTGGATCGGGTATTTGCCGAGTTGCTTGACGAAGCCGGGAATGTCGCGCGGATTGGGAATGAGTATGTTCTGGCCGCCCAGTTGCATGCCCATCAGTGCGTTCACCGTCAGCGCAAAGATATGATAGAGCGGCAGCGCGCAGATGAAGTTGAGATGCGCCGGCTTCGGCTTGACCGTGAAGGCGTCCTCGATCCACAGCGCGTTCTGCGCCACGTTGGCCAGCACGTTGCTGTGCAGCAGCACCGCGCCCTTCGAGATGCCGGTGGTGCCTCCGGTATATTGCAGGAAGGCGACGTCGTCGGCAGCGACATGCACCGGCTTGAAATTCATGCCGGCGGCTGCCTTCAACGCGGCATTGAACTTGACATGGCCCGGCAGCGACCAGGCCGGCACCATCTTCTTCACGCGGCGCACGACGAGATTGACGATCGTCCCCTTCAGGCCGCCAAGCATGTCGCCCATCGCCGCGACCACGACATGCTTGACCGCCGTTTTGGCGATCACCGCCTGCAAGGTGCTGGCGAAATTCTCGAGAATGACGATGGCTTTCGCGCCGGAATCCTTGAGCTGATGTTCCAGCTCCCGCGGCGTGTAGAGCGGGTTGACGTTGACCACGACATAACCGGCGCGCAGCACTGCCATCATCGCCACCGGATATTGCAGCACGTTCGGCATCATCAGCGCCACGCGTGCGCCTTTCGGCAGTCCCGTCGATTGCAGATAGGCGCCGAAGGCGGCCGATTGCCGCTCGACTTCCGCATAGGTGATGGTCTTGCCCATGCAGGTAAAGGCGGGCCGGCTGGCGTACTGCTTGCAGACGTCGGCGAGCAGATCGCCGATGGAGCCGAAGGGCAGAGCGCCGATCTCGGCCGGAACGACTTTTGGATAGCTTTTGAGCCAGGGTTTTTCCGGCAATCCGGCGGCAACCACATTCGGCAGCCTTGTGGCCGGACCTGGGTTTGACGCCGATGCAGCCGCTGTCGGTGCCGCCTTCGCCGCCGGTTTGACGGCGGCGGGCTTTGCGCCAGGCTTCGGCGATACATTGATCTTCGCGGATATATTGGTCTTGGCGGGCACCGCGGCCGCCTTCGGCTTGGCTTTGGCCGTCGGCGCTTTTAGCTTGTCGGGGCTGGCCGGTTGCGCAGCAGTTTTGGCCTTGGCTGTCGCTGGTGCCGTCGTCCTTGGTGTTTTTGCCACTCGTCCCTCCCTCGATTGTTCTTATTGTCTCTGCCTGCTCGCCGCGTCGCCTCCGAATGACAGAGACGTCCTCCGCTGCTGCCGGCATCCAGGAAATCCAGCCTGTCATCTATGTATTGCGACTATCGGCAGCCGTGCAAGTCTGCCCCTGCGGCAAGGTGGGAAGAAATCGTCCGCGGCAACGACCAGCCGAAGGTCGTAGTTTCCTCACCAACGCCGGGTTGAAGATCAATAAAAAAATGCAGTCGTTAACATTACCGTGATAGGCGGTAATTGACATTTCCTTCTCCTTTTTGGCGAGTGCGCAGAAAGAAATTCTGCTTCCCATGGGGTAGGCAAACGGGGTGTTCCAAAGCCGGAAAAACGGTGCTTATATGCGCGCTTCGCGAGCCTGATAGAGGGGCTTGGAAGAACATCAGGGAGTCCTCCATGAAAAAGAAACTGACTTTTGCGGCCGCGTTGCTGGCCGCAAGCGTCCTCGGCGGCATGGCCAATGCCAAGCAGTTGGTCTACTGCTCGGAGGCGTCGCCGGCCGGCTTCGACCCGTCGCCGTGGAGCGGTGGCAACGATTTCGACGCGTCGTCGCGCACCATCTATTCGCGCCTGGTCGAGTTCGAACACGGCAAGACCACCATCACGCCTGGCCTCGCCGAGAGCTGGACGGTTTCCGACGACGGTCTCGAATACACGTTCAAGCTTAGGCCGGGCGTGAAGTTCCAGACCACCGACTACTTCACGCCGACGCGCGATCTCAACGCCGACGACGTGATCTTCTCTTTCGAACGCCAGTGGAAGAAGGAAAACCCGTGGTTCGACTATCTGGCAGGCACCGGCTGGGAGTATTTTGCCGGCATGGGCTTCCCGGATCTTCTTAAGGAGATCGTCAAGGTCGACGACCTGACTGTGAAATTCGTGCTGAACAAGCCTGAGGTCGCTTTCCTGCCGGATCTCGGCATGGATTTCGCTTCGATCGTCTCCAAGGAATATGCCGACCAGCTCGACAAGGCCGGCACCAGGCAGCAATTCACCCAGAAGCCGATCGGCACCGGTCCGTTCCAGTTCGTCGACTACCAGGTCGACGCGGTCATCCGCTACGCGGCATGGGACGGCTACTATGGCGGCCGCCAGAAGATCGACGATCTGATCTTCGCCATCACCACCGATCCGGCCGTGCGCGCGCAGAAGCTGAAGGCGGGCGAGTGCGATATCATGTCGTACCCGGCGCCGGCCGACATTGCCGGCCTGAAGGCCGACCCGAACCTCAAGGTCGACGAGCAGGAAGGCCTGAACATCGGCTACATGGCCTACAACACGACGCAGGCGCCCTTCGACAAGGTCGAGGTCCGCAAGGCCCTCAACATGGCCGTCAACAAGCAGGCCATTCTCGATGCGGTCTATCAGGGGGCTGGCCAGGCGGCGATAAACCCGATCCCGCCGACGATGTGGTCCTATAACAAGGAGGTCAAGGACGATCCGTACGATCCGGACGCGGCCAAGAAGATGCTGACTGATGCCGGCGTCACGGATCTGTCGATGAAGATCTGGGCAATGCCGGTCAGCCGCCCGTACAATCCGAACGCCCAACGGGTCGCGGAACTGATCCAGGCCGACTACGCCAAGATCGGCGTGAAGGCCGAGATCGTCAGCTACGAATGGACCGAGTATCGCGAACGCGGCAAGCAGAAGGACCGTGACGGCGCCTTCCAACTCGGCTGGACCGGCGACAATGGCGACCCGGACAACTTCCTGTTCCTGCTCGGCTGCGATGCCATCGGCCAGTCCAACTATGCGATCTGGTGCAACCAGGAGTTCGAAGCCCTGCTGCAGAAGGGCAAGGCGACCACGGATGTCGCCGAGCGCACCAAGATCTACGAGGAGGCTCAGGTCGTGTTCAAGCGTGAGGCGCCGTGGCTGACCATCGCCCATTCCAAGGTCTTCATGCCGATGAACAAGAAAGTCACGGGCTTCGTCATGGATCCGCTCGGCATTCATCGGTTTGACGGCGTCGACGTCGCCGAATAACTGCTGAGAAATAGAACGGCGACGCTGGACTTAAAGCGCCGCCGTTCTATGAAGCAAGATGCTCCGCTATCTCCTCCACAAGCTCGCCTTGATCATCCCGACCGTGTTCGGCATATCGCTGGCGGCGTTCGCTTTCGTCCGGCTTCTGCCGGGCGACCCGATCACGGCCCTGGCCGGCGAGCGCGGCGTCAGCCCCGAACGCTACGCCGAGCTTGTCGAGCGGTTTGGCTACGACCGGCCTTATGTCGTCCAGTATCTGGAGTATATCGGCAGGGTCCTGACCGGCGACTTCGGCATATCGCTCGCCACCAAGCGGCCGGTGCTCGGTGAATTCCAGGCGCTGTTTCCGGCGACGCTGGAACTGGCGACGATCGCGCTGATCATCGCCGTGCTCATCGGCATTCCCGCCGGCATCTTCGCCGCGGTCAAGCGCGGATCCTGGTTCGACCAGGCGACGATGGGCGTGGCGCTGACCGGCTATTCGATGCCGATCTTCTGGTGGGGACTGCTGCTCATCATCTTCTTCTCCGGCTATCTCGGCTGGACGCCCGTTTCCGGCCGCATCGGCCTTCAATATTTCTTCAAGCCGACGACGGGGTTCATGCTGATCGACAGCCTGATCTCCGGCAAGAGCGGCGCTTTCAGGTCTGCCGCCAGTCATCTTGTCCTGCCGGCGATCGTGCTGGCGACAATTCCGCTCGCCGTCATAGCGCGCCAGACGCGGTCGGCGATGCTGGAGGTGCTGGGCGAAGACTACGTCCGCACCGCCCGCGCCAAGGGCCTGGCGCCGCGTCGCGTCATCGGGCTCCACGCTTTTCGCAATGCGCTGATCCCCGTCGTCACCACCATCGGCCTGCAGGTCGGCACGCTGATGGCGGGCGCCATCCTGACCGAAACGATCTTTTCCTGGCCCGGTATCGGCAAGTGGATGATCGACGCGATCGCCAAGCGCGACTATGTTGTCGTCCAGAGCGGCTTGCTGATCATCGCGCTGATCGTCATGGCGGTGAACCTGATCGTCGACGTGCTCTACGCCGTCATCAACCCACGTATCCGGGTGCAGTGAGATGACCGACCAAACCACGGCAGAAGCCACCGCCGCCTCCATTCCGACCGGCGGCCGGCAACGCGCGTTCACCGAGTTCTGGCATTACTACTCGATGAACACCGGCGCCGTCATCGGCCTGGTCGTGTTCACTGCGCTGGTGCTGGTGGCGATCTTCGCGCCGTTGGTCGCGCCGCATTCGCCTGACGAACAGTTCCGCGATGCGCTGCTGGCGCCGCCGGCCTGGCAGGAGGGCGGCAGATCGACGTTCCTGCTCGGCACCGACGCCGTTGGCCGCGACATGCTTTCGCGGCTGATTTTCGGGGCTCGGTTCTCGCTGTTCATCGGTCTGGTCGTCGTCGTTTTCTCGCTGACCAGCGGTATCGTCCTCGGCGTGCTCGCCGGCTATTTCCGCGGCTGGGTCGATACGCTGATCATGCGCGTCATGGACGTCATCCTGGCCTTCCCGTCGCTGCTGCTTGCCCTGGTTCTGGTGGCGATCCTCGGACCCGGCCTGTTCAACGCCATGCTGGCGATCGCGCTGGTGCTGCAGCCGCATTTCGCGCGGCTCACCCGTGCGGCGGTGATGGCCGAAAAGAACCGCGAATATGTGATCTCCGCCAAGGTGGCCGGAGCCAGCCATCTCAGGCTGATGGTGAAGACGATCCTGCCGAACTGCATGGCGCCGCTGATCGTGCAGGCGACGCTGTCCTTCTCCAACGCCATTCTCGAGGCCGCGGCTCTCGGCTTCCTTGGCGTCGGCGCGCAGCCGCCAACCCCGGAATGGGGCACCATGCTTGCCACGGCGCGCGAGTTCATCCTGCGCGCGCCATGGGTGGTGACCTTCCCCGGCCTTGCCATCCTGATCACGGTGCTTGCCATCAACCTGATCGGCGATGGCCTGCGCGATGCCTTCGACCCCAAGCTGAAGCGGTCGTGACCATGCCTCTTCTCGAGATCAAGAACCTCACCGTGTCGTTTGATACCGCCGCCGGACCGTTCATGGCCGTGCAAGGCATCGACCTGTCGATCGAGCCGCGCGAGGTGCTGGCGATCGTCGGCGAATCCGGCTCCGGCAAATCGGTGGCGATGCTGGCGGTGATGGGGCTGTTGCCGAACACGGCGACGGTAAAGGCCGATCGCATGGCCTTCGACGGCATCGACCTGCTTGAGCTCAGCCCGTCCGAGCGCCGCAAGATCGTCGGCAAGGACATCTCGATGATCTTCCAGGAGCCGATCGCCAGCCTCAACCCGTGCTTCACCGCTGGTTTCCAGATCGAGGAGGTGCTGCGCTTCCATTTGGGCATGGACCGCGCCCAGCGTCGGGCCCGCGCCATCGAGCTGATGAAGCTGGTCGGCATCGCCGATCCGGAAGAGCGGCTGAACTCATTCCCGCACCAGATGTCGGGCGGCCAGTGCCAGCGCGTCATGATCGCCATCGCGATCGCCTGCAATCCCAAGCTGCTGATCGCCGACGAGCCGACCACCGCGCTCGACGTCACCATCCAGAAGCAGATCCTCGACCTTTTGGTCGGCTTGCAGGCCAAGTACGGCATGGGGCTGATCATGATCACCCACAATATGGGCGTCGTGGCCGAGACCGCCGACCGCGTCATCGTCCAGTACAAAGGCCGCAAGATGGAAGAGGCCGACGTTCTGTCACTGTTCGAGCAGCCGAAGAGCAACTACACGCGCGCGCTGCTGTCGGCGCTGCCGGAGAACGCCGTCGGCGACCGGCTGCCGACCATTTCCGACATGCTGTTCGAACCGGCCCCCTCTGCTGCTGGAGCCGGGCGTGCTGCGGGAGCCGCGTCATGAGCGTGACGGTTCTCGAAGGCAAGAACATCGTGCGCGACTACCATGTCGGCGGCGGCCTGTTTCGTCCCTCGCGCACGGTGCATGCGGTAAAGGGCGTTTCGTTCAGTGTCGACAAGGGCAAGACGCTGGCCATCGTCGGCGAAAGCGGCTGCGGCAAGTCGACGCTCGCACGTATCATCACGCTGATCGATCCGGCGACGGCGGGCGAGCTCTTCATCGACGGCAACAAGGTCGACATCGCCAGGGATGGGCTGACGAAGGAGATGCGCCGCAAGGTGCAGATCGTCTTCCAGAACCCCTACGGTTCGCTCAATCCGCGCCAGAAGATCGGCGACGTGCTGGGCGAGCCGCTGCTCATCAACACCGACACGCCGGCCGACGAGCGGCGCGATCTCGCCATGAAGATGCTGAAGAAGGTCGGCCTCGGACCGGAGCATTACAACCGTTACCCGCACATGTTCTCGGGCGGCCAGCGCCAGCGCATCGCCATTGCCCGCGCGCTGATGCTCAATCCGAGCCTTTTGGTGCTCGACGAACCGGTCTCGGCGCTCGATCTGTCGGTGCAGGCGCAGGTGCTCAACCTGCTCGCCGACCTGCAGGACGAGTTCGAACTGACCTATGTCTTCATCAGCCACGACCTGTCGGTGGTGCGCTACATCGCCGACGATGTGATGGTCATGTATTATGGCGAGGCCGTCGAATACGGCTCGCGCGACGAGGTCTTTGCCGACCCCAAGCACAGCTACACCAAGACGCTGTTCGCGGCGACGCCGCGCGCCGACGTCGCCAGCATCAAGGCGAGGCTGGCGAAGAAGAAGGCCGCCTGACGCCGCAATTGCGGTACCCAGCCCATGCTGAGGTTCAGGGCGCCGGCTGATCAAAGGCTACAGCGACCGCGATTCCTACGGAATGCAGTGCTTCTCGACGTCACGCGCGGTGAACTCTGCTGCTCGCCGCCATGCTTCGTCGGTATCTCCCCGGTAAGTCAGGTATCGATCGCAGACAGGTTTGTTGTTGCTCAAATCCAGCACTGCAAACTTCACCCAGCCGACCAGCGTGCTCATCTTGTGCACCTGACCGATCAGGAGATATTTCGCGCTGGCTGTTTTTGCCTGTTTCGAGAGATCGACAAGGCCGGGGTCCTTGATGGTGCACTGTTCTGCCTGACAGGGTAACGCGACCAGCTTGATCTTCTCCGAAAGGCCATCCTGCAACGCAACGCCAAATGCCTTGAGTCGCGCTTCGTGTTCGGCGGTCTGGTCCCTGACTTCACCTGATGTATCCCTGAACTCGAAATCCGCGACAGCGAGGGTCGATGGCTCGACGACATCGGCAAAAGCGGCCGGCGCAAGTAGACCGGCGCCCATCAGAATCAGGAAAAATTGTCCACACTCAAAAAGTCGAAATCGAACTTCCGCACTTTGCACCTTGAGCATCTCGTTTCTCCGAGGTTAGGACGATACCCATCCCAATGACGGTGCCGATTTGTCTCTTCGCGCTGTTGGAAGACGCGGAAGCGGGCGCAGACTACCCGGTTGCGTCGCGACGTCAACTTTCAACCCGTTACTGGGTGGACTCCACCTCCGCGACCACCAGCTTGCCTTTGGCGCGCGAGATTTCGAGTGCCTGGCCGGCCCCTGCCAACGCGCCCGGGACCGAGATCACGAACGCCTGGCCCTCGCTGAGGGTCGCGACGAAGCGTACTGGCAGGTTTTCTTCGCCCGCCGCCATGGTGGTGACCACCCGGTAGCCGTCATCCGCCTCCGTGTAGTAGACGACGCCATGAAAATTTCCGAGATCGACGGTCCCACCCTGACGGGCCGTGAGTTCGCCGGCAGAAGCGGAACCTGCCACGACGCAAAGCGCCGCAAGTGCTGTGTATCTGAACATCGTGTTTCTCTCCATTTGGAATTGTCGTTTGGGTGGGTGGTCGCCTGCGGCTGCATCCCCAAAAATTACGCGGCGAGCTGATCCTCACGGGCAGCCGCGATCATTACGCTGGCGAGCAACCCGTAGGCCGCCTCCCAAGCCTCGCGGACAGCCGGCGTAAAAGCCGTGCCGAGGCCGGCCGCCAGCGTCTCGATGAGCGCTTGCCCGACGATCGGGTAATGACGCTCCTCGACACCGTAAGTCACGTGACGCCTGGCGAGCACGCGCACCGTCGGCAGGATGGTGTCGGCTCGGTCCAGTCCATGCACGACGAAGCCGAGGCTCGCTATCAGCTTGGCGCCTTGCTTGGACATGTATGTCACCGGAAACAGCGCGCGAAGATCCGCGTCGATCGCGAACAGGCGCTCGTAGAACAGCGCGGAGGCGGCCACGCGGATCGGCACGATCTCGCGAAAACTGTCCTGGACAAGTCTGGTCTGGTCGGGTGTCATCGGCGACGCTCCTGCGTTCCTGCTCTTGCGGCGACCATCGCCCCAAAGCGTTTCGCATGCATGTCGCCTGCGCCTGGATGTGTTTCAGTTGTGTCTCAATTGGTTTTCAGTTCGCGCTCATTTGACTTCTTTATCGAGAGGCACGCCGAGAGTGCCAGGCCGAACTCTCGCGGACCTCGACCTGACCATAGCTGAAAACCTGGGGCGCGGCGCCAGCTTGGAACTGCATCGGCAGTCGGTCATTATATCGGGGAGCCGGTCCCTATGCCTCCGTTCGGATGGAGAAATCATGCTGCGGATACTCATTGCTTCGTCTCTTCTTCTCGCCTTCGGTGCGCCCTCGACCACGCTCGCGCAGGACAGCATCGAGAGCGAAACAGGCCGCGTTGCGGTCGAGACCTTTGCCGAAGGGCTCGAGCATCCCTGGGGCGCGACCTACCTGCCCGACGGCGCGTTGCTGGTCACCGAGCGTCCGGGGCGGCTGCGGCTCGTCTCGACCGACGAAGCCGTTTCCGACCCGATCGACGGTGTGCCGGACGTCCTTGCCAGCGGACAAGGCGGTCTGCTGGATGTGGCGCTCGATCCGGACTTTGCCGACAACCGAACGGTTTATCTCTCCTATTCGGAGCAACGCGGCGGCGGCGCGGCCACCTCGGTCGGCCGTGGACGCCTGGACGAGAACGGCAGCGCGCTTTCGAACTTCGAAGTGATCTTCCGGCAGGAACCAGCCGTATCCAGCCGGCTGCACTACGGCTCCCGCCTGGTATTCGCGCCGGATGGCAAGCTCTTCGTCACGCTCGGTGAGCGCGGCAAGATGCGAGAGGCGCAGGACCCGAACAATCATCTCGGCACGATCGTCCGCATCAACCCCGATGGTTCCGTGCCTGACGACAATCCCTTCGTCGGCAAGAACGGCGCCGACGAGATCTGGTCCTACGGCCATCGCAATGTGCAAAGTGCTGCGCTCCATCCCCAAACCGGCGTGCTCTGGACGGCGGAAATGGGACCGCTCGGCGGCGATGAGCTGAACATTCCGCAAGCGGGCAGGAATCACGGCTGGCCCTTGGTCAGCTGGGGCCGGCACTATTCGGGCGAACGCATCCCCGAACCGTCGACGCGGCCGGAGTTTGCCGACTCCATCCATAGCTGGACACCCGTCATCTCGCCTTCCGGCATGACCTTCTACACCGGCGACATGTTTGCCGATTGGCGCGGCGACCTCTTGATTGGCGGACTGTCGGCGGAAGGCATCGTTCGTGTCAGGATCGATGGAAAGCAGGTCGCCGGCGAGGAAGTCCTCGCTCTCGGCAGGCGTATCCGGGACGTGGTGCAAGCTCCCGACGGCGCGGTCATGGCTCTGACCGACGAACCAGCGGGAAAGATATTGCGACTGACGCCGGCAGCAGCGTCGCAGTGATGCCGCGCAGTGGCGCTTGCGAAAGGGCCGACCATCCTCGCTGCCGCACTTTTTGCCACATTTTTAGATCATTCGAAACGTTGCGTTTCGATACGACAGAAAGCGCAATGGTATCAGCGGATTAGTGGTGCCGCTTAGGTGACTCGAACACCTGACCCCATCATTACGAATGATGTGCTCTACCAACTGAGCTAAAGCGGCCCGGGAAGCCAAGGCCTCCAAGATGCGCTGGGTGATAGACGCAACCCGCCACAAATTCAAGATGGGACTTGGCAATTCGTGTCGGCTCATCCCGGGCCTATAAGCGACCGCCCCTCCGACCGGCCATGCGATTGCGCGAAGCCTCAACGCCAGGTTGTGCTTGTCGTGTTGGCGATGCATCGGGAAACCGGCGAAAAATGTTGATTCTTTTACCGAAAACCGCCGAAATCGGCTTTCGATGCATCGCCAAGGCAGAATGCGGCCGCTGGCCCGTTGATTGATCGGTCGCCTGCGGCTAACGATCATGACAATGTGACCATACGTGCAGGGGGTCCCCGTTGGACGCGATCGAAAAAGCGATCCGGAATGCCTTCGAGAAAGGCAATGCCGAAGACCGCGCGTTTCGCGAGCGGGTCTACCGATCGGCCTTCGCCGCACTTGACCGTGCCCTGCAGGCCAACCCGAACGTGACGGTGGAAGTCGCCATCAAGCGCCGCAAGGCGGTGCAGGCCAAGATAACCGAAATCGAATCCGAATTCCTGCCGGCGGTTCCCGCTGTCGGCCGGCCGACCGATGACGACGCTGCAGCACCGGAGCAGCCGGCTGGCAGCGAAGCGGATGCCGAACCCGAGGCCGATGCCGAACCGGATGCCGGCGCCGACGCTGAACCAGCGCCGCCGCCTGAGGTCGTTGTCGACGGTCCGGCTGAGCCTCCTGCATCGGTCGCGCCTCCTGCTTCCGACGCACCCCCAGCTTCCGATGCGCCGCGCTCGCGCGTCTTGCCGGTCGTTCCCGACATCATGCCCGAAGGGGCTTATCCCGATGCGCCGGAGATCGACTTGTCGTCCCCCCAATCGGCCGGAGACGGCGACGCAGAGGTGATGCCCGACCGCGACGACAGGCGGGTGAGAGGTCCCCGCCTGCCTCTCACCGCGATTTTCCTCGGCGTGACGCTGCTCGCAGCCGCCGGCATCGGCCTCTATTTCGCTGCCCAGACCGGCGTCTTCAAGTCGGCGGCCGAACTCGACACCGCCCCGCCGCAAACGCCACCGACGGTGGAAGACGATGATTTCACGCCGCCAGGCGACACGGCCCCGCCGCTGAACGCCGGCGAGGCGGATGAGGCGCGCGACTGGATCAATGTGTTTTCACCGAGCGACCCGACGCTTGTCAGCGCGCCTTCGGACGCCAAGGCCGAAGTCATGCAGGACGACAGCGGTTCTTTCCTGCGCATCCGGTCGGGCGCCTCCGGTTCGGCGATCAGCTTCGACGTCGAGCAAGGCGTCTTGGACAAACTCGCCGGCAAGCACGCCACGTTCGACATCATCGCCCGCTCCGAGGAGGGCCAGGAGACGCAGATCTCCGTCGACTGCAATTTCGGCGAACTCGGCGACTGCGGCCGCAAGCGCTACGCGGTCGGCCACGAGCGCAACGAATACCTCTTCGATGTGCGGTTTCCCGACAAGCGTCCGGGCGCTGCCGGCACCATCGCCATCAATTCCGACTTCGACAAGCAGGGCAAGTCGGTCGACATCTACGAGATCCGCGTCGCGATTGTTCCTTGAGCCTCAATGCATCGGCCCGAAAATCGGAATCGATTTTCGGAAAGCACGATGCGTAGATTATAACTGTTAGAGCGTACTTTGTGCGTCCAATTGGACGCACGTCGCTCTAACTATCGAGCAGCGCCTGCAGCGTCTCGATGCGGTCGGCTTCGGCCGCCGGCTTGTCCCAGCGCAGCCGTGAAATGCGCGGAAAGCGCATGGCGACACCGGATTTGTGCCGTGTCGAGCGGTTAAGCCCTTCGAACGCCACCTCCATCACCAGGCCTTGTCTGCGGTCGGCCCGCACCGAGCGGACCGGGCCGAAGCGCTCGATCGTGTTGTCGCGGACATATTTGTCGATCTGCCTCAGTTCCTCGTCGGTGAAACCGAAATAGGCTTTCCCCACCGGCACCAGTTCCTCCGATCCTTCCGGGCCGGACCACACGCCGAACGTGTAGTCGGAATAGAAACTCGAACGCTTGCCGTGGCCGCGCTGGGCATACATCAGCACGGCGTCGATTGTGTGTGGGTCGCGCTTCCACTTGAACCATGGGCCTTTCGGCCGGCCGGTGAGATAGGGCGAATCCCAGCGCTTCAGCATCACGCCTTCGATGACCGGATGCAGCGGCTTGCGGCGCAATTCCTCCAGCGCCTGCCAGTCGGTGAATTCGACCAGCGGCGAAAGATCGAAGCGGCTCGGATCGAGCGTCTGCACGAAGGCTTCGAGGCGGCCGCGCCGCTCGCGGAAAGGGCGCATGCGCAAGTCCTCGTCGCCGATCTGAAGCACGTCGTAGCAGCGCATGAACGCCGGGTATTGCTGCTGGATCTTCGGCGTCACGCTCTTGCGGTTCAGCCGCTGCTGCAGGTCCGAGAACGTGCCGGTCGCCTGCCGGGGATCGCCGACCAGAAGCTCGCCGTCGAGGGTGGCGGAAAAATCCATCGCCTCGGCGAGGTCAGGAAAAGCCCCGGAGACGTCGTCCCCGGTGCGCGAATAGAGCCGACGAATGCCGCCTTCCGAGACCGCCTGGACGCGGATGCCGTCCCACTTCCACTCGGCGGCATAGTCGGCCGGGTCGAGCTTTTCGAAGTCGCCGTCACCGATCGGGTTGGACAGCATCACCGGCCGGAACAGCGCCAGCGCCGTCTTCTTGGGTTTGTCTGCCTTGCCCTCCAGCCAGGCGAACAGCTCGGCATAGGGTGGCGCCAGCCCATGCCAGAGTTCTTCGATTTCGGCGATGTCGACCTTGCCGAGATCGGCCAGCGCCTGCTTGGCCAATCGCGCCGAAACGCCGATGCGCAGGCCGCCGGTGACCAGCTTGATGATGGCGAAGCGCGCCGAGATGCTGGCGCTGTCGAGCAGCCGGGCCAACACCTTCGGCCCGTCGGAACGGCTCGCCGCCTGCAATTTCGCGACGACCTCGGCGAGCGTCGGCTGATGGTTGGCGATATCCGCCGGCGATTGCGGCCAGACCAGCGACACCGTCTCCGCCAGGTCGCCGACATAGTCGTAGGAATAGCCGAACAGCACCGGGTCCATGCGCTCCATGACCAGCGCGCGCAGCATCGCCGGCTTGACCGCCGCGATGGTCAGGTCGCCGGTGATGGCAGCCAGCGCCAGGCCGCGATCCGGATCCTCGACGCTGCGGAAATAATCGCTCAACAGCGTCAGCTTGCCGTTGCGCGACGGCGTCAGCACGAGGCGGTCGAGGAGTTCGGCGAAGCGGTTCATAATGCGGGCCGCGCCAATAAGATGAGTTTGCACTCCACGCCACCCCCCTCTGGCCTGCCGGCCATCTCCCCCGCAAGGGGGGAGATTGGCAGCTTCGGCCCCGCGCTCATTCCTCCAACGTTGGAGATTGGCGAAACCAGTGGCGACATCCGATCTCCCCCCTTGCGGGGGAGATGGCCGGCAGGCCAGAGGGGGGTGTGAAGGATCGCGGCGCCGGCATTTGATGGATCAATAATTGCCATCAATCGCCCTCATCCTCATAGCCGACGAGATGCAGCGGCCTGGCAGCGATGCCTTCGAGTTCGCACCAGCGCACCAGGGCCTCCTCGCGGCCATGCGTCACCCAGATTTCCCCGGCGCCGGTTTCCCTTATCGTGGCGGTCAGTTCGTCCCAGTCGGCATGGTCGGAAACGATCAGCGGCAGCTCGACGCCGCCCTGCTTGGCGCGCTGGCGGATGCGCATCCAGCCGGAGGCAAAGCACGAGATCGGATCGGGAAAGCGCCGCGCCCAGCGGTCGGCGAACGCCGATGGCGGGCCGACGACGATGGCACCGGTGAAATCCTCCTTGCCACTGCTTTCGACGGTCGCCGGCTCCAGCGTCCCGAGCTCGATGCCCTGATTCTGATAGTAGTTGCTGAGCTTGGCCAGCGCGCCGTGGATATAGATCGGCCTGTCGTAGCCGGCGTCGCGCAGCAAGCGCATGACGCGCTGCGCCTTGCCGAGCGCATAGGCGCCGACCAGATGCGCGCGTTCGGGAAACTGCGCCGTCGATTTCAGCAGCCGGGCGATCTCTTCGGTATCGGGCGGATGACGGAACACCGGCAGGCCGAAAGTCGCCTCGGTGATGAACACGTCGCACTTGACCGGTTCGAACGGCTCGCAAGTCGCGTCCCTCTGGCGCTTGTAGTCGCCCGAAGCGACGATGCATGAGCCCTGATGCACGACCTCGATCTGCGCCGAGCCCAGCACATGGCCGGCCGGATGGAAGGTTACGGTGACGCCGTTCAGCGCAATCGCCTCGCCAAGTGCTGCCGCTTGCGTCGTCCCGGCAAAACCCTCGCCGTAGCGCAGCCGCATGATGTCCAGCGTCTGTTGTGTAGCCAGCACCGAGCGGTGGCCGGAACGGGCATGGTCGGAATGGCCGTGTGTGATCAGCGCCCGGCTGACCTGCCGCACCGGATCGATGAAGAAATCGCCGGGCGGGCAATAGAGGCCCTCGGGCCGGGGGTGAAGCAGGTCGCTGGCGCGCATGGCTCCAAGATAGTTGCTAATTCCGGCGCGGGAAGCCTGTTGCAAGTGACTGCTGACTCGGCATACAGGCAACTGCCGGCGGGATCTCCATCGCGAAATCGCTTCAGGCCTTGTCCGGCGGCCCTTTTCGTTCACCTGCTCCACACGTGGCGGCGGCTGCGAAAAAGTCCGATTTGCATGCCCGAAAGGGCAGGACACCGATACGGAGGACGTTGCATGCGCTGGAACTTGGTGGTCTTGGCATCTTGCCTGGCAATAGCCGGTTGCGTCGGCACCTCGATCGCCGAGCGACAGGACGCGAATGTCCAGTCCTCGCTGCAATATGACAGCGTGCCGTGCGATCAATTGCTGGCGCAACGAAACCGGCTGGCGCAGCAATACCGCCTTTCGCAGGATGCCAAGCCATCCTTCTCCGATCCCGGGGTGGGCCTCGGCCCGTTCACGCCGGACGCCCGTTCCAAGGCCCAGCGCGACGCCGAACAGGCAAGCGGCCGGATCGACGCCATGAACCGGTCGATCGCCCGCCGCGAATGTGGCAAGCCGGGTTAATACCCGGCGTTGCGATCGACGACGTTCTCGAGCTTCTCGCCGCGCTCGAAGGCGGCCATCTGGCGCAGCATGATCGGCACCAGATGCACGGGATCGGAGGTCGCCGCCGCATGCGGGGTCACGAACACCTTCGGGTGGTTCCACAGCCGGCTGGTCTTCGGCAGCGGCTCGACCTCGAACACGTCGAGGCTCGCCTCCTTGAGCGTGCCGTCCTCCAGCGCACGCAGAATGTCGGCGTCCTTCTGCAACTTGCCGCGCCCGGCATTGATCAGCACCGAGCCGCCTAGGCCGTTGCGTTTCCTCAACTCCTTCAGCACGCCATAGTTGATGATGCCATGCGTCTGCGCAGTGAGTGGCAAAAGCACCACCAGAATGTCGGTGGCGTTGAGGAAGGGGATCAATCCGGCCTCACCCGCATAGGTTGCAACGCCGTCCATCGGCCGCTCGCTGCGCGACCAGCCATTGACCGCAAAGCCGAGTGACAAAAGCACCGACGCCGCCGCGCGGCCAAGCGTGCCAAGCCCCATGATGCCGATGGAGATGTCGCCGGCCGGCCGCTGCGGCGACTCGTGCCAGATCTTCCTTTGCTGCTGCGACCGGTAAAGCAGGCCCTGCCGATGGTGATCGAGCACCCGCCAGACGACATATTCGGTCATGTACTGGGTCAAATTGTCGGCCACGACCTTGACGATCGGCACGTCGGGCAAAGTGGGATCGGCGAAGATGTGGTCGACGCCGGCGCCGATCGAAAAGACAGCGCGCAGATTGGGCAGGGACGACAGAAGGTTCGGCCGCTGCTTCCAAACCACCGCATAGGTGATCGAAGGATCGCTGGCGCCTTCCGGCTCGAGCACCACCTCGCGTTCGGCCGCCAAGAGTTCGCGCCAACGGCCCGGATGGATACCGGTGAGGGCAAGCAGGATACGGCCTTTTTCCATGGCGGGTTCTTTTTCCTTTATGCGGTACAGCCTACTCGCTGACGATGCCGACCGGCGCCGTTTCGATCCTGAATGCGGCCGAGATCAGCGCCTTGGTATAGTCGGTCTGCGGCCGTTCGAAAATCTGTTCGGACGGGCCGGCCTCGACGATCCTGCCATTGCGCATAACGATGACGTCGTTGGCAAGCGCACGGATGACCTTGAGGTCGTGGCTGATGAACAGATAGGCGAGATCGTGCTTCGCCTGCAGGCTGCGCAGAAGGTCGACCACCTGCGCCTGCACGCTCATATCGAGCGCCGAGGTCGGCTCGTCCAGCATGACGAAGCGCGGGTTGAGCACCATGGCGCGGGCGATGGCGATGCGTTGGCGCTGGCCGCCGGAAAACTCGTGCGGATAGCGATTGCGCGTGGCGGGATCGAGCCCGACTTCACCGAGCACATCGACAATGCGATTGTCGCGCTCATCGGGCGACAGTTTCGGCTCGTGGATCTTCAGCCCTTCCTCGATGATCTCGGCGACCGACATGCGCGGACTCAACGACCCGAACGGATCCTGGAAGACGATCTGCAACTCGCGCCGCAGCGGCCGCATGGCGTTGAATGACAGCTCGTTGATATCGCGCCCGTTGAACTGGATGGTCCCGGTCGACGAGATCATCCTGGCCAGCGCCAGGCCGAGCGTCGTCTTGCCCGAGCCGGATTCGCCGACGACGCCGAGCGTCTGGCCGGCGCGCACGGTGACGTCGATGCCGTCGACCGCCTTCACATTGTCGACGGTGCGCCGGAAAAAGCCTTTCTTGATCGGAAACCAGACTTTTATGTCCTGGCCGGTCATCACTGGCCTGGCGGCTGCGTTGGCGGCGGGCGGCTTGCCCCTGGGTTCGGCGGCAAGCAAATGCCGCGTATAGCTGTGCTGCGGGTTGGCGAAGATTTCCTTCGTCGGCCCGGTTTCGACGATCTTGCCCTTGGTCATCACGCAGACCCGGTCGGCGATCTTTCTGACGATGCCGAGATCGTGGGTGATGAACAGCATCGACATGCCTTTGCGGCTCTTCAACTCCGCGAGCAGCTCGAGGATCTGCGCCTGCACAGTGACGTCGAGTGCGGTCGTCGGCTCGTCGGCGATCAGCAGTTCCGGCTCGTTGGCCAGCGCCATGGCGATCATGACGCGCTGGCGCTGGCCGCCGGAAAGCTGGTGCGGATAAGCGTCGAGCCGCTTCTCCGGCTCGCGGATGCCGACCTCGTTGAGCAGCTCCAGAGTGCGCGCCTTGGCTTGGCGGTCACCCAGGCCTTGGTGCAGCGTCAGCACCTCGACGATCTGCTGCTCGATCGTGTGCAGCGGGTTGAGCGAGGTCATCGGCTCCTGAAAGATCATGGTGATCTTGTTGCCGCGCACGCGGCGCAATGCCTTCTCGTCAGCAGCGAGCAGATCGGCGCCCTGGAACAGGATCTTTCCCGACGGATGGTTGGCGGCCGGATAGGGCAGCAGCTTCAGCACCGACAGCGCCGAGACCGACTTGCCGGAGCCGGATTCGCCGACCAGCGCCACCGTTTCGCCCTTGGCGATGTCGAAGGAGATGTGGTCGACGGCCATCGACTGGCGGCCTTCCTGAGCGAAGGCAACGCTGAGGTCTTGCACCGAGAGGAGAGGGGCTTCGCTCATCTGAACGTCTTGCGCGGATCGAAGGCGTCGCGGGTCGCTTCGCCGACGAAGACCAGCAGCGACAGCATCAGCGAGATGACGACGAAGCCGGAGATGCCTAGCCACGGTGCGTTGAGGTTGCGCTGCGCCTGCTTGAGAAGCTCGCCCAGCGAGGCCGAGCCGGGCGGCAGGCCGAAGCCAAGGTAGTCGAGCGAGGTCAGCGTCGAGATCGAGCCGCTGAGCAGGAAGGGCAGGAAGGTCAGCGTCGCCACCATGGCGTTGGGCAACAGATGCCGGAACATGATAGTTCCGTTGGGTACGCCCAGCGCGCGCGCGGCGTTGACATATTCGAAGTTGCGGGCGCGCAGGAACTCGGCCCGCACCACGCCGACCAGCGCTACCCAGGAGAACAGCAGCATCAGCCCGAGCAGGATGAAGAAGCCGGGCGGCAGGATGGCGGCGACGATGAGGAGCAGATAAAGCACCGGGATCGCCGACCAGATTTCTATGAAGCGCTGGAACAGAAGGTCGGTCCAGCCGCCGAAATAACCCTGCAATGCGCCGGCCGTCACGCCGATCACCGCCGAGCCGGCGGTGAGGATCAGGCCGAACAGCACCGAGACCCTGAATCCGTAGATGACGCGCGCCAGCACGTCGCGCGCCTGGTCATCGGTGCCCAGCCAGTTCCAGTTGCCGACGACGCAATTCGGGTCGGCCGCACCTTGCGGATACTGGTTGCAACGTGTCTTGACGTCATAGAGCCAGGACGGCTTGGTCGGTGCCGCCTCGGGGATGGCGTTGTTGACGGTCCGGTAGGAGTAGCGGACCGGCGGCCAGATCATCCAGCCGTGGGCATTGATCTCGTCCTGGATGACCGGGTCGCGATAGTCGGTGACCGCGTAAAAGCCGCCGAACTTCTCCTCGGGATAAGCGACCACGACCGGAAAAAGGATCTCGCCTTTGTAGGAGACGAGCACCGGCTTGTCGTTGGCGATCCATTCGGAAAACAGCGACAGCACGAAAAGCACGAGGAAGATCCACAACGACCAGTAGCCGCGCCGGTTGGCCCTGAAATTCTGCAGCCGCCGCTGGTTGAGCGGCGACAGCCAGGGCCGTGCGCTCCGGCCCGGCGCCGTTTCGGCTGCGGCCCCGGCCATCAGACGTCCCTCCGCTCGAAGTCGATGCGCGGGTCGACCCAGGTGTAGATCAGGTCGGACAGCAGCCCGACGATCAGGCCAAGCAGCGAGAAGATGTAGAGATTGGCGAATACCACCGGATAGTCGCGCTCGACCACCGACCTGAAACCGAGCAGGCCGAGGCCGTCGAGCGAAAAGATGTTCTCGATCAGCAGCGAGCCGGTGAAGAAGGCCGAGATGAAGGCGCCCGGAAAGCCGGCGACGACGATCAGCATGGCGTTGCGGAAGACGTGACCGTAGAGAACTTGTCGTTCCGACAGACCCTTGGCGCGGGCGGTCACCACATATTGCTTGCGGATTTCCTCGAGGAACGAATTCTTGGTCAAAAGCGTCGTGGTGGCGAAGGCCGACAGCACCAGCGCCGTCAGCGGCAGGGTCATGTGCCAGAGATAGTCGACGATCCGCGCCGGCCAGGACAACTGGTCCCAATTGTCGGAGGTGATGCCGCGCAGCGGGAACCAGTCGTAGAACGATCCGCCGGCAAACAGCACCATCAGCAGGATGCCGAACAGGAAGCCCGGAATGGCGTACCCTACGATGACGACGCCGCTGGTCCATACGTCGAATGCCGTGCCGTCCTTGACGGCCTTGCGGATGCCGAGCGGGATCGAGATCAGGTAGGACAGCAGCGTGATCCACAGTCCGATCGAGATCGACACCGGCATCTTCTCCAGGATCAGATCGATCACTGAAATGTCGCGGAAATAGCTGTCGCCGAAATCGAACCGGAAATAGTTCCACAGCATCATGCCGAAGCGCTCGAGCGGCGGCTTGTCGAAGCCGAACTGCTTTTCCAGCTTGGCGATGAACTCGGGGTCGAGCCCTTGCGCGCCGCGATATCTCGAACCGGCATCGCCGGCCACGTCGATATTGCTGGCGCCGGCGTCACCGCCGCCGCCGCCAAGGCGATCGCTGCCGCCCTGGTTGGTCAGCCGTGCGATGACCTGCTCGACCGGTCCGCCCGGCGCGAACTGGATGACGGCGAACGACACCGCCATGATGCCGAACAGGGTCGGGATCATCAGCAGGATGCGGCGCAGGATATAGGCGCCCATCAGAAATTGTCCATCCCGAGGAAGAGCACTGCTTCAGACCAATCGTCGACGGCAGCGCCGCCCCTCATTGTCCTGCCGGACATTTCTCCCCGTATAGCGACGGGGAGAAAGGGGCTGGCCGCAATCTTGGCGCCTTTATTGCCTCGCTTGTGATTGGCGAAACCGTCGATGAAAGCGCCCCTCTCCCCGTCGCTATACGGGGAGAGGATGCCGGCAGGCAGGTGAGGGGCGGCGCCGACGCCTGCAGGAAATTCACCCTTTGCCAATCTTTGCCGCCTTGTCCTTGTCGAACCACCACAGCGCCTCGACCGGAAAGCCGAAATCGGGCTTCTGCTCGGGAAAGCCGAACATGTTCCAATAGGCGACTCGGTGATTCGCGAGATAATATGTTGGAATCCAGTCTAGCCGCGCGCGCAAGACCCGATCGAGTGCTTTGAGCGCCGTGATCAGTTCGATCCGGCTCTGCGCCTTGCCGGCTGTCTCGATCAGCGCATCGATGGCCTTGCTTTCCGTGCCGGGATAATTGCGCATCCCCGGCGTTTTCGCCATCCGCGAATCGTAGAGTATCTCCAGGCCGTCGGCAGTCGGCGTCGCCCCGATCGACCAGGCGAGCAGGGTGAAATCGAAATCGAAATTGCTCTGCCGCTGTTCATATTGCGTCGAATCGACCTGCCGGATCGAAGTGTCGATGCCGATCGTTTTCATGTTCTCCGCCCACGGCGACAAAAGCCGAACGATGCCGTCGTCCTCGGCCAGCATTTCCACCCGCAGTGGCTCGCCCTTTTCATTGACAACGAAATTGCCGGCCCGCTTCCAGCCGGCTTCGGCAAGCAGTCTCGAAGCCGCGCGCAGCAGCTTGCGGTCGTGGCCCGAACCGTCGGAGACAGGCTGCATCACCGCTTCGCCGAAAGTTTCCGGCGGCAACTCGGCTCGAAACGGCTCAAGCAGGGCCAATTCCTCGGGCGAGGGCAGGCCCTCGGCCTTGTAATCCGACCGCTCGAAGTTCGATTGCGAGCGCTCGTAGGCGCCGTAAAACAGAACCCGCTTGGTCCATTCGAAATCGAAGCAATTGGCGATCGCGCGTCTGACGCGCACATCGCGGAATTGCGGACGACGCTGGTTCAGCGCGACCGCTTGCATGTCCGGCGCTTTCTCGCCGGGAAATTCACGTTTGACGACCCTGCCGACCTGTAGCGCCGGAAAGTCGTAGCCGGTCGCCCATACCCGCGAGGTAAATTCTTCGCGAAAATGCGTGTCACCCTTTTTCAGGGCTTCAAACGCTGCCTGGCGATCGAGATAGAAGTCGATACGGATGCGGTCGAAATTGTAGAGGCCGCGGTTCACCGCCAGATCCCTGCCCCAATAGTCGGCGACGCGCTCATATTCGACGGTCTGTCCGGCCGCCACGCGCCCTATTTTGTAGGGTCCGGAGCCGAGCGGCGGTGTCATCGTCGAGGCATCGAATTCGTTGGCCGTATAAAACACTTTGGACACGATCGGCATGGCGACGATCGCAAGGATATTTTGCGCCGACTGCTTGCCGTCGAAGGTGAGGTTCACGGTAACCGGATCGACCGCGGCCGCGTCCGTCATATGCCGTAATGTCTGGGAAAGGTTCGGATGACCCTTGTCCTTGTAAAGCTTCAATGCGAAGGCGACATCCTCGGCGGTCAGTGGCGTGCCGTCATGGAAGCGCGCTTGCGGTCGCAGATTGAAGCGGAAGCCATTGCGGTCTTCAGACAGGATAACGGACTCGGCAAGCAGCCCATAGAACGCATCCGGCTCATCGAGCGCGCTTGCCATCAACGAATCGAAACAGAGTTCGGTGCGCGGCGGCGAATCCCCTCTCAACACCAGGGAATTCAGCGTGTTGAACGTCAGGAAGCTCTGATTGAAGGTGGAGTTCGGCGGTGCGAAATTCATCTGGCCGCCCTTGGGCGCGTCCGGATTGACATAGTCGAAATGCGTGAAACCTGGGGAATATTTGAGGTCGCCGAAGGCCGACAGACCATGCAGCTTGACCCCCGTCGGGATGGCGGCGAAGGCGCGGCCGGGCAACAGCGCTGCCGTCGTGGCCGCGACGCCCAAGGCCAGAAAGTCGCGGCGGGCCAGCGAGACGCGGCGGGGGAGCGCCGCCATCAATTGCCACTCTTGTATTTTGCCGCCAGCGCCTTTTCCTTGTCCGCATCGATCCACCAGGAATTCTGGTCGACGCCGCTATAGGCCGGCTGCTTTTCCGGGATGCCGAACTTGTTCCAGTACGCTATCCAGACCGCCGACCGATGGTGTTGCGGCACGACATAGTAATTCCACAGCAGCACCCGGTCGAGCGCATGGGTGGCAGCAACCAGATCGTCACGGTCGGTCGCGAAGATGACGCGGTCGACCAGCGCATCGACGACCGGATTCTTGATGCCGGCGTAGTTGCGCGATCCAGGCGTGTCTGCGGACTTGGAACTCCAGAAGTCACGCTGCTCGTTGCCAGGCGAATCCGACTGCCCCAACTGCGATATGGTGACGTCGAAATCGAAATTGTTGACGCGGTTGATGTATTGGGTCTGGTCGATCAGCCGCAGCGTGGCGTCGACGCCGATCTTGCGCAGATTGGCGATATAGGGACTGGAAAGGACCTGGTCGGTATCGTTCCAGCCGAGGATTTCGAACTTGAACGGCTCGCCTGTCTTGGCATTGACCATCTTGCCGCCCTTGATCACCCAGCCCGCCTTGGCGAAGAGATCGACCGCAGTCTTGAGATACTTGCGTTCCGCCTGCGGCGAATCGTAGACCGGCAGCTTGAATTCCTGGGTGAAGACTTCGGGCGGCAGCTTGTCGCGATATGGCTCGAGGATTTCCAGCTCCTTTCCTTGCGGCAGGCCGCTCGATGCCAGTTCGGTGCCTTGGAAGTAACTGCTGGTACGGGTGTTGGAACCGAAGAACAAGGTACGATTCATGGCCTCGAAGTCGAGCGGGTAAGTCAGCGCGGCGCGCACCAGACGATCCCCAAACAGCGGACGCCTCGTGTTGAGCATGAAGGCCTGCATCGGTTCGGGTGAGGCGGTCTTGAATTCCTGCTTGATGACGTCGCCTGACTGGACCGCCGGGAAATTATAGGCGGTGTTCCAGCGCCTCGAACTGTTTTCCGACCTGATGTCATGCAGTCCGCCCTTGGTGAAGGCCTGCCAGGAGGCATTGTCGTCGAGAAAGTAGCTGAAACGCTGCCTGTCGAAGTTTTCTCGGCCGATCTTCACCGGCAGCTTGGCAGCCCAGTAATCCGGCACGCGCTGCCAGACGATTTCGGAGCCCGGCTTGAAGCTGGCGATCTTGTACGCGGCCGACCCCAGCGGCGGCTCCTGCGTCGGCCTGGTGACGTCGCGCTTCTTGCCGGTGGCGTCGGTACCTTCCCACCAGTGCTTTGGCAGCACGACGAGATCGCCGAGAATCTTGGGCAGTTCCCGGTTGCCCTTCTGGTCGAAATGGAATTCCACCTCGCGGTCGGAAACCGCGACCGCATCGGTGACATTCTCGAAATAGCGGCTGTACATCGGGCTGTTGGCCTTCAGCACCTGAAACGACCAGATTACATCGTCGGTGGTGATCGGCTTGCCGTCATGCCATTTGGCCCTCGGATCAAGTCGGTAGGTCGCCGACGAATAGTCGTCCGGATGTTTGTAGGCGTCGGCGATCAGCGGATGGCTGACGCTGCCTTCGTCGGTCGCCTGCTCCATCAGCGTGTCGTAGAGCAAGCCGCCGCCGAACGGGGCGAAGCCAGCCGCGGCGGAACCCTGGACGATATAGGGATTGAAGCTGTCGAACGTGCCGAGCACCACCGAATTCAGCGAGCCGCCCTTCGGCGCGTTCGGATTGACGTAATCATAGTGCTGGAAGTTGTCGCCATATTTGGAGTCGCCGATCAGCGACGAGGTGGTGCGCCATTCATCCGCCAAGGCTGCCTGCAGGCCGCCGGCGAAAGCCGCCACAACCAGCATCGATCTGAGAAACGTTCGGCCAACCGTCATGCCTTCTCCTCTGCGCGATAGCTGCTAGCGGACAATCTAGTTCATTTGACGCTCATGAAAACCGCGACAGGTCGGCTTTGTCGCCGCACATGCGCTTTTCCCATTGAAAAAGCCGGGCTGAACCCGGCTTTTCTAAGAGTTTGTCCATGACAATTGCGTTATTGCGCTGGAGCCGGTGCGGGAGCAGCAGGGGCCGGAGCTGGGGCGGCCGGTGCTTCACCCTCTGCCGGCTTGGCCGGTGCCGCGCCTTCGGCGGGCGCGGCTGCATTCTCGGCCGAAGCGCCGGGTGTCGGCAGCGGCTTCGGACTGTCCGACAGCGTGCGCAGATAGGCGATGACGTTGGCACGGTCCTCGTCCTTCGGCAGGCCGGCGAATCCCATCGCCGTGCCCTTCACCAGCTTCTTCGGCGAAAGCAGAAAGTTATTGAGGTGGTCGTACGTCCATTTTTCCGCGCCGCCCTTGGAAAACTCCTTCATCCCCGCCGAATAGGCGAAGCCCGCATGTTCGGCGATGGGACGGTCGACGATGTCCCACAGATCGGGGCCGACCTTGTTCGGCCCGCCTTTTTCGCCGGTGTGGCAGGCCTGGCACTTCTTGAACACGGCCGCACCCGCCTCGGCATTGGCGTTGGCCAGGAGGTCGGCGATCGGCTTGGCTTCGGCGGGGGCTGCCGGGCCGCCCTCGGCAGGCTCCTCGGTCGCCTCGATGGCGTAGCCGGGTTTTTCCGGTGCTGGGGAGGCGAACAGCGCGTCGGATATGATGCCGACCGAGAAGACGACGAACACGGTTCCGAGCAGGCCGCCGATCAGCTTGTTGATTTCGAAAGAGTCCATACGCCCCAGGCTCCCTTTTCCGGCGGACCGATCCGTCCACTCCGTCCGTCGGTAATCGTGAACCACCCCGCGAGGCGGTCAAATCGGGCGGAAACTAGGTCTTTTGCTCTGGCGTTGCAACACCTATAAGGGCGCTTCCAGTGAGACCTTTTGCCACTTTTCCCTTCCTCTTTTTCGGATGCTTCATCACCCGATGTCCACGCTGATCCTCATCCCGGCCCGCATGGCCTCGACCCGCCTGCCGGGCAAGCCGCTGGCCGACATCGCCGGCGTTCCGATGATCGTCCATGTCGCCCGCCGCGCCGCCGAGGCCGGGCTCGGCCGGGTGGTGGTCGCCACCGATACCCAGAGCGTGGCGGAGGCGGTGCGCACGCACGGTTTCGAGGCGGTGATGACGCGCGTCGGCCACGAATCGGGCTCCGACCGCATCTTCGAAGCGCTGGCCACGCTGGATCCCGGGCGCAAGGTCGAAACCATCGTCAATGTGCAGGGCGACCTGCCGACCATCGATCCCGACATCATCAAGGCCGCCCTGAGGCCTTTCGAGGATGCGACGGTCGACATCGCCACGCTCGGCATCGAGATCGTCCGCGACGAGGAGAAGACCAATCCGAACGTCGTCAAGATTGTCGGCTCACCGCTGTCCGAGACACGGTTGCGGGCGCTCTACTTCACCCGCGCCACGGCACCCTGGGGCGAGGGGCCGCTCTATCATCACATCGGCCTCTATGCCTATCGCCGCTCAGCGCTCGAGCGCTTCGTCGCGCTGCAGCCGTCGCCGCTGGAACGGCGCGAGAAGCTCGAGCAGTTGCGGGCGCTGGAGGCCGGCATGCGCATCGATGCCGAGATCGTGCAGTCGGCGCCGTTCGGCGTCGACACGCCGGACGATCTCGAACGCGCCAGAACCGTCCTTTCAACCTAAGACATTTGAACACCTGAGACATTGGCATGCCTGAAAAAACCAATAGAATAGCCTTCCAGGGCGAGCCGGGCGCCAATTCCGACACCGCCTGCCGCAACATGTTCCCTGATATGGAGCCGTTGCCGTGCCCGACTTTCGAGGATGCTTTCAATGCGGTCGAGACCGGTAAGGCCGACCTCGCCATGATCCCGATCGAGAACACGATTGCCGGGCGCGTCGCCGACATCCATCATCTCCTGCCGGAATCGAAGCTGCACATCGTCGGCGAATATTTCCTGCCGATCCATTTCCAGCTGATGGTTCTGCCGGGCGTCAGGCGCGACGAGATCAAGACCGTGCACAGCCACATCCACGCGCTCGGCCAGTGCCGCAAATATATCCGCAAGAACGGCTGGAAGCCGGTGGTCGCCGGCGACACGGCGGGCGCAGCCAAGCTGGTCGCCGAGCTGAAGGACCGCACCATGGCCGCGCTGGCGCCGGCTCTGGCCTCGACGCTCTATGGGCTCGACATCATCGAGCAGAATGTCGAGGACACCGACAGCAACGTCACCCGCTTCGTCGTGCTGACCAGGAACAGGCAGTGGGCAGAACGTCCCTCGGCCGAGGCCAGGATGATGACGACGTTCATCTTCCGCGTCCGCAACGTGCCGGCCGCGCTCTACAAGGCGATGGGCGGCTTTGCCACCAACGGCATCAACATGACCAAGCTGGAGAGCTATCAGCTCGGCGCATTCACCGCGACCCTGTTCTATGCCGACATCGAGGGTCATCCCGACGATCCGCTGGTCAAACTGGCGCTCGATGAGCTTGCCTTCTTCTCGCGCGAAATGCGGATTCTGGGCGTCTACCCGGCCAGCCAGTCGCGCGAGCAATGGAAGGTGGCGGATTAGCGCAATGCCTTGCCAGGTGACGAGCATCGGGCGACATTCCTGCGATGTGGCTTTTGAAACTGACGCTCGCAGTCGCTGGATTGTATGCAGTGATTGTCGCCGTCGTGTATGTGCTTCAGTCCTGGCTGATCTTTCCGGCCGGCCTTGCGGCGTTCGGACCCGATCTGCCGGCCGGGGCTCGCCATGTCGAACTGGCGACGGAGGATGGCGAGCGCGTCGTTCTGGTCCGCCTGCCGGCAGGACAGGCGGCCGAGCCACGCCCGCTGCTGCTGGGATTCGCCGGCAATGCCTGGAACGCCGACGCACTTGCCCTGTTGCTGCACCAGCTATTCCCCGAACACGAAGTCGCTGCGCTGCACTACCGCGGCTATGCGCCGAGCAGCGGCAGCCCGTCGGCCGCCGCCCTGTTCGAGGACGCCCGACGCGCCTATGACCACCTGGCCACCGATGCCAAAGCCGGCATCGTCGCCATCGGCCTTAGCGTTGGCGCTGCGGTTGCGGCCGATCTGGCGACGTCCCGGCAGTTGCGCGGCATCGTCATGGTGACGCCCTTCGATTCGCTGAGAGAACTCGCTGCTCACCACTACCCCTGGTTGCCGGTGCGCCTCTTGCTGCGGCACCGCATGGAAGCAGTGGAAGCTCTGCGCAACCTCGACGTGCCCACGGCCGTCATCACCGCCGAAAACGACACCATCGTTCCTGCGGCGCGTTCGGCGCCCCTGCGCGCGGCTGCGCGTGACCTGCGCAGCCACATCGCCATAGCGGCTGGCCACAACGACCTCTATGGCCATCCCGACTTCGCCAGCGCGCTACGCGCCTCCGTCGCGGCGGTCATGCGCGATTGACGAGCAGTTGGGTGGCGAACGGACAAGCTCTGGCAGCAATTTGGCCGCAAGACACAAGGGGCGTCAACCGCGCCGCGCCGCCTCGATCGCGGCGACGTCGATTTTCACCATGGTCATCATCGCATCAAACGCGCGCTTTGCCTCGTCGCCGCCAGCCGCCATCGCGTCAGTCAGCACGCGCGGCGTGATTTGCCAGGAAATCCCCCATTTGTCTTTGCACCAGCCGCACACGCTCTCCTGGCCGCCATTGCCGACGATGGCATTCCAATAACGGTCGGTCTCCTCCTGATCGTCGGTGGCGATCTGGAACGAGAACGCTTCGTTGTGCTTGAACTCGGGACCCCCGTTGAGGCCGATACAAGGAAGGCCTGCGACTGTGAATTCGACCGTCAACACGTCGCCTTCTTTGCCGGCCGGGTAGTCACTGGGTGCACGGTGCACAGCACCCACCACGCTGTCAGGAAATATCTCGGAGTAGAAGCGGGCGGCAGCCTCGGCGTCCTTATCGTACCAGAGGCAAATCGTATTCTTTGCCATTTGCGGGATCCTTTCGCTTTGAGGCCAAGTTCCCCATCCGCCCTCTTCCGAAATAGGTAGCCAATCACTTTTCTCCACCCTGCGATGACTGGAGTTGGCCTTTTTGCACGCCATCACAGGGCGGCCGGCCATGGACATGACAGGCGGGTCGCGGAAGGTGTTTCAACTGAAAGCAGATTCCTTCGCTCCTGAAATCGGAATGTAACGTCCTCCGCGAATTTTTCGGCCCGCCTTCGTTCGCATCGGATCGACGAGCGGACGGAATTGAGTCAACACGGAGTTTGTCACCATGACTACGAAGCACTTCAGATACGGGGGGATCGCCGTCGATCGGTCCGATCCCGCCATCGTAACTGAGAACAAAACAGGCAGGGCGACCGCGCCACGGATCGTTGGTCTTCGCCACGTCGGCATGGTCGCCGAAAACCCGGCTGCGCTCGCGCGATTTTATGAGGATGTCCTCGGCCTTCAGGTGGTCGGCGGCAGCGGCGAAGAAAACCCGTTCGGCGCCACCGCCTTCCTGAGCAGCGATCCGGCCGAAGAGTCCCATCAGATCGCGATCTTCACCAATCCTGCCTTGCGCCACATCGCCTTCAAGGTTGGCACATTGGCCGATCTGCGCGCCGCTTACACGCGCATCATCGACATGGGGCCGCCGATCAAGATGGCCTTCAATCACGGTGTATCGCTTGCGTTCTATTTCGATGACCCTGAGGGAAATCTCGTCGAAGTCTACTGGGCGACCGGCATGCCCTTCGACCAGCCTTACGGGGATCCGCTCGATTTGGCGCTGCCCGAAGAGGCGTTGCGGCAGGAGGTCGAGCAACTGGTGCGGCAGGCGAGTGAACAGACGCCACAATCTCTGCCGTTCGCATCCGCGTCGTAGCGCGGAGCGGGTCGCTCCTTCATCCCTCCCACTATTCAATTCTCACGTCTGACGAGGAAATAGCAATGACGACACCGCTACCACGGACGCGTACTGCTGCGCCTGACCATGACATGACGGACGTCTGGCAGGCCCATATGGATCACGAATTCATCACCAAGGACGTCGATGCAACCATGCAGACCATGGTCAACGACCCACACGTCATTCATGTACCGGTCGCCACCGGCGGCCGCGGCTGGGACAACGTCCGGAACTTCTATGCGACGTCCTTGATTGGCCGCAGTCCGCAAAACACCAGGCTCGATCTCATCTCACGGACCGTAGGAGAGAAACGCATCGTCGACGAGTTTCTGTTCTCTTTCATTCACGATATCGAGATGCCGTGGATCCTGCCCGGCGTCGAGCCGACCGGCAGGCCGGTGAACATCCCGGTGGATCGCTATCGTTTCAATTCAGGACGGCCGGGTCGAAAGCGAGCACATCTATTGGGACCAAGCTTCGGTGCTTGCGCAGATCGGACTGATCGACAAGACGGCTCTGCCGATCCTCGGTGCGACGCAGTCACGCGCGCTGACCGATGCAGCCGAGCCGCTCAACGCGCTGATTTCCTCCTCCGCGCGCTTCGCGCGGCCAAGAAGAGACAGGTGACGACCGGCAGCGCCGCGAAAGAGACCGATCGGCGTGGCGGCTCTCGGATTGAGAGTCGCTGCGCCGGATATTACCGTCCGCACGCATGGCGGCACCGCTGGCTACGACGGTAGCTTCCGTCGACGCGGCGAAACTTGTGATTGGAATGCGTCCGCATGCTTATCTTGTTCATCATCGCAGCCATTGTCTTTCGCATCGTGATGCTTGCGATCTCGATGCGAAATGAACAAGCGCTGCGAGAGAATCGGGCCATCGAGTACGGTTCGCGGAACTCGCGCTGGCTCGCCCTGGCCCACATTACCTTTTACATCACAGCTTCGATTGAAGGCCTTGCTCGACCGACGTCTTTCGACCTCGTCACGATCATCGGGCTAGTCCTGTATGGCTTCGGTGCCGTGATGTTGCTGGTCGTCGCGTTTCTGCTTGGTCGTTTCTGGACGGTAAAGCTAATGATCGCCCGAGACCATGTGCTGATAACGCACCCTCTTTTTGGGTGGGTTCGCCATCCGAACTATTATCTCAACATTCTCCCCGAGCTCCTTGGCTTCGCGCTTACGCTGCACGCCTTTTTCACTCTTGTGGTCGGCCTGGCGATCTACGCGGTGCCGCTTGGCATCCGCATATTCCAGGAGGAGCGGGCCATGCGCAAGCACTTCCCTGGCTACTGACAGACTGATGCCGTCTGCTCGTTGGGGCGCTTCAGTATAAACGGAGGTCGTTATCAATAAATAAACTTGAACGTATTTCAAATGAAACAATCAAGACATACTGCATAAACACTTTGGTGGTAGTCATGCTGTCTCGGGACGTCGATAGAAACTACAGGCATTCTTACTACGTCATCACAAGATAGGAATACGGGAGATCATCCAGATGACCTCAAGATCAGCAACCTTTGTCGCGTCTGCAATCGCGATCATAACTACCACCGCCGCCCCGGCCGCTCCGCTGACACTTGCGGAGGCCGCGCGGATCGACTCATCATCGTCTCCCGCGCCCGGCGAGCCGAGCCTTGCCGAAATCCGCCATGCAACGGAGCGGTTCCGCAACGTCAATGTCGCGCTCGCGGAGGGCTACATCCGCGATCCCGCAAACATGTGCGAGACCGCTGAAATGACGGGACAGCCGCCGAAATTAGGGGCTATGGGCCTCCATTACTTTCGCCCCGATATGCTCGGCATCACCGCTCCGCCCAACCCGCGCGTCGACGGCACCGGCACGCACACGGACTTCGGCAAGCCCGCGGTCCTCGTCTACGAGCCGCAGGCCGACGGATCGCTCGAGCTGATCGCGGTGGAGAATCTCGTCTTCGCGAAAGCGTGGAAGGAAGCCGGCCACGACGCCCCGCCTTCGTTCCACGGCGTTCCCTGGGACACTATGATCGACGACCCGGCGACGCCCGTGGATGAGGCGCATAACTTCGAGCCGCATCACGACCGGCATGTCTGGCTCTATCGAGAAAACCCGAACGGCATCTTCGCCCAGTTCAATCCGCGGGTGACCTGCGCGCATCACAATCCCGGTGCGCCACACGCCCACCAGCATGCATCAGGCCAGTAAGAGCCAGCCCACCTGCCGTTCGGCTCGCGCCGAGCGGCAGGTGACGCTCGGAACGCACGCGCTCGGCGCGGGCGCTCAACGAACGCAATCTCGGCAACGCCAGGACAGCGCCAGTCACATGTGGGACAACGGGCTCAAGCAAGCCAGTCTTCGCCGGACCCGAATCTAACGCCATCTTCCGGCGCGGCGACAGCACCGGGGCTGACTGCGAGATCACTCCCAGATCCCGCGAACTTCTCTTACCCAGATGTCGGAATTCCGGCTCGACATTCGTCCTCTGCTTGGCACAATCGAAGAAGGAAGGCGACGAGATGCGGAGCCTGATCTCGATCAACGACGGCACGCACGATGGCGTCATTCAATCACCTGGAGCCTGCCCATGACCCCCACCATCACTGCCTTTGAACGGTCGCCCGATCGCGGCAGGGGACTGGCGCGCGACATGCGTGTTCGCTGGGCGCTCGAAGAAGTCGGCCTGCCCTACAAGGTTCGTCTCGTTTCGTTCAAAGCGATGAAGGAACCCGCGCATCTCGCGCTTCATCCTTTCGGGCAGATTCCGACCTTTGAAGAAGGCGATCTCGCGCTGTTCGAGTCGGGGGCGATCGTGTTCCATATCGCCGAGCGCCATGCGGGCCTGCTGCCAGACGAGGCGAATGCCAGGGCGCGCGCGATCTCATGGATGTTTGCCGCGCTAAACACCGTGGAGCCGCCGATCCTTGAACGCCAAACCGCCGTGCTCCTGGAGCGCGACGAGACCTGGCATGAACAGCGCCTGCCTATGGTCGAAGATCGCATCCGTGACCGGCTGGGCGAGCTTTCCGGTCGTCTTGGCGATGCCGACTGGCTCGATGGCGCGTTCAGCGCCGGGGACCTGATGATGGTGCACGTGCTGCTAAGGTTGAGCGGGTCGGGTATACTGGACGAATATCCGAACCTCTCCGCCTATGTCGCCCGCGGCGAAGCCCGGCCCGCCTACAAGCGTGCTTTCGCCGCTCAACTGGCGGTTTTCACCGGCAAGTCACCAACTTAACTCAGCGGCGCGTAGTCGATCTCCAAAAACGCCGCGACTTCCGGGATCCAGCGGTCGCGGACGAAGGCGACGTGGTCGGGATGGTCGTTGTAGCCGGAATAGGCAGCCTGGTCGGCGAACTCCATCGAGAAGCCGAAGCGATAATCGTTCTTCGGGCTGACCTGCCGCAACTGCTCGAATTCCTCGACGCCCGGTATCGCCGCCAGTATTTTGGCGTCTGCCAGAAATTTTGCCTCCTCGGCCGAGTTCTCCTTGTGCTTCAGCCTGAACACCACTGTATGACGGATCATCTTTGCTTCCCCTGCAGGCTATGCGCTGTCGGCCCAGGCGCGGATGAGGTTGTAGGCGATCGCGCCCTTCGGCGGCGTGACCAGGCCCCCCGGATGCTCGCGGGCCAGCATCGAAAGCACCTCGTCGCGAAAGAACCAGCGGCAGTCTTCCAACTCGTTGAGGTCGGCCTGGATGTCGTCGTTGAGCGGCTCGCCGAAGCAGCCGATCATCAGCGAATAGGGAAACGGCCAGGGCTGGCTGGCGTGATAGACGACGCGGCCAAGCCGGATACCGGCTTCCTCCAGCGTTTCACGGCGCACCGCCGCCTCGATCGTCTCGCCCGGCTCAATGAAGCCGGCAAGCGCCGAATACATGCCGGGCGCGAAATGCCGGCCGCGGCCGAGCAGGCATTTTTCACGCGTCGCCGTCAGCATGATCGCCACCGGGTCGGTTCGCGGAAAATGCTCGGTGGCGCAGGCCGGGCAAAGCCGCTTGTAGCCGCCGGCCCGCATCGCGGCTTCAGCGCCGCATTTGCTGCAGAAGCGGTGGCTGGCATGCCAGGCGAGCAGCGCTGCTCCTTGCGCCATCGCGCCGGCCGCCGCCTCGTCGATCAGCCCCTGCATGTAGACCGAGCGATAGTCGATGGCCTTGATGGTATCGGGCAGCTGTTCGGGGTCGATGCCGGCCGGTACGGCGAGCACCGGGCCGCTGTCGGAAAAACCGAGCAGGACGCCACGGTCGAGCGACGCTTCGAGCGGCCGGCTTTCCTCGGCGCCGAACCAGGGGTCGAAGCCGCCACCAATGAGCTTCAGGTAGAGCCGCCCGCCATGCATCAGCAAAAGCCTGGCTGAAGGATCGGCGAGCGCCTTTTCGACGGAATCGTCGGCGCGGTTTTCCGATTGCCGATCGATCATGTTGCCGGCAAAGCCGACGAACTGGCTCGGCTCGCGCAAGGGCGCGTCAAACAGGCGGAAGCTCATCGAGACTCAACTTCAGGATGGACACGGGACAGGCTTATAGCGCCGCCTTTATCTTCTGCGCAAACCGGCGGAGGTCCGAGCGCTCGTAGGGCTCGCGCATACCGTGCCCCCACACCGGGCCCGGCCAGCCGGGATCGCCTTCCGAGCGCGCGATGACATGGACATGCAACTGGCGGACGATGTTGCCAAGTGCGCCGCTGTTTATCTTGGTGCAGCCGGTCACGCTTTTCAAAGCCTGCGCCACCATATTGGTCTCGAAGGTCAGCATCGCCTGGTCGAGCGGCGTCAAATCATGGATTTCCTCCGCGCCCGGCCGCTGCGGCACCAGAAGCAGCCACGGCCAGCGGCAGTCGTTCATCACCCGCAACTCGCACAGGCCGAGCCACATCAACTGCTCGCTGTCGGCCTCCAGACGAGCATCCAGCGTGAATCCGGCCTCGAGGCCCGGCGACATCGGCGTTTCCTTCACTTTTGTAGTATTTTTTTACTCCATGGACGCTAGAGCGGCCGCCGTTAGCCCGCAAGAGGGCGGCAAGCGAATCAAGGCCTATCGTGGCGATGATGGTCCGGCGAAGAACTCAGGGTATGGCCTGCCAAGACTTTGGGCTGGAATGAAGTCACCATCTCGCCCCCTCTGGTCTGCCGGCCATGGCTTTCGCTCATCTGTTCTTGCTTTGTGCCGGCCGCTATGCCAGTAGTTTCAACATGGTGCTTAATCGCGCCAGCGATCCGCCTCCGAGGCGGTTTTTTTATTTTCTGGTTTCGCCGCCTGTCACTGCGCCCTTGCATTTCATCGCCGGATTGCCGATATGGGAGCCGGGAGGTTGGTGGTGGACGGTCCACTCGCCAACCGGGTCAGGTCCGGAAGGAAGCAGCCCTAACGAGCCCGGAACGGGTCATTGTTCCAGCCTCCCACCTCTTCGCCTTTCTCCCGCGACATTGACGGCGCCAAGCCCTGCGGGCGAAACTATGCGCAGGAATCGGCCGCCTTGAGCCGCGGCCCTTGGAGCTTTACGGGCGAATGAGCGAAGCCGGAAATTCGGGAACGGAAAAAGCCGCCGCCTATCGCGTTCTGGCGCGCAAATACCGTCCTGCCAATTTCTCGGAACTGATCGGCCAGGAGCCGATGGTCCGCACCCTCACCAACGCTTTCGCCACCGGCCGCATCGCCCAGGCCTGGATGCTGACCGGCGTGCGCGGTGTCGGCAAGACGACGACGGCGCGCATACTGGCGCGGGCCCTGAACTACAAAACATCTGATGTCGACCAGCCTTCGGTCGATCTTGCCGTGCCGGGCGAGCATTGCCAGGCGATCATGGAAGGCCGCCATGTCGACGTCATCGAGATGGACGCCGCCTCGCACACCGGCATCGACGACATCAGGGACATCATCGAGCGCGTGCGTTACGCGCCGGTGTCGGCGCGCTACAAGGTCTACATCATCGACGAAGTGCACATGCTCTCGACGCAGGCCTTCAACGGCCTGCTGAAGACGCTGGAAGAGCCGCCGCCGCACGTCAAATTCATTTTCGCCACCACCGAAATCAGAAAAGTTCCGATCACCGTTCTGTCGCGCTGCCAGCGCTTCGATCTCAGGCGTATCGATGCCGGCACGTTGGTCGCGCACCTCTCCTCGATCGCCGGAAAAGAAGGCATCGCGGTCGATGACGACGCGCTGGCGATGATCGCCCGTGCGGCCGAGGGCTCGGCGCGCGATTCGCTGTCCATTCTCGACCAGGCGATCGCCCATGGCAGCGGCGTGGTCAGCGCCGAAGCGGTGCGCGCCATGCTCGGGCTGGCCGACCGCGCCTGCATCGTCGACCTGTTCGAACATGTGATGAAGGGCGATGTGGCGGCCGCACTGGCCGAATTCCGCAACCAGTACGACACCGGCGCCGATCCGGCCGCTGTGCTGACCGACCTGGCCGAGTTCAACCATCTCGTCACCCGGCTGCGCTTCGTGCCGACAGCCCTCGAGGACGCCTCGCTGTCAGAGGACGAGCGACGGCGCGGCGCCGATTTCGCCAAGGCGCTGTCGGTCAGGGTGCTGTCGCGGACCTGGCAGATGCTGTTGAAAGGCATTCCCGAGGTGCAGTCCTCCAACCGGCCGGTCAGCGCCGCCGAAATGGTGCTGATCCGGCTGGCGCATGCCGCCGACTTGCCGACACTGGACGAGGCGCTGAAATCGCTGGAGGGCGCAGCGTCGGTGCCGAATGGCGCGCCACGCTCGAATGGTGCACCCGCAACCCCTGCCGCCGCAAATCCCGGCCCGGCAAATCCCGGCCCAGCAAATCCCGGTAATGGCGGCGCCAGCGTGGCGCAGACGCGGATGCCGGCGGCCAATGGCGGCGCCCAGACCATGCGGCTGGTCGAACCCGAGCCGATGCCTGCGCCTTTCGTTCCGGCGCCGGAGCCGGTCGCCGATGCGCCGCCGGTGCCGGTGAAATCGCTGGCCGACATCATCGCCCTTGCCGACGCCCAGCGCGACATCGCCTTCAAGGTGCTGGTCAAGCGCTGCGTGCGCCTGGTGCGCATCGAGCCGGGCCGCATCGACGTCGGCCTGACCGACGACGCGCCGAAGATGCTGCTCAACGATCTGACCGCCAAATTGCGCGCCTGGACCGGACGCAGCTGGCTGGTGTCGCTGTCGAAGGAAGCGGGCGGCCAGACGCTGGCCGAGATGGAATCGACCAAGCGCGAAAACGCCCTCCTTGACGCCAAGAGCGACCCGACCGTCGCCGCCATCCTGGCGCGTTTTCCCGGCGCCAAGATCATCGACGTGCGCATTCCCGACGCACCGGAAGCCGATGCGGTGGAGGCCGAGGTTCCGATCGAGCCGGCCACCGACGAAGACGAAACCTGAGCAACCGAAGGTCAGCGAAGCAAAAAATTGAGAGCCGGTTTTCGGAGACGATCATGCTTAAAAAAGAAACAAATCAATCATAGAGGACCACGCGATGAAAGATCTTCTCGGCCTGATGGGCAAGGCGAAAGAAATGCAGGCCAAGTTCCAGGCCATGCAGGACGAGATCGCCACGTTGGAAGCCACCGGACAGGCCGGCGGCGGCCTGGTAAGCGTCACGCTGACCGGCAAGTTCGAGATGAAGGCGCTGAAGATCGATCCGTCGCTGTTCAAGGAGGACGAGGTCGAGATTCTGGAGGATCTGCTTCTCGCCGCCCACAATGACGCCAGGGCCAAGGTCGAACAGATGATGCAGGAAAAGACCCAGGCACTGACCGCCGGGCTGCCGATTCCGCCGGGAATGAAGCTGCCGTTCTAAGAGGCTTGGAAACTCTACTCCGGCGGCCATCTGATGGCGGTTTCTGCGCTTCCGGTGCTCACGGACCCAAAATGTCCGCTCCGCTCCGGTTCTCGAAACCACCACCATATGACTCGCCGGAACGACTTTCCAACAGCCTCTCAGCTGTATTGATGGTTGTGCCGATCGAGCGAGTCCGGGGAGCGCAGCGATTCACCGTCTGCCCGCCCGCTGTGTCTATTGGGCAACTCCGCAGACTTAATAACGCTTTAGCCATCTTTTTGCCCGAAAGTGTCTCATTCTTGCCGCAACCAGGGGCGGGCTGGCGACAGAATGAGGGGATATCTTTGATCGTGACCCGATGGAAGACGCCGTTGCTGCTCGGCGTCATCGCCTCTCCGCTGTTTTTGGCCGCCTGCAGTCAGACCACACACGGCCTGTCCGTGGCCAGCCTGACCGATACCGCCAGGTCCCGGCCCTACAATCACACAGCGAAGGACAAGGAGTGCCTCCAGCGCGCGATGTTCTTCGAATCCAACCGGTCGAGCCGCGACGGCATGATTGCCGTCGGCACGGTGGTGATGAACCGGCTGCGCTCCGGCAAGCACGGCAACACCATCTGCCAGGTGGTCGGCGAACGCGGCCAGTTCGCGCCGGGCGTGATGACACGGCCGATGAATTCGAAGGCGATGCCCGATGTCGAGGAAGCCGCCGAGGCGGTGCTCAGGGGCGAGCGCAAGGCCAAGCTGAAGAACTCGATGTTCTTTCACACCGCCGGCCTGCGTTTCCCCTACAAGAACATGCACTACACCATGGTCGCCGGCGGCAACGCCTTCTACGAAAAGCGCGGCCGGAACTGGAAACCGTTGCCGGACGAGCCAACGGTCGCGGTGGCGCAGGCGACGCCGCGGCGGTCGCGCGCCGCACCGGTGACGCTCATGGCCTCTGCGGCGCCGGCCGCCAAATTAACACCGACCAAGGCAACCTATGTGACGGCGGTCGCATCGCAACCGGCAAAGGCTACTCCAGGGAAGGCAACGCCGGAGAAGGTGACCTTTGTGGCGATGCAGGAGCCGGACGCCGCCCGTTTCGGCAGCACCGCCGGTGCGCAACCGGCTAGTTCATTTTCGGCGGCGCCGGCCGAGCCGACGATGTCGTTTGAATCGACACCCGAGAACACCGATGCCATCGGTGCGATGATCGCCGGCCAAGGCAGGCCGCTGGAAGCCTACTGAGCTATTGATAGTCGACGTCGGCAGCGCAAGCCGACGCGATTGTCCCGCAGCAGCGTCGTTGCGCTCGAAGGACACATGCCGCTGCGGTGTTCCAAAACCCATTGAAAAATCCTAAACCGATGCGATGTCGAAGCGAATCGCCGGTCCCGAGATCGAACGCCTGATCCAACTCCTGGCCAAGGTGCCGGGGCTTGGGCCGCGTTCGGCCAGGCGGGCAGCGCTTCACCTCATCAAGAAGAAGGAGCAGTTGCTGTCGCCGCTCGCCGCCGCCATGAGCGAGGCGGTCGACAAGGTGCGCATCTGCTCGACCTGCGGCAATGTCGATACGTCCGACCCCTGCATGATCTGCACCGATCCGCGCCGCGACGCCGGCACGCTCATCGTCGTCGAGGACGTGGCCGACCTGTGGGCGCTGGAGCGGGCGGCCGCCATGAATGTCCGCTATCACGTGCTCGGCGGCTCGCTGTCGCCGCTCGACGGCATCGGCCCCGAGCAGCTCAACATCCGCTCGCTGGTCGACCGCGTCGCCGGCGGCGAGGTCAAGGAGGTGATCCTTGCCGTCAACGCCACCGTCGAGGGCCAGACCACCGCGCATTATCTCACCGATCAATTGTCCGGCTTCGATATCAAGGTGACGCGGCTGGCGCATGGCGTCCCGGTCGGCGGCGAACTCGACTATCTCGACGAAGGCACGCTGGCCGCCGCGCTGCGCTCGCGGACGGCGTTTTGAAGGGGGGGCCTATTGAGATGATTGCATTCCGTCGCGCCCCCCTCTGTCCTGCCGGACATCTCCCCCACGAGGGGGGAGATTGGCTGTCGCGCCTGTTTTCGCCAGTCTTCAATGTTGCAAGATTGGCGACAAAATCAAAGCTGCGAATCTCCCCCCAAGTGGGGGAGATGTCCGGCAGGACAGAGGGGGGCGCGACGGAATGCGGACTTTGCAGATTGGCTGCTTTTTTTCTCGCCGCACTGACTGCATTCCTCCTCGCCACCACTCCCGCCTCCGCCACAAAACTCGACACCCAGTTCCGCGCCTGGCTCAACAACGACCTCTGGCCCGAAGCCAACGCCAACGGCATCTCCAGAAAAACCTTCGACGCCGCCTTCGACGGCACCAAACCGAACCTCAAACTGCCCGACCTGGTAATGCCGGGCAAAAAAGCGACGACGCCGCAAAAGCAGCATCAGGCCGAGTTCGGTTCGCCCGGCGCCTATTTCGCCGAAAAGACGGTTCGCGCCGTGACCGCTGGTGGGCGCACGCGCAAGGCGGCCAATGCCAGGACCATTGCTGCGATCGAGAAGCGCTACGGCGTGCCGGGCGAGGTGCTGCTGGCGATCTGGGGTCGCGAGAGCGGCTTTGGCGCGGCGAAAATACCTTACGACGCCTTCGAAGTGCTGGGCACCAAGGCCTTCATGGCGACCAGGAAGGATTTCTTCCGCACCGAGCTTATGGCGGCGCTCGAGATCGTCGAGCGCGGGCTGGCCCCGGTCGGCGCGATGAAATCGTCATGGGCCGGCGCACTCGGCCAGCCGCAGTTCATGCCGAGTTCGTTCCTCAAACATGCCGTCGACTTCGATGGCGACGGTCGGATCGACATTTGGAACTCGGTGCCGGACACGCTGGCCTCGATCGCCAACTACCTCGTCCATTATGGCTGGGTGAAGGGTCGCGGCTGGGGTTTTGAGGTGACGGTGCCGGAAGCGGTCTCCTGTTCGCTCGAAGGCCCCGACCAGGGCAAAAGGATTTCCGAGTGGGCTGATATGGGCATCAAGCGTGTCGCGGCAAGACCGTTCCCGGCGCGCGAATTGAAGGCCGAAGGCTTCCTTCTGATGCCGGCCGGGCGCAGCGGTCCGGCCTTCATCGTCACGCCCAATTTCTACGTGCTGAAGCAATACAACACCAGCGATCTCTACGCCCTGTTCATCGGCCACGGCGCTGACCGCATCGCCAACGGCGACAGCAATTTTTCTGGGCGCTGGGGCGCGGTCGGCGGGCTCCACAGGTCCGATATCGCCGCCTTGCAGCGGGCGCTGGAGGCCGAGGGCCACGATGTCGGCAGCGCCGACGGCCTGCCCGGTTTCAAGACGCGCCGGTCGATCGGCAAATGGCAGGCCAGGAACGGTCGCGCCGCCACCTGTTTTCCCGACGCCGACCTGGTCACCGCGTTGAAATAGCTGCGCTCCGGGTTGTTGCTTCCGGCGGTGGTGGCTGCCTGATCTGGCCCAACAAACAGCTTTGCAAATGCTCGTTGCCGCGCCTGAAACCGCCGGATATGGTGAGGCCGAACTGGATAAAAATCACCAGGACGACCGATTCAGGGTCACCGTTCGATTAGAGCGCCGCGCGTCCGTTGGACGCGCAAAGGACGCTCTAAGACTTTGAACTACACATCGTGCTTTCCGAAAATCGATTCCGATTTTCGGGCCGATGTGTCAAGTGAATGCCAAACCCTGAGCCGGGAACTCAGGTCAACAAAAACAGGGAACAGTCAAAAATGATGATGGAAAAGTTTGCCTTACGCTCCCGCGTCCTGCTTGCCGGCGCAGCCATGTCCGCGCTGCTTCTGGCCGGTGCGCCTGCCCTTGCGGTCACGCCGGCCGACACGCTGGTCGAGGGTTTCGCCATCGACGACATCATCTCGATGGATCCGGGTGAGGCGTTCGAGCTGTCGACCGCCGAGGTCACCGGCAACACCTACGATCTGCTTGTCCGCCTCGACTTGAGCGACACGTCCAAGGTCAAGGGCGATCTCGCCGAAAGCTGGACAGTCTCCGACGACGGATTGACCTACACTTTCAAGCTCAAGCCCGGGCTGAAATTTGCATCGGGCAATCCGATCACCGCGGCTGATGTCGCCTACTCGTTCGAGCGCGCCATCAAGCTCGACAAGAGCCCGGCCTTCATCATCGGCCAGTTCGGCATTAATGGCGACAACGTCACCGAGAAGGCCAAGGCCGTCGATGATACGACGTTCCAGTTCACGGTCGACAAGGCCTATGCGCCGAGCTTCGTCCTGAACTGCCTGTCGGCAACGGTCGCGTCGGTCGTCGACGCCAAGCTGGTCAAGGAGCATGCCGCCGCGGTGACGCCCAGTGCCGACTACAAATACGACAACGACTTCGGCAACGCCTGGCTGAAGACCGGCTATGCCGGCTCCGGCGCCTTCAAGCTGCGCGAATGGCGGGCCAACGAGGTCGTCGTCATGGAGCGCAACGACAATTACCACGGCGAAAAGGCCAAGCTCGCCCGCGTCATCTATCGCAACATGAAGGAAAGCTCGGGCCAGCGCCTGGCGCTGGAGGCCGGCGACATCGACGTTGCCCGCAATCTTGAGCCGAACGACCTCGACGCCATCGCCAAGAACGCCAATCTTACCACCACCAGCGCGCCGAAGGGCACGGTCTTCTACATCAGCCTCAATCAGAAGAACCCGAACCTCGCCAAGCCGGAGGTTCGCCAGGCCTTCAAATATCTCGTCGACTATGATGCCTTGAGCTCGACCATCCTCAAGGGCATCGGCGAGATCCACCAGACCTTCCTGCCAAAAGGCGTGCTTGGCGAGCTGGACGAAAATCCGTTCAAATTCGACCTCGCCAAGGCCAAGGAACTGCTCGCCAAGGCCGGCTTGGCCGACGGCTTCAGCGTCACCATGGACGTACGCAACACCCAGCCGGTGACCGGCATGGCGGAATCGTTCCAGCAGACGCTCGGCCAGGCCGGCGTCAAGCTGGAGATCATTCCCGGCGACGGCAAGCAGACGCTGACCAAATACCGCGCTCGCAATCACGACATCTATATCGGCCAGTGGGGCCAGGATTATTTCGATCCGAACTCCAACGCCCAGACCTTCGCCAGCAACCCCGACAATTCGGATGAAGGCAAGACCAAGACGCTGGCCTGGCGCAACGCCTGGGACATTCCGGAATTGAGCAAGGAAACCGAGGCTGCCCTGCTCGAGAAGGATGCGGCCAAGCGCGCCGCAATGTACCAGGATCTGCAGAGGAAGGTTCTCGAAGCCAGTCCTTTCATCATCGTCCACCAGCAGCTGGAAGTGGCCGGCCTGCGCAAGAACCTCAAGGGTTTTGCGCTCGGCCCGAGCTTCGACACCAATTTCGTCAGCCAGATCTCCAAGGAGTGACGCCGGCGGACGCGCCGCATGAGTACTGTTGAAAGCGAAGCGACGGCAGGGCGCGGCAGCGCCCGTGCTGTCGCTGTCGCCTCGTCGATCGCCCGTTTCCTAGTCATCGCGATAACCACCTATCTCGGTCTTCTCGCGGTGACCTTCTTCATCGGCCGGGTCATCCCGATCGACCCGGTGCTGGCGGTGCTCGGCGACCGGGCGCCGGCCAATGTCGTCGAGCGGACGCGCCGCGAGATGGGGCTCGACCTGCCGCTGATCGAGCAGTTCTACATCTATGTGAAGAATGCCCTGAACGGCAATTTCGGCACCTCGGTGCTGACCACCAATCCTGTCATGACCGACATCCGCCGCGCCTTTCCGGCGACGATCGAGCTGGCGACGCTGGGAACTCTGATCGGTGCATTGCTTGGTGTGCCGCTCGGCGTGCTGGCCGCGGTCCGGCGCGGCAGCATCATCGACCAGATCGTGCGGATCATCGGCCTGGTCGGCTATTCCGTGCCGATCTTCTGGCTGGGACTGCTGGCGCTCGTACTGTTCTATGCCAGGCTGCAATGGGTGGCTTTTCCCGGCCGCCTCGATATCGTCTACGAATACACCTTCACGCCGATCACCGGCTTCTATCTTCTGGATGCGCTGTGGCAGCGGCAGTGGGATGTGTTTCGCGACGCCTTTCGCCACATCATCCTGCCGGCCTCGCTGCTTGGCTATTTCTCGCTCGCCTATATCAGCCGGATGACGCGATCGTTCATGCTGAACGAGCTTGCCCAGGAATATATCGTCGCGGCGCGCGCCAAGGGGCTGTCGGAAACACGCATCATCTGGGGCCACGCGCTGCGCAACGCCGCCGTGCCGATGGTCACCGTGATCGCGCTCTCCTATGCCGGTCTGCTCGAAGGCTCGGTGCTCACCGAGACTGTGTTCTCATGGCCGGGCATCGGCCTCTACATCACCAATTCCCTGCAGAACGCCGACATGAACGCCGTGCTCGGCGGCACCATCATCATCGGCTCGGTGTTCATCGGCATCAATCTCCTGTCCGACCTGCTCTACCGGGTGCTCGACCCAAGGACCAAGGTACAATGAGCGCTGAAGCAATCCAGAGCCGCCGCGACTGGCTGCTCAGCGAGCGGCCGGCGTCGCGCATGCAGGCCAGGCTCGGCCGTGCCTATGTCGCGTGGCGGCGCTTTTCCGCCAACCGGCTGGCGTTTCTCGGTCTGCTCATCATCATCGCTTTGCTGGTAGTCGCCGCCTTTGCCGATGTGCTGGCGCCCTATTCGCCGACATTCGGCGACCTCAAGGGCTCGCGGCTGCTGGCGCCAAGTGCCGAGCACTGGTTCGGCACTGACGACCTTGGCCGCGACATCCTTTCGCGCGTCATCTTCGGCTCGCGATGGACGCTTTACGTCGTCATTCTCGTCGCAGTCATCGCCGCTCCTATCGGCCTGCTGGTCGGCACCGTCGCCGGTTATGCCGGCGGCTGGATCGATGCGATCCTGATGCGTATCACCGACATCTTTCTCGCCTTTCCGAAGCTGATCCTGGCGCTGGCCTTCGTCGCCGCACTCGGCCCCGGCATCGAGAATGCGGTGCTCGCTATCGCCGTCACCTCATGGCCGCCCTACGCCCGTATCGCGCGTGCCGAAACGCTCACCGTGCGGAATTCGGATTACATCAAGGCGGTGCAATTGATGGGCGCCTCGCCGTTCCGCATCGTGCTGCGCCACATCATGCCGCTCTGCATCTCGTCGCTGATCGTCCGGGTGACGCTCGACATGGCCGGCATCATCCTGACCGCCGCCGGTCTCGGCTTCCTCGGCCTCGGCGCGCAACCGCCGCTGCCGGAATGGGGCGCGATGATCGCGTCGGGCCGCCGCTTCGTGCTCGACCAATGGTGGGTGGCCGGTGCACCGGGCTTTGCCATCCTCTTCGTCAGCCTCGGCTTCAACCTGCTCGGCGACGGCCTGCGCGACGCGCTCGACCCCCGCAGTGGTGACCAATGAGCACGCTTCTCGAGGTCGACGATCTGCGCGTCACCTTCCCGACGCGCACCGGCCGGATCGAGGCGGTGCGCGGCGTCTCCTTCTCGCTCGGCCGCGAACGGCTCGGTATCGTCGGCGAGAGCGGTTCCGGCAAGTCGCAGACCGGCCGCGCCATCATGGGCCTGACCCCGCCGCAGGCCGAGGTCACGGCTAGGAAGCTTGCCTTCGACGGCACCGACCTGCTCGCGGCCTCGCCCCGCGACCGCCGGGCGCTGCGCGGCAAGCGCATCGCGATGATCCTCCAGGATCCAAAATACTCGCTCGACCCGGTGATGAGCATCGGCCGCCAGATTGTCGAGACGCTGCGTACGCATGAGAAGGTCGGCAAGGCGGAAGCCCGCGACCGCGCGCTCGCCATGCTGGAGGCGGTGCAGATCCGCGAACCCGCCCGTGTCTTCGACCTGCATCCGCACGAGGTGTCGGGCGGCATGGGCCAGCGCGCCATGATCGCCATGATGCTGATTGCCGGGCCGGAGATGATGATCGCCGACGAGCCGACCTCGGCGCTCGACGTCACCGTTCAGCTCGACGTGCTCGGCATCCTCGACAGGCTGGTCAGCGAGCGCGGCATGGGCCTGATCTTCATCTCGCACGATCTGCGCCTGGTCTCGTCCTTCTGCGATCGGGTGATCGTCATGTATGCCGGCAAGGTGGTCGAGCAGCTCAAGGCCTCGGAGCTCGGCCGCGCCCAGCATCCCTATACGCGCGGCCTGCTCAACTGCATGCCCAAGATCGGCGCCGACCGCCACCCGCTGCCGGTGCTCGACCGCAAGCCGGAGTGGGCGGCATGACGGCAGCACTTTCCGCCGACAGGCTGGAGGTGGTCTTCGACCGCTTTCGCGCGCTGAAGGGTGTCAGCCTCGAGGTGCAATCCGGCGAATCCTTCGGCCTGGTCGGCGAATCCGGCTCCGGCAAATCGACGCTGTTGCGCGCGATTGCCGGCCTCGCGCCGGCCGCTTCGGGCAGCATCACCGTCAGCGGGAAAAAACTCGGCAAGCGCCGCGACAAGGCCTTCTATCGCGAGGTGCAGATGGTCTTCCAGGACCCCTACGGCTCGCTGCATCCGCGCCAGACCGTCGACCGCCTGCTGCAGGAGCCGCTCGCCATCCACGGCTTTGCCGATGGCGAGAAGCGCATCCAGCGGGCGCTCGACGAGGTCGGGCTCGGCACCGGCTTCCGCTTCCGCTATTCGCATCAATTGTCGGGTGGCCAGCGCCAGCGGGTGGCGATTGCGCGGGCGCTGATCCTCGAACCGGCGATCCTGCTGCTCGACGAGCCGACCTCGGCGCTCGACGCTTCCGTGCAGGCGGAGGTGCTCAACCTGTTGGAAGACATCCGGCGGCGGCGCAAGCTGACCTTCCTGATGGTCAGCCACGACCTCGCCATCATCACCCATATGTGCGAGCGGCTGATGGTGATGCAGAACGGCGAGGCGGTCGAGCATCTCACCGCTGATGACCTCGTCGAGCGCCGCGTCAGCAAGGATTATACGCGCAATCTGCTCAGGGCGAGCGACGGGTTTGTCAGGGCTTAGACTATCTTTTTATTCCATATGTCGCATTCCTTCGCGCCCCCCTCTGGCCTGCCGGCCATCTCCCCACGAGGAGGGAGATCGGCAGCTTCATCGACGGCGCTCCTCCTGCAGCGTTCGCGATTGGCGAAACCATCAATGACAGCCAATCTCCCCACCTGTGGGGGAGATGGCCGGCAGGCCAGAGGGGGGCGCGAAGGAACACGACGCCAAAGGCGGCAGGCCCAATTGCCTGGCGGCGGTCCCGGCAGGCCCAATCGCCTGCCACCGGTGCCAACTTGAGGAAAACATGAAATAAGGCCAGAACAATTCCCGGCAATCATCCAAACGAGAACGGGCGTCGGCCCGGTGAGGGAACATCATGAAGAACTCTGCCATTTCCGAACGCAAGAACCAGTCGATCTCGCGCGGCGTCGGCATGACCACGCAGATTTATGCCGACCGCGCCGAGAACTCGGAAATCTGGGATGTCGAAGGCCGGCGCTACATCGATTTCTCGTCCGGCATCGCCGTCGTCAACACAGGCCACCGCCATCCCAAGGTGATCGAGGCGGTCAAGGCGCAGCTCGACCGCTTCACCCATACCTGCCACCAGGTGGTGCCCTATGAGAGCTATGTCAGGCTGGCCGAACGGCTGAACGGCTTGCTGCCGGGCAAATTCGACAAGAAGACGATTTTCGTCACCACCGGTGCCGAAGCGGTGGAGAACGCCATCAAGATCGCCCGCAACGCAACCGGCCGTCCGGCGGTCATTGCCTTTGCCGGCGGCTTCCATGGCCGCACCTTCATGGGCATGGCGCTGACCGGCAAGGTTGTGCCCTACAAGGTCGGCTTCGGCGCCATGCCGGCCGATGTTTTCCACGCGCCGTTCCCGGTTGCGCTGCATGGGATCACGGTCGCCGATTCGCTGGCCGCGCTCGACCGGCTGTTCAAGGCCGATGTCGATCCGGCCCGCGTCGCCGCCATCATCGTCGAGCCGGTGCAGGGCGAGGGCGGATTTTACGAGGCGCCGCGCGACTTCATGACGGCGCTGCGCAAGATCTGCGACCAGCACGGCATGCTGTTGATCGCCGACGAGGTGCAGACCGGTTTTGCCCGCACCGGCAAGATGTTCGCCATGGATCATCACGAGGTGGCGCCCGACATCACCGCCATGGCCAAGAGCCTTGCCGGCGGCTTCCCGCTGTCGGCGGTCACCGGCCGCGCCGAGATCATGGATGCGCCCAGCCCCGGCGGGCTCGGCGGCACCTATGGCGGCAGCCCGATCAGCGTTGCCGCGGCGCATGCCGTGCTCGACGTCATCGACGAGGAAAAGCTCTGCGACCGCGCCAACACGCTGGGCAACCGGCTGAAGCAGCGGCTGCAATCGATCCGCGACGACACGCCGGAGATCGTCGATATCAGAGGCCCGGGCTTCATGAACGCTGTCGAGTTCAACGATGTGAAAAAGGGCCTGCCGTCGGCCGAGATCGCCAATGCGGTCCGGCTGAAGGCGCTCGACAAGGGCCTGATCCTGCTCACCTGCGGCGTCTACGGCAACGTCATCCGCTTCCTCGCTCCGATCACCATCCAGGACGGCGTCATGAACGAAGCGCTCGACATCCTGGAAAGCTCGATCCGCGAGGTCCGCGCTGCTTGAGCGGATCTTTCCGGGCGTTGGCGCTGCCCCTCACCCTTACCCTCTCCCCGTGAAAAACGGGGAGAGGGGGCGCCAGCGTTGCGATCAGCCCCTTCTCCCCGTCCTTCACGGGGAAAAGTGCCCGGCAGGGCGATGAGGGGCAGCGCCGAGATCGACAATTGGCGGGCGGCTCCCTACTCCGCGGCGCGGACGGGCTCTACCTGCTGGAAAGCGGCGAGCGCCGCCTTCAATCCGTCCGGTCCTGTCGCGACCGTCTGCGGCGTCGGCGAAAAGCCGGCGCCGAGCATCTTGCGGCCAAGCATGTGGTCGCCAGGCCGGTTGACCGATTCGATGCCGAGCAGACGATTCCCAGCATAGTGGTAGATGGAGAACCGGTTCTCGTTGACGTCGCCCAGCACGACATGGCTGTCGCCGCCCGAAATCAGGCCGACCATCTGCAGCTTGATGTCACCGACGTCGGACCAGAACCACGGCACCGCCGCAAAGGCGTCCGCATGCCCGACAACGGTGCGTGCTGCAAGACGCGCCTGGTCGGTCGCATTCTGCACCGATTCCAGCCGCACATCGCCGCCGGTGAGCCAGTGCCGGTAGGAGGCGGCATCGCCGATGGCGAGGATTTCGGGCACCGACGTGCGCATCTGCTGGTCGACGCGGATGCCGTTGGCGACAGTAATGCCGGCGGCTTGCGCCAGTTCGACATTCGGCACGACGCCGATGCCGATGATGACCATCTGCGCCGGCAGCCGATCGCCGGATGCGGTGATTGCCGCCGAGACATGGCCGTTCTCGGCTTCGAGCCGTGCAATCGTGGTGCCGGTGACAATGCGCACGCCGGTCGCTTCCAGCCGCTGCCGCACGTGGCGCGCGATGATCGGCGCCACCGCCCGGCCGAGCAGCCGGTCGACCGCCTCGACCACGATGACCTTGCGGCCGGCCGCTGTGAGCGTCGCGGCGATCTCCAGCCCGATGAAGCCGCCGCCGAGGATGACGACATCCTCGCTCTGCGCGCTCAATTCGCGGATCAGGCGCGCGTCGGCGAGCGAGCGCAGCGACACCACGCCCGAAAAATCCGAACCCGGCAGCGACAGCATGCGCGGCCGCGAACCGGTCGCCAGGATCAGCCGGTCGAACGGCAGTGTGCCGCCATCCGATAGCTCCAGCCTGCGGCCGCCGGCATCGATGCGATCGATGCGGACGCCCAGCCGGTAGTCGATCGCGCTGCCGGTATAAAAAGCCTCGCCGCGCAGCGGCTGCGGTTTGGCCTCCTGATCCTTGATGAAGGTCTTCGACAGCGGCGGCTTGTGGTAGGGCAGTTCGTCCTCATCGCTGATGAGGATCACGGGTTCGTCGTAGCCGTCCTCGCGCAGGCTGGCGGCCGCTTGCACGCCCGCATGACCCGCACCGACAATGACCACACCGTTTTTCATCGCAGCCCCAATTCCTCATCTCTCCTAGGCGTTATCCAAGTCTAGGACGTCTCGCCAAGTGGCGATTGTCTGACGCCGCCGCAAGACCACCCTTGCGGGTCGCACCCGGAATGGCGGTCTGTCAATCGTTCGTTCGACGGCGGCGCGGCAAATACGGCTAAAGTTGATACTTGCAGTTTAGAATAATTCTAAACTGTTGTTTCAATTGGCTTTTCTCTCTGAAATTGGTTGACTTCCGGCACCTTCATCGCTTTATGGAAGCGTGCGCGTCAAGCGCATCCCTTTGATGTCTGGGCCTTGAACCCTTTCGATTGGAGGCATTTCGATGTCTTTCTTCCGCAAACCGCGCTGTGCCGCGGCCTGTATATCGCTCAATGGCATGGATCTGCCTTGGCGCCGATTGCCTGCCGACGCGCCTTTGGCGCCGGCATTTTCACTGAATTCCCGAGGGAGATGACAATCATGAGAGCGATGATCACGGCGCGATATGGCAGCAGGCTTGCAGCGATCGGCGCCACGGTGGCCTTGACGGCGGCGATATTCGTGCTGCCGGCCAAGGCGGAAACCGATGCCAAGGCGGTCATCAAGACCTATTCCGATGTTGCGCTCGCCAAATATGAGGATTCGCTGACCACGGCGCAGGCGCTCGGCAAGGCCGTCGACGCGCTGCTCGCCAAGCCTTCGGTGGAAACGCTCACCGCCGCCCGCGAGGCCTGGAAAGCGTCGCGCGTTCCCTATCAGCAGACCGAAGTCTATCGCTTCGGCAACGCCATCGTCGACGACTGGGAAGGCAAGGTGAACGCCTGGCCGCTGGACGAGGGCCTGATCGATTATGTCGCCGAGAACTACGGCACCGAGTCGGACGCGAATGCGCTCTACACCGCCAATGTGATCGCCAGCAAGTCGATCGAGATCGACGGCAAGAAGATCGACGCCACCAATCTTACTCCCGAGTTCCTCTCCGGCACGCTGCAGGAAGCCGGCGGCATCGAGGCCAATGTGGCGACCGGTTATCACGCCATCGAATTCCTGTTGTGGGGCCAGGACCTGCACGGCACCGGCCCGGGCGCTGGCGAACGGCCCTATACCGACTACGACCTCGCCAACTGCACCGGCGGCAATTGCGATCGTCGCGCGCAGTACCTGAAGTCGGCGAGCGAGCTTCTGGTTTCCGATCTGCAGGACATGGTCGACGACTGGAAGGAAGGCGGCGCCGCCCGCAAGAACCTTGTCGATGGCGAGCCGAAAGCCGGCATCTCGACCATCCTCACCGGCATGGGCTCGCTGTCCTACGGCGAACTCGCCGGCGAGCGCATGAAGCTCGGCCTGCTGCTGCACGACCCGGAAGAGGAGCATGACTGCTTCTCCGACAACACCTACGATTCCCATTTCTACGATGCCGTCGGCATTCGCGCCGCCTATAAGGGCAGCTACACCCGCCTCGACGGCACCGTCGTCGAAGGACCGTCGGTATCCGACATGGTCAAGGAGGCCGATCCGGCTGTCGACAAGGAACTGTCGGACAAGCTGGATGTCACCGTCGCCAAGATGGAGGCGATCAAGGCGCGGGCGCTTGGCGGCGAGGCCTATGACCAGCAGATCGGCGAAGGCAATACGCAAGGCAACGCCACCGTGCAGGCGGCGATCGACGCGCTGGTCGACCAGACCAAGTCGATCGAACGCGCCGTCGGCACCCTGAAACTCAATGCCATCGCCTTCGAGGGCTCGGACAGCCTCGATGCGCCGGACAAGGTGTTTCAGTAAGGCGTCGATGCCCGGAGCCCGAACCGAAAGTCCAGGCTCCGCTAAGAAAATAAGCCACATGGCGCCGAGCACGCGCCGTCAGCCACACAGAGCAAATAATGCTGATCTGCCATTGCAACATCATCACCGAGAAGGAGATTGAGCAGACGATCGTCGGGCTGCTGGATCAGGATCCCTGGCAGCTTATCGTGCCGGCGAAGATCTATCATGCCATGCAGAAGCGTGGTCGCTGTTGCGGCTGTTTCCCAAATGTGGTCGAAACGATCATTCGGGTAACCGAAAATTACCACGCCCGCTCGGAGGCGAGCGGTGTGGATGTCGTTTCACACCTGGATCGCGTCAGAGGCCTGCGCGTCCAATACGGGAGCAGAACCCATGAAAGGCGAACAACAGATCATAGAGCGGCTTAACGAGGCTCTGTTTCTGGAACTTGGAGCAGTCAATCAGTACTGGGTGCATTTCCGCCTGCTGGAAGACTGGGGATACGCCAAGCTGGCAAAGAAGGAACGCGCGGAATCGATCGAGGAGATGCACCATGCCGACCGGCTCGTGGCCCGCATCATCTTCCTTGAAGGCCATCCGAACCTGCAGTCGGTAGCGCCGCTGCGCATCGGACAGAATGTCAAGGAAGTGCTCGAATCGGATCTTGCCGGCGAATATGACGCGCGCACTGCCTACAAACGGTCGCGCGAGATTTGTGACGAAGCAGGTGACTATGTGACGATGAAGCTGTTCGAGGATTTGTTGTCCGACGAGGAAGGTCACATCGACTTCCTCGAGACGCAACTCGACCTGCTCGCCTCGATCGGCGAGGAAAAATACGGCCAGCTCAACGCCGCATCGGCCGACGAGGCGGATTAGGGACATGCGGGAATGCGCCGCCGCTTAGACTACTTGCGCCGCTTGCGGCGGGCCGAGGATTGCGGCCTGCCGTCCCAGCACAACCCGCGATACGGCTGGCTTCGCCGGCTTTCGCCTGCCGTAGTGGTCGCGCTGACCGCCTCGGCGTTGGCCGGCGCGCCCGAACCGGCGGGTCTCGCCACCAGCCGTGCCGATCTGACGCCGAAGGATCTGGCGCGTGTCATTGCCATCGCCAGGCCGACCAGGGATTTCTCCAAGCCCGAGCAGTTCGAGCCGATGCCGGGCGGCGCCGGCACGTCGCGGAAAGGCGCCAACAAGGACGCTTTCTCGCAATCTTCCGCCAATATCACTTTCGAGGAACAAGGCACCTTCAAGCTCGGCAATGCTCTTTTCCGCAAGAACTGGGTGTCGTCGCCCTCGTCGACGCAGGCATCGGACGGGCTTGGTCCGCTGTTCAACGAGCGGGCGTGCCAGAATTGCCATCTGAAGGACGGTCGCGGTCATCCGCCGCAAGCCGACAGCGGCACCACCTCGATGTTCCTGCGGCTGGCGCAGCAGGCGAGCACCGAGGAGGAGAAAGCAGCGCTCGCCGCCGGCAAGGTGCTCAACTTCCCTGATCCGGTCTACGGCTCGCAATTGCAGGAACTGGCCGTTCCGGGCCTTCGCGGCGAAGGCAGGATGCGTGTCGACTATCAGGAGCAAAAAGTCACCCTGCCGGACGGCACCGTGGTTTGGCTGCGCAAGCCGAGCTATTCGGTCGATGATCTTGCCAACGGGCCGCTCGATCCGCACACCACGCTTTCGCCGCGCTTGACGCCGCCGATGATCGGCCTCGGCCTGGTCGAGCAAATCGCGCCGGCCGACATTCTCGCCAGTGCCGATCCGGACGATCGCAACAGTGACGGCATCTCCGGAAAGCCCAATATTGTGCGCGACGGCCACAGCGGCGAGCCGACGCTCGGCCGCTTTGGCTGGAAGGCGCAGACCCCTTCGATTCGCCAGCAAGTGGCGGACGCATTCGCTGGCGACATCGGCATTTCGACGCCGGAAGTGCCGAACCACTGGGGCGATTGCACCGCGGCCGAAAAGAACTGCCTTGCCATGGCAAACGGCGTACAGGAGCGCCTCGGCCCAGTCGAGGCGCCGCCGCCGGTGATGGACCTGGTCACCTTTTATTCGCAAAACCTCGCCGTGCCGGCGCGGCGCGATCTCGACAAGCCCGATGTGCTGGCCGGCAAGAAGCTGTTCTACGACATGGGCTGCATTTCCTGCCATACGCCGAAATTCGTCACCCGCCGCGGCACGCCCAACAAGGCGCAGGCCTTCCAGCTGATCTGGCCCTATTCCGATTTTCTGCTGCACGACTTGGGGCCGGGCCTCGCCGACGGGCAAGCGGTGGGCGATGCCAGCGGGAGCGAATGGCGCACGCCGCCGCTGTGGGGCATCGGTCTTACCCAGACCGTCAACGGCAACAACTTCTTCCTGCACGACGGGCGGGCGCGCACGCTGACCGAGGCGATCCTGTGGCATGGCGGCGAGGGGCAGAAGGCGCGCGACCGTTTTGCCGCCGCCGCCGCGCCCGATCGCGCCGCACTGATCAAATTCCTGGAGTCTTTGTGATGTCGAATCGTCTGGCGTTTGTCCTGGTTTTCCCGCTGGTCCTCGCGGGCTCATTGCCGGCGTCCGCAGCGGTGAAGGCTTCCGACGTGATCCAGCGAGCGATCGACGGCTTTGTCCGCCCGGCCTATGCACGCCTGCAAGACCATGCCGACAGCCTGAGCAAGGCAGTGCGGACGCTGTGCGACGCGCCTTCGCAGGACCATCTCGATGCGGCGCGCGCCGAATTCTCCGGCACCGTGGATGCCTGGTCGGTCGTCGAGATCATCCGCATCGGACCGATCACGCAGAACAACCGGCTGGAACGCATGCTGTTTTGGCCGGACCGCAAGAGCATCGGCCTGAGGCAGGTGCAGGCGGCGTTGGCCAGTAAAGACCGGACCGCCGCCGATCCGGCCCATCTGGCGAAAAAGAGCGTCGCCATGCAAGGGCTCGGCGCGCTGGAATTCGTGCTTTTCGGCGATGGCGCCGAGCGGCTCGCCGGCAGGGACGATCCCTATCGCTGCGCTTACGGCGCGGCCGTCGCCGGCAACATCGAAACGATTGCCGCCGAGGTCAGCGACGCCTGGAACAAGCCCGACGGCTTTGCTGCACTTTGGGCCAATCCGGGGCCGCAAAACGCACTCTACCGCGACGGCACGGAAGCGGTGACCGAATTGGTCGGCGTCTTCATCAACGAACTGGAGATGGTCCGTGACGTGCGCCTGAAAGGTTTTCTGGGCAGTAGCCCGCAGGCCGACAAGCCGAAACAGGCGATCTACTGGCGTTCACAAAACACCGCGCGTTCGCTGACCGGAAATCTTTCGGGGATGGACGCTCTGTTCCAGGCTTCGCAGCTTGGCGACGCGCTGTCGCCCGATGCGCGCTGGATGGCGGAATCGATCCACATCCAGCTCGTCAACGGCGCCGCCGACGCCACCGCCATCAGAGGCCCGATCGACAAGGCGCTTGCCGATCCGGCGCTGCGCCAGAAGCTCGACCACTTCTCGCTTGTGACATCCAGCCTGTCGACCCTCATCGGCACCAGGCTAACCGCCGAATTCGGCCTGACCGCCGGGTTCTCGTCGCTCGACGGAGACTGATTCTGAAAACGTCGCTGATCGACCGCCGCGACTTCCTGAGGGCTGCCGGGGCAAGCTTTGTTGCCGCGATGGCGCCGTCGGCATGGGCGAAGACGCTTAGCACGGACGCCGTCTTCGCCACCGCTTTCGTCAAGCGCGACGGCAGCTATGGCGCGGCGATCCTGTCCGAGGCCGGCAAGGTGCTGCATGCCATCGACCTGCCCGCCCGCGGTCACGACGTCACCTTCGATCCGCTGTCGAAACGCTCGGTGGTCTTTGCCAGGCAGCCCGGCACTTTCGCGGTTGTGTTCGACCATACTGGCCGCGACGAGCCGCTGACCATTGCCAGCATCAGTGGCCGGCATTTCTTCGGCCACGGCGTGTTTTCGACCGACGGTGCGTTGCTCTACGCCACCGAGAACGATTTCGACAATGCCGCCGGCGTGGTCGGCGTCTATGACACGCGTACGAAATTCAAGCGCGTTGGCGAGTTCCCGACCTATGGCATGGGTCCGCACGAGCTGCTGCTGCTCGGCGATGGCAGGACGATTGCCGTCGCCAATGGCGGCATCGAGACGCATCCCGATTATGGCCGCGCCGAGCTCAACATCGCGACGATGAAGCCATCTTATGTGCTGGTCGACCGCTTTACCGGCGACCTTGTCGAAAAGCACGAATTGCCGCCGGCGCTGCACCAGCTTTCGATCCGGCATATGGATACCGACAAATCCGGCGCGGTCTGGTTCGGCTGCCAGTACAGGGGGCCGGGCGGCGATCGTCCGTTGCTGGTCGGCCGCGCCGCGCGCGGCAAGGATCTGCAACTGCTCGACATGCCGCAGGACGTGCTGTCCGGCTTCAGGAATTACATCGGCTCGGTCGCCGCCAACCCTGCTGCCGGTACCGTCGCGGTGTCCTCGCCGGAAGGCAACTCGCTTGTCATCATCGATGCGGCCAGCGGCCGGATCGTCGCCACCAGCGCACTGGCCGAGGTCTGCGGCGTGGCGCCCGACGGGGCGAGCTTCATGGCGACGACCGGCACGGGGCAGATAGCCCAAGCCGGCGGCGCGACACGGTCCGAGCCGGACTATGTCTGGGACAATCACATGCTGCGCATCGACCAGGCCGCATAGTGCCGCACTGGTTCATTGACGGTTGTGGTCGCCGAGAGTTACCTCTTTTTGGGGGCGAGGTCGAAGCGAAGCCGCCAAACGATTTATGCATTATCCCCTTGCAGGGACGAGCCATGGCAGGCACAGGGAAATTGTCTTTCGAACCCCCTGTGCCCCAAGCGGGCGCTGCCAACCGGCCGTCTCATGAAGTTGCTTGCCATCGATTGTGCCGCCAATCTCTGCGCCGCCTGTGTCTACGACCCGGCGGCCGGGAAGGAACTCGGCCGCTCGGTGCTCGATCTCGGCAAGGGCCATGCCGAACATCTGATGGCTGTGATCGAAGAGGCGTTGACGACCGGCGGCACCGACTATGCCGGTCTTGACGCCATCGCTGTCTCCACCGGCCCGGGCTCCTTCACCGGCCTGCGCGTCGGCGTCTCGGCGGCGCGGGGCCTGGCGCTGGCGCTGAAAATCCCGGCAATCGGGGTGACGACGCTGGAAGCGCTGGCGGCGCAGGCGAAAGAGACATTTCCCGGCCGCGCCGTGCTGGCCGCGCTCGACGCCGGGCGCGAGGAGATCCATGCAGCGCTTTATGACGAAGCATCCGTTTTGATTTATGGTCCCGCGGTGGCCATGCTTTCGCAAGCCGCCGCCATGGCGGTTGACGGGTTTCCGGTTCTGGCCGGCACCGCGGCCACGCAAATTGCTGCATCGGCCGGGCGCGCCTTCGACGTCGGCCCGACAAGCGCCACTGCGGATATCGCAATCTATGCCCGGCTGGCCGCTGCCAAGGGTGAAGGCGAAAAGCCGAAACCGCTTTATCTGCGCGGAGCTGACGCCAAGCCGCAGGCCGGGTTTATCCTGTCCAGGAAGAAAGCCGGGAAGAAAAACTGATGCGCATTCCTTTCCTCCAGCCGCGTCGCAGGGACTTTGCGCTCGAGCCGCTGACGGTCGCCGACAGTGCGGCCCTGTCGGTGCTGCATCGCGAGGATTTCGTCCGGCCGTGGAGTGATGACGAATTCGCCGCGCTGATCGAGCAGGACACGGTGTTCGGCTATGCCGCGCGCGAGACCGGCCAGGGTGCCAAGCCGCCGGTCGGTTTCGTGCTGGCGCGCCTGGCGGCCGGCGAAGGCGAGGTCCTGACTGTCGCGGTGGCGCGCTCTCATCGCCGCCAGGGCCTTGGCTGGCAACTGATGGATGCGGTGCTGCGCGAACTGCATGCGCAACGCGCCGAGGCGCTTTTCCTCGACGTCGACGAGACCAACGTCGCCGCGATCGCGCTCTATCGGCGGCTGGGATTCCGCGAGGTCGGCAAACGTGCCAACTACTACAGATCGCCCGAGCACGGCCCGACCGGAGCGCTTGTCATGCGCCGCGATCTTCGCTAGCGCATCGGCCCGCAAATCGGAACCGATTCTCGGAAAGCATGATGCGCAGGTTGAGATGCGCAGATTAAAAAGCGCTAGAGCGTGCTTGGACGTCCAGTTGGACGCGTCGCTCTAGCCAGAACTCGGGACAGGGCCAAGAGCGAATGATCGGAAAAATCAGGATTTTCCTGGCGCTGGGCCTCGTTGTCGCAGGCTCGTTGATCCTCGTGCCGTTGCAGATCCTGTCGATGAAGACCGGCCTGTGGCGCGAGACGTTCATCCTGAAGATCTGGCACCGGCTCATCATCCGGGCGCTTGGCATGCGCATCCACGTCAAGGGGACCTTGTCCAATCAGCGCCCGTTACTGGTTGCGTCGAACCACGTTTCATGGACCGACATCATGGTGCTGGGGTCGATGGCCGACGTGACGTTCATCGCCAGGGCCGACATGGCCGGCTGGCCGTTGATCGGCATGTTGTCGAAGCTGCAGCGCACCGTTTTCATCGAGCGCGAGCGCAAACGTTCGTCGGGCGACCAGGCGAGCGAGATCGCCAGCCGCATGGCCAAGGGCGACGCCATGGTGCTGTTTGCCGAAGGTTCGACTAGCGACGGCAACATGATTTTGCCGTTCAAGAGCACGCTGTTCGGCGCCGCCTCGATGGCGATTTCGGAAGGGGCGGCCGAAACGGTCTTCATCCAGCCGGTGGCGATCGTCTATACGCGCCTGCACGGCGTGCCGCTCGGCCGCAGGCACCGGCCGATTGCCGCCTGGATCGGCGACGAGGATTTGATGCCGCATCTCAAGGTACTGATGGCGGAGGGCGGGCTCGATGTCGAAGTGCATTTCGGCGAGCCGGTCGCCTTCTCCAAGGGCTCCAGGCGCAAGGAAACGGCCAGGCTGATGGAAAGTCAGGTGCGTGATATGGTGCAGGCGGCGCTCGCCGATCCGCGCCTGAGCCGGTAAGCCGGAAAAGCTCCAGCGCTTTGCGCGTCCAAAGGAGGCGCGGCGCTGTAAGGCAGAATCGTCTGTTTTTTGTCGGGGAAAGGCGTTAGAAGCCGCCAGATGGAATTGAACACGATCGAACGGGACGACATCGATACTGCGACCGAAACTGCGGTCGCGCCGCCTGCCGCGAGCCGGAAGGTCTTCGTCAAGACCTATGGCTGCCAGATGAACGTCTACGATTCGCAGCGCATGACCGACGCGCTGGCCGCCGACGGCTATACTGCGACGGATGCGATCGGCGAGGCCGATCTGGTGCTGCTCAACACCTGCCATATCCGCGAGAAAGCCGCCGAAAAGGTCTATTCCGAACTCGGCCGCATTCGTGAGATGAAGGCCGAACGGGCTCGGGCCGGCCGCGAGATGCTGGTCGGCGTCGCCGGCTGCGTGGCGCAGGCCGAGGGCTCCGAGATCATCCGCCGCTCGCCTTCTGTCGATCTGGTCATCGGCCCGCAGACCTATCATCGGCTGCCCGACGTGCTGGCACGGGTGCGCGGCGGCGAAAAGATCGTCGAGACGGACTACGCCATCGAAGACAAGTTCGAGCATCTGCCGCAGCCGAAGCGCGCCGAGATCATCAGGCGCGGCGTCACCGCGTTCCTGACGGTGCAGGAAGGCTGCGACAAGTTCTGCACCTTCTGCGTGGTGCCCTATACCAGAGGCTCGGAAGTGTCGCGGCCGGTGGCGCAGATCGTCGCCGAGGCCGAGCGGCTGGCGCAAGCCGGCGTGCGCGAGGTGACGCTGCTTGGACAGAACGTCAATGCCTGGCACGGCGAAGGCGAAGCCAAAGGGGGCAAGACCGAGGAATGGGGTCTTGGCCGCCTGCTGTTCCGGCTGGCCGAGATTCCCGGGCTGGCGCGGTTGCGCTACACCACCAGCCACCCGCGCGACATGGACGACGAATTGATCGCCGCTCACCGTGACTTGCCGGCGCTGATGCCCTATCTGCATTTGCCTGTGCAATCCGGCTCCGACCGCATCCTCAAGGCGATGAACCGCAGGCATACGGCAAAAGATTATTTGACGCTGCTCGACCGGATCCGCGCCGCACGGAGCGATATCGCGCTTTCGGGCGACTTCATTGTCGGCTTTCCCGGCGAGACGGATGCCGATTTCGAGGCGACGATGGACCTTGTCCACCAGGTGAACTATGCCTCGGCCTTCTCGTTCAAATATTCGCCGCGCCCCGGCACGCCGGGCGCGGAGATGGCCGATCATGTGCCGGAAGCGGTCAAGGACGAGCGCCTGCAGCGACTGCAGGCGCTGTTGCTGACCCAGCAGCAGGAGTTCGGCGCCAGCCTGGTCGGCAGCACCATCGACACGTTGATCGAGAAGCCGGGCCGCCAGGCTGGCCAGAAGGTCGGCCGCTCACCGTGGCTGCAGCCGGTTATTGTTGATGAAAAGTCCGGCGAAATCGGTGAGATTATCCAGGTACGAATCACGAAGACGGGTTACAACAGCCTGTTCGCCGAATTGGCCTGAAGGTCTCGGCAGATGAGGAGAGACGGTTGAGCGCTGCGGAAGTGAAGAACCTGCCCCAGAACCTACCATCGGGGGCTTCGGATATGGCGCACATCGTTCTGACTTTCGACAACAACAAGCTTGCCAGCGCCCTTTATGGCCAGTTCGACGAGAATCTGGCCAGGCTCGAGCAGAAGCTTGGCGTCGATATCCGCTCGCGCGGCAACCAGCTGACCATCAAGGGCTCCGCCTCGGCCGCCGAGCAGGCGCGCCGCGCCCTGGATAATCTCTACGGCATTCTCCAGAAAGGCGCTGACATCGGCCAGTCGGACGTCGACGGCGCCGTGCGCATGGCGATCGCCGCCGACGACCAGCTGACGCTGCCGACGCTGGAGCGCAAGGGCAAGGTGTCAGCCGCCCAGATATCGACGCGCAAGAAGACGATCTATGCCCGCTCGCTCAACCAGGACGCCTATATGCGCGCGCTGGAGCGGTCCGAGCTCGTCTTCGGCATCGGCCCGGCTGGCACTGGAAAAACCTTCCTGGCGGTGGCGCATGCGGCGATGCTGCTCGAACGTGGCATGGTCGAGCGCATCGTGCTGTCGCGGCCTGCCGTCGAGGCCGGCGAGCGGCTCGGCTTCCTGCCCGGCGACATGAAGGAGAAGGTCGATCCCTATCTGCGGCCGCTCTATGACGCGCTTTACGAGATGATGCCGGCCGACAAGGTCGAGCGGGCGATTGCCGCCGAGGTGATCGAGATCGCGCCGCTGGCCTTCATGCGCGGCCGCACGCTGGCGCACTCCGCCGTCATCCTCGACGAGGCGCAGAACACCACGCCGATGCAGATGAAGATGTTCCTGACCCGTCTCGGCGAGAATTCGCGCATGATCGTCACCGGCGATCCGACCCAGATCGACCTGCCGCAAAACACCAAATCCGGTCTGGTCGAGGCGCTCAGGATCCTCGACGGCGTCACCGGCATGGTGACGGTGCGCTTCAATGAAGGCGACGTCGTCAGGCATCCGCTGGTCGCCGAGATCGTCAAGGCCTACGACCGCGACGGCAAGCTGGCCCGGGGCCTGGGCGCCGAAGGCTGAAGATGCAGCCTTATGGCTGAGGACAAAAAAACTGTAGGCGGGGATCTTCCGGTCCCCGTCGATATCGATATAGCAGTCGACGCGGGCGACTGGCCCGATGAGGCCACGCTGACGCGGCTGGTCGAGCGCGCCGTTGCCGTCGCGTTTGCCGAAACGGGCGCGGCCGGCCGTTCCGAGCTCAGCATCGTTTTTTCTGACGATGCCCATATCCGCAGTCTCAATGCGGGATGGCGCGGCAAGGACAAACCGACCAACGTCCTGTCTTTCCCGGCTTATCCGCTCGCCAAGGGCGGTCCGCTTCCGCCCATGCTGGGCGACATTGTGCTGGCCGCCGAGACGGTTGCGCGCGAAGCCGCACTGGAAGACAAGCCTGTCGACAACCATATCACCCACCTCGTCATCCACGGCCTGCTGCATTTGCTGGGCTACGATCACGAGACCGACGCCGAGGCCGAAGAAATGGAAGCCGTCGAACGCGCAGCGCTTGCAAGGCTTGCCATTCCCGATCCTTACGCGTAACTAAAAAGATCAAATGACCGGACGACGATGAACGACAAACCAGAGACTGCCGCCCACCCAGACGCCGGCAGTGCGACCAAGCCATCCGAACAGACGGAAGAGGACTCTAGTCCGAGTACCACGACCGGCAGCTTCGCCAGCGAGCCATCGCCTGCCGGTCCTTCCCTGTTCGATCGCGTGCTCGGCCTGTTCAGGCAGCGCAACGGCACCAGCCTGCGCGAGGAGATCGCCGACGCGCTTGCCGAAACGGCGAGCGATGCCGGCGCCTTTTCGCCCGGCGAACGGGCCATGCTCAACAACATTCTGCGCCTGCGCGAGGTTCGCGTCGAGGATGTCATGGTGCCGCGCGCCGACATCGAGGCGGTCGAGATCACGACGAACCTGGGCGATCTTCTGGGGCTGTTCGAGCAGTCCGGCCATTCCCGCATGCCGGTCTATTCGGAGACGCTCGACGACCCGCGTGGCATGGTCCACATCCGCGACGTGCTCGCTCACATCACCAAGCTGGCCCGCGTCAGAAAGAGCAGGACGACCAGGAAAGCCGCCCCTGCCACGCTTCTCGATCTCGCCAAGGTCGATCTCACGCGCACCATCGGCGACCTGACCCTGATCCGCCCGGTGCTTTTCGTGCCGCCGTCGATGCTCGCTTCCGATCTGATGGGGCGGATGCAGGCGATGCGCACCCAGATGGCGCTGGTCATCGACGAATATGGCGGCACCGATGGTCTGGTCTCGCTCGAGGATATCGTCGAGATGGTGGTCGGCGACATCGAGGACGAGCACGACGAGGACGAGCCGATGATCACCCAGACCGGCGAAGGCGTGTTCGTCGTAGACGGCAAGGCCGAGATCGACGATGTCGCCAAGATGATCGGTGAGGATTTCGCCGCCGGTGAGCATGGCGAATATGTCGACACGATCGGCGGCATGATCTTCAACACGCTTGGCCGGGTCCCGGCCCGCGGCGAAGTGGTGCAGGCCATCCCCGGCTTCGAATTCCATGTGCTCGACGCCGATCCACGCCGCGTCAAGCGGGTGCGCATCGTGGAAACCCAGAAGGGCGAGCGCCGCCGGCGCGCCGTCCGCGCCGAGCAGGCGTGAAAGACGCCGCTCGCCCGATGACGGTCGACGATCCGTTCAACCACTTGCGAACCAATTCGTACGGAGGGCTCTGTCCTGAATACCAGCTTTATTTGAGCGTCGGAATTTGCCAAAAACCGGTTTCCACCTTTAGGGCCGACGCTCTATGAGAATGTCTGATGTCGTGGAAACTCGATGAGACCGTGGAAACATCCGCGGGCGCTGTGGCAGCGGGTCAATTTGGTAGTGGACCCGCGCTTGTGCTGGCTCACGGCTGGCCGTGGTCTTCGTTCTCATGGCATCGGATTATTCCAGATCTTGCAAGGCGGTATCGTGTCCACTGGTACGATATGCCCGGATACGGGCGATCCGACAAAGGCGCGGAGCAGCGCACCTCACTCGATGTGCAAGGAGAAGTATTCGCCGAGATGCTCGCGCATTGGAACCTTGAGCAGCCCACCGTTGTTGCCCATGATTTCGGCGGAGCGACGACGCTACGGGCGCATTTGCTGCATGGCTGCGACTTCGAGCGGTATGTCCTGATGAATGTCGTCGCCATGCGCCCTTGGGGATCGGCGTTCTTCGATCATGTCGGTCGCCATGTGGATGCCTTTCTGGGCCTGCCGCCGCATATCCACAGAGCGGTCGTGGAAGCATATATCAAGGGGGCGATCGTAAAAGACATCGCGCCCGGAGATTTCGAGAAACTTGTCGAGCCGTGGCTTGCCGAGGAGGGACGAGGAAGCTTCTATCGGCAATTCGCGCAAGCCGACGAAAAATATACCGCCGAAGTCGAGCCGGCGTTCGGTGATATCAGGTGTCCGGTAAAGATAATTTGGGGCGAGGACGATCCATGGATCCCGCTGGAGCGAGGCAAAGCGCTTCATACGCTGATCCCGCAGGCATCGTTCGAAACATTACCTGGCGTCGGTCACTTGCCTCAGCTCGAAGCCCCGGATCTCGTGCTGGAGCGGCTGAACGCATTTCTATCACGCGCATTATAGTGATACACCGGCACGTGCGGTCTGCGCGACAATTCACATGCGACACTTATCTTGCCGGCGTCAGTCGCCCCACCTATCCAGCAGACCTAATCCGGCAGTCTGGCTGAAGCATGGCCGTTTGGAGCGTGGACTGCGGCCTGATAAATCTTCTGCCGTGATTCGCACGACTCGGAAGCATCGATGAAGCGCCTGGCCGGCCGGATAATTCTGCTGTGGGGCTGGCGCCGCGCGCTTGTGGCGTTTCTTGCCGGTGCGCTGGCGGTTCTTGCCCAGGCGCCTTACGATTTCTTCGCCGTCTGTTTCGTTTCGTTTCCGCTGCTGGTCTGGCTCCTCGACGGCGCAACCGGCGAAGCCTCCGATGGCTGGTTCCGGCATTTGCGGCCGGCCTTCGCCGTCGGCTGGTGGTTCGGCTTCGGCTATTTTCTCGCCGGATTGTGGTGGATCGGCTCAGCACTCCTGGTCGAGGCCGACAGTTTCGCCTGGGCGCTTCCCTTCGCAGTGGTCGGAATTCCGCTGGCGCTCGCCTTTTTCTATGGCTTCGCGACAGCGGTTGCCCGGCTGCTGTGGAGCAACGACATCGGCCGCATCGCCGCCCTTGCCTTCGGCTTCGGCTTGGCGGAATGGCTGCGCGACTTTCTGTTCACCGGCTTTCCCTGGAATGCCGTCGGCTACGCGGCGATGCCGGTGCCCTTGCTTATGCAGAGCGTGTCGGTGACCGGCATGGTCGGCATCAACGCGCTGGCGGTCTTCGTCTTTGCCTTGCCGGCCCTGCTTGCGGCGCGCCCGCATATCCGCCTTGGGGGTGCACTGGCTGCCGTTCTCGTCGCGGCCCATGTCGGCTTCGGCTATGTCAGGCTTGCTGCCAAGGTCGAACCCGCAACCCGCGCAATCGACGTCCGCATCGTGCAGCCGGCCGTCGACCTCAGCGAAAAGTGGGACCCTTCAGTGCCCGACCGGATTTTCGCTACACTGATGGGGCTTTCGGCCAAGGCGCCAGAGACTGGTCATGCCAAGCCGCAATTGATCCTGTGGCCGGAAACCTCCGTGCCGTTTTTTTTCGCCGAACGTCCCGATGCGCTGACCGCGCTGGGAGAAATGCTTGGCGACGGCCAGACGCTGATCGCCGGCGTCGTCCGGGAGGAAGGCGGGTCGGCGGATGATGCCGACAGGCGGTACTACAATTCAGTGGTGGCGATCGACGACAAGGGTCAAATCGCCGATGCAGTCGACAAGGTTCATCTGGTGCCCTTTGGCGAATATCTGCCTTTTGCCGACCTGCTTGGCCGCTTGGGGCTCAAACAACTCGTCGCCGGGCCGACAACCTACGCGGCGGGCAATGAGCGGCACCCGATCGCGTTGCCCGGCGGCATCCGCGTGCTTCCGTTCATTTGCTACGAAGTCATCTTTCCCGATCTGGTGGCGGTTGACGCAACGTCAGCTGAGCTTATTGTGAATGTCACGAACGACGCGTGGTTCGGTGACACGCCGGGTCCGTACCAGCATTTCAGGCAGGCGCAGATTCGTGCGGTGGAGAACGGGGTGCCATTGTTGCGTGCAGCCAATAACGGCATTTCCGCTGTCGTCGATCCGCGCGGACACATCCTCGACGCGCTGGCAATCGACGCCCGCGGAGCCATCGATGTCCACGTGCCGATTTCCAATCGAGCCATCGTTTCTTCCAGCCAAAGACGCATTAATGGACTGATGATCATGTTGCTGTTCGCTCTCGCCGCTTTCACAATGAATGTAAGGCAACGGCTACGGGCGAATTGACAGTCGACACATTAGAAACTCATACTGTAACCGCCTGAAATTTCTCGAAGTCAGCACGTCGGTTCTGTTGGGGCACTGGCCGCCGGCCTCGTTCTGGGCAGAAAAAACACAAAAAGCCGGAAAAATTCGGCGAGGAAAAAATGGCAGAAGAAAACAAGAAGAAGCCGAATCCTATCGACATCCATGTCGGAAGTCGCATCAGGCTTCGTCGCAATATGTTGGGAATGAGCCAGGAAAAGCTGGGCGAGAACCTCGGTATAACGTTTCAGCAGATACAGAAATACGAAAAGGGTACCAATCGCGTTGGCGCCAGCCGTTTGCAGGCAATCGCCTCGATACTGGGTGTGCCTGTCGCTTTCTTTTTCGAGGACGCGCCGGGCCAGGAAGCCGTGGGCAACCGCGGATTTGCCGAGGATGCATCAATGGCTTCTGCCGTCGAATTCTGCGGCAGTCCTGAAGGTCTTCAACTCAACCGGGCCTTCGTCAAGATCACCGACGTGAAGATACGCCGCAAGGTTATCGAGCTTGTGAAGGCCCTTTCCTCCGACGCAGTCGATTGATTACGCAGATTGGTCTGGGTCGATTGATTGGCAGCCGTTGAAAAGTCGAAGATAGCGAAGCCGTCATTGCGGGCAGGCAATTTCTTGCGGTCTCGCGCATCGTGGAATTTACATCCCGCAGGCATGCAGGAGGGCGGATCGATTTTGCTCGACAGCCATGCTCAAAGTCTTTCTCATCAACGTGTTGAAGCTAAAGCACGTGCTGGAGCCAGGCAGGCTGGCGGCATCCTGCCGGCGGTCAAAGTGGCACAAGATAATGGTGCCCACCGCTTGACGAGCGTTGCTCGACACAGCTAACACGTGGCGCGCCAATCGGCAGCGTGCCGATGATTTTTCAAGAGGGGACACCCGTGACGCGGCAAAACTATCTATTCACCTCGGAATCCGTTGCCGAGGGTCATCCCGACAAGGTCTGCGACCGTATCTCCGACGAGATCGTCGATCTGGTCTATCGCGAGGCCAGAAAGACCGGCATGGACCCCTGGAAGGTCCGCGTCGCCTGCGAAACGCTGGCGACCACGAATCGCGTCGTCATCGCTGGCGAGGTGCGCGTCCCCGAGACCCTGCTCAAGAAGGACAAGGCCGGCAACATCCTGATGGATGCCGCCGGTCATCCGCTCGTCAATCCGGCGAAGTTCAAGTCGGCCGCCCGCAAGGCGATCCGCGAAATCGGCTATGAACAGGCCGGTTTCCACTGGAAGACGGCAAAGATCGAGGTTCTGCTGCACGGCCAGTCACCGGATATCGGCCAGGGCGTCGACAATGCCTCCGACCGGCAAGGCGAGGAAGGGGCTGGCGACCAGGGCATCATGTTCGGCTATGCCTGCCGCGAGACCCCGGATCTGATGCCAGCGCCGATCTACTACAGCCACAAGATCCTTGAACTGCTGGCCGCCGCGCGCCATGAAGGCAACGGCGATGCCGGCCGGCTCGGGCCGGACGCCAAGAGCCAGGTCACCGTCCGCTATATCGACGGCAAGGCGGCGGAAGTGACGCAAATCGTGTTGTCCACCCAGCACCTCGACGCCAGCTGGGATTCGAAGAAGGTCCGCAACGTCGTCGAACCCTATATTCGCGAGGCGCTGGGCGACCTGAAGATCGCCGACAGCTGCAACTGGTATATCAACCCGACAGGCAAGTTCGTCATCGGCGGGCCCGACGGCGACGCCGGCCTGACCGGGCGCAAGATCATCGTCGACACTTACGGCGGTGCTGCGCCTCATGGCGGCGGGGCTTTTTCCGGCAAGGACACCACTAAGGTCGACCGTTCCGCAGCCTATGCGGCCCGCTATCTCGCCAAGAACGTGGTGGCGGCGAAGCTCGCCGATCGCTGCACTATCCAGCTTTCCTATGCCATTGGCGTGGCCCAGCCGCTGTCGGTCTATGTCGACCTGCACGGCACCGGCAGGGTCGATGAGGCAAAGCTCGAGCAGGCGCTGCGCACCGTGATGGATCTGTCGCCGTCCGGCATCCGCCGCCATCTCGATCTCAACAAGCCGATTTATGCCAAGACGTCGTCTTATGGTCATTTCGGCCGCAAGGCCGGCCGCGACGGGTCCTTCTCCTGGGAAAAGACCGACCTCGCCAAGGCTCTCAAGGACGCACTCGCCGAAGCGCCTGCCGAAGCAGTCGCGGCCTAGCCGCGGCGTCCATAGATCCGGAAGACATGGTTCCGAAAGACCGGCCAAGCCGTGCGACCGAAGCATTTTTCGGTCGCCGGCGCGGCAAGGCCATCCGTCCGCAGCAGGCAGCGGCACTGGAAAGCGGTTTCAGCACCTACCGGCTTGATCTGACGGCCGGACCGCCGGCCGACTTGCGCAGCCTGTTCGAAGCCGATGTCCGCGCCATTCATCTCGAAATTGGTTTTGGTGGCGGCGAGCACCTGCTGCATCGGGCGACGGCGGCTCCTGAGACCGGTTTTGTCGGCGTCGAGCCTTTCGTCAACGGCATGGCCAAGATGATGATGGCGGTCAGGGAACGGCCGCTTGCCAATCTTCGGGTCTATGACGACGACGCCACGCGCCTGCTCGACTGGCTCCCGCAAGCCTCGCTCCGCGGCATCGACCTTCTCTATCCCGATCCCTGGCCGAAGAAGAAACACTGGAAGCGCCGCTTCGTCAGTCCGGTCAATCTCGACCGTTTCGCGCGCGTGCTGAAGTCAGGCGGAATATTCCGCTTTGCGTCCGATATCGACAGCTATGTGAACTGGACGCTGCTGCACTGCCGGGCACATGAAGCGTTTGCGTGGCAGGCTGAAGAGGCAGCCGACTGGCAGCGGCCCTATAAGGGTTGGCCGGGTACACGCTACGAGGCGAAGGCCGTTCGCGAAGGCCGGCGGCCAGCCTACCTCACCTTCGTCCGAAGATAGTCCTATTCAAAGCGCGCCTAGGCGCGCTTTGACGTCGACGAGGACCAGAGATGTCCTCGCCCCTGCGTCGCCGGACTTAGAAGCGGCCGATCTTGTTGAAGGCGGCCGGATCCATGCCGAGATTGCGCAGATCGTGCGCGCGCGGCTTGCGGCCGGCTTCGACGGCGTGCGAAGCGGCGACGGCGCTGCCGAAGACGGTGAAGAAATCGCCGATAGCCGAGAAAACCTTGCGGTTGGTCATGATTATGCCCTTTCGCCTGCTGCAATGCGTGATTGATTTTGTGCAACGCAACATAGGTAGGCGCGTACTGCCTGATATCACAGGGACGTTGGCGCATGGCCGCCATGCGCCCTGTGCAACGCTGCCGCCCCCGACAGTTTCGCCCACCCTGCATCCGGACAATTCATCTGCTTACGACACGGACTGCATGCGGGCTTGAAACGACGGCTGCGATCGTCTATATCAGGCTCAAATTCTTGGTCGGTATGGCGAAGAGTGGGTCCACCCGGTCCCGCTCTTTTTTGTTACCTTCCGGCCGCCGACGAAGCGACAGGAATAGAATGACGGCAACGGTACCCGACAGCGACGACCGCATCATCCGCGAAAGCGGCATCGATGCTCGCATCGCGCTGATCGTGCAGCCGGTTCTGCGTGCCATTGGCTTCCGCCTTGTCAGGGTGCATCTGACGGGCCAGAACGGGCTGACGCTGCAGATCATGGCCGAACGCGAGGACGGCACCATGACCGTCGAGGATTGCGAAGAGGTCAGCCGGGCAGTGTCGCCGGCGCTCGATGTCGATGATCCGATCGAAAAGGCGTATCATCTCGAAGTGTCGTCGCCGGGAATCGACCGGCCGCTGGTCCGCAAGTCGGATTTCGCGACCTGGACGGGTCATCTGGTGAAGATGGAAACCTCGGTCCTCGTCGCCGACCGCAAGCGCTTCAAGGGCAAGATCGCCGAGAGCGACGCGGACGGCGTGCTGATCGAGCGCGACAAGGCGGCCTATGGCGAACAGCCGACGGTGCGTGTGCCCTACGATGCGATTGCCGAAGCACGGCTGATCCTGACCGACGACCTTATCCGCGACGCACTGTCGAAGGACAACAGGGCGCGCAAGGAAGCCAAGAAGCGCCGCGGCGAGCCCGAAGACGCGCCAGAGAGCGAAGCGGGCGTAGAAGATGAAACCGAACAGGAAATGTGATTGGGCTGCCGGGCGCAAAGCCTCGGCAACAAGCTCGGGAGAAAAGAGATGGTTGTAAGCGCCAACAGGCTTGAACTGCTGCAGATCGCCGATGCGGTCGCGCGTGAGAAGTCGATCGACAAGTCGATCGTCATCGCCGCCATGGCCGATGCGATCCAGAAGGCGGCGCGCTCGCGCTATGGCCAGGAAACCAACATCCGTGCCGACATCAATCCGAATACCGGCGAGATGAAGCTGCAGCGGCTGATGGAAGTGGTCGAGAAGGTCGACGACTATGCGACGCAGATCGCCATATCCTCGGCGCGTGAGCGCAATCCCGACGCCCAGCTCGGCGACTTCATTGCCGAACAGCTGCCGCCGATGGATTTCGGCCGCATCGCCGCCCAGTCGGCCAAGCAGGTCATCGTGCAGAAGGTGCGCGAGGCTGAGCGTGACCGCCAGTACGACGAGTACAAGGACCGTATCGGCGAGATCGTCAACGGTACTGTCAAACGCGTCGAATACGGCAACGTCATCGTCGATCTCGGCCGCGGTGAGGCGATAATCCGTCGCGACGAGCTGATCCCGCGCGAAAATTACAAATATGGCGATCGCGTCCGCGCCTATGTCTATGACGTGCGCCGCGAGCAGCGCGGTCCGCAGATATTCCTGTCGCGCACCCATCCGCAGTTCATGGCGAAGCTGTTCACCATGGAAGTGCCGGAAATCTACGACGGCATTATCGAGATCAAGTCGGTCGCCCGCGATCCGGGTTCGCGCGCCAAGATCGCCGTCATCTCGCGTGACAGTTCCATCGATCCGGTCGGCGCCTGTGTCGGCATGCGCGGCAGCCGCGTTCAGGCGGTGGTCGGCGAATTGCAGGGCGAGAAGATCGACATCATTCCGTGGTCGCCTTCGGCCGCTTCCTTCATCGTCAACGCGCTGCAGCCGGCGGAAGTCGCCAAGGTCGTGCTCGACGAGGACGCCGAACGCATCGAGGTCGTGGTGCCGGACGACCAGCTGTCGCTGGCCATCGGCCGCCGCGGCCAGAACGTCCGGCTCGCCTCGCAGCTCACCGGCTGGGATATCGACATCCTGACCGAACAGGAAGAGAGCGAGCGCCGCCAGAAGGAGTTCGTCGAACGCTCGGCGCTGTTCATGGATGCACTCAACGTCGACGAGATGGTCGGCCAGGTGCTCGCCTCCGAAGGCTTCACCAGCGTCGAGGAAGTCGCCTATGTCGATGCCGACGAGATCGCGTCGATCGATGGCTTCGACGAGGACACCGCCTCGGAAATCCAGGCCCGCGCCCGCGAATATCTGGAGAAGATCGAAGCCGAGCATGACGAGAAGCGCAAGGCGCTCGGCGTCAAGGACGAGTTGCGTGAGATTCCAGGCGTGACCACCGCCATGATGGTGACGCTCGGCGAGGACGGCGTGAAGACGATCGAGGATTTCGCCGGCTATGCGGCCGATGATCTGACCGGCTGGAAGGAACGCAAGGACGGCGAGACGAAGGTATTCCCGGGCGTGCTCGCCAATCACGGCGTGTCGCGGGCCGATGCTGAACAGATGGTTCTGGCTGCTCGCCTCAAGGCCGGCTGGATCACCGAAGACGAGCTTGCAGCCGAAGACGTGCCGGCTGACGAAGCCGTTGGTGCGTGAGGTGAAACCGCATCGCACACAAGCCGCCCTTGGACGAGATGAACGATCGCACTTGCATCGTCACGCGCAAACAGGCCGAACCGGATGAACTGATCCGTTTCGTCGTCGGCCCGGATTCGGCCGTCGTTCCGGATATCAAGAAAAACCTGCCCGGACGCGGTTGCTGGGTGACTGCCGACCGCCTACATATCGACAAGGCGGCAGCGAAAAACCTGTTCGCTCGCGCCTTCAAGGCGCAGGTGACCGTGCCGACCGATCTCGGCGACATGGTCGACGGGCTGCTTTCCAGATACGCTCTGGGCATGCTCGGTCTTGCCCGCAAGGCAGGCGCGATCGCGCTCGGCGCCACCAAGGTCGAGAGCGCGGTGCGTGGCGGGCTGGCGCTTTTCGTGTTGCATGCGACCGAGGCGTCAGATGACGGCGTCCGCAAGATCAGCCAGGCGCGACGGGCAACCGTCCACCTCGGTGGCCCCGCCATCCTTGCCTACAAACTTTTCTCCGAGGCCGAGTTGAGCTTGGCATTGGGGGGTACAAATGTGATACATGCTGCCGTTCTCGCGGGAGACGCGGGCAGGGCGGTCCAGAAGCGCATGGTTGCGCTCGACCGGTATCGGGGCGGTTCCCCGGACGATCTGGCAATGCTTGCGGCCGTTGCTGACGAAGATGATGCCGCAGAGGATATGGAATGAGCGATACGAAATCGGGCGACGACAAGACGTTGAGTGTTACGCCGAAGAAGACTTTGACGCTGAAGCGCCCCGGTACGGAACAGGGCACCGTGCGCCAGAGCTTCTCGCATGGCCGCACCAAGGCGGTCGTGGTCGAGACCAAGAAGCGCAAGTTCTCGCTGCCCGGTGACAAGCCGGAGCCGGCTGCTGCCCCTGTGTCCGTCTTCACGCCGAAGCCACCGGTCGCGGCAGCGCCGGTTGTGCAGGAAGCGCCCAAGGCGCCGCCGCCTCCGCCGCCGGTCGAACGCGGCGGCATGGTGCTGAACCAATTGTCGCGCGATGAAATGGAGGCGCGCCGCCGGGCTCTTGAGGGTTCGAAGGTGCGCGACGTCGAGGATCGCCAGCGCGCCATCGACGAGGCCAAGCGCCGCGCCGAGGATGAAGAGCGCCGCCGTCGCGAGCGCGAGGAATCCGCGCGCCGCCAGGCCGAGGAAGAAGCCCGGCTGCAGGCCGAGGCCGAGTCCCGCCGGCGTGCCGAGGAAGAGGCGCGCCGCCGCGCGCCGCTGACCGCCGAACTGGCGACAGTCGACGACGAGGACATCAAGCCGAAGCGGACCGGCGCCGGCGCCCCGGTGCGCCGTCCGGTCACGCCGGAAGTGGCGCGTCCGGCCAAGCCGACCAAGGGCGAGGAAGATCGCCGCCGCGGCAAGCTGACGCTGAATGCCGCACTTTCCGATGAGGATGCGCGGGCGCGTTCGCTGTCGTCGATGCGTCGGCGCCAGGAGAAATTCAAGCGCGCGCTGCATAACGAACCGCGCGAGAAAGTCATGCGCGAAGTGATACTTCCCGAAACCATCACCATCCAGGAACTGGCGCAGCGCATGTCCGAGCGCGCCGTCGATGTGGTCAAGTTCTTCATGAAACAGGGCCAGATCCTGAAGCCGGGCGACGTCATCGACGCCGACACGGCCGAACTGGTCGCTACCGAATTCGGCCACACGGTTCGCCGCGTCGCCGAGTCCGACATCGAGGAAGGCCTCTTCAACATCGCCGATCGTCCCGAAGATCTCGAGCCGCGTCCGCCGGTGGTGACCATCATGGGCCATGTCGATCACGGCAAGACGTCGCTGCTCGATGCCATCCGCAATGCCAATGTCGTGTCCGGCGAGGCCGGCGGCATCACCCAGCATATCGGCGCCTATCAGGTCGAGAAGAACGGTAACAAGATCACCTTCATCGACACGCCCGGCCACGCCGCCTTCACGGCAATGCGCGCCCGTGGCGCGCAGGCGACCGACATCGCCATCCTGGTAGTGGCGGCCGACGACAGCGTGATGCCGCAGACGATCGAATCGATCAGCCATGCCAAGGCGGCCGGCGTTCCGATCATTGTGGCGATCAACAAGATCGACAAGCATGACGCCGACCCGCAGAAGGTGCGCTCGGAACTGCTGCGCCACGAAGTCTTCGTCGAATCGATGGGCGGCGAGGTGCTGGACGTCGAAGTGTCGGCGACCAAGGGCACCAATCTCGACAAGCTGCTCGAAGCGATCCTGCTGCAGGCCGAAATCCTCGACCTGAAGGCCAATCCGGACCGCACCGCCGAGGGCGTCGTCATCGAAGCCCAGCTCGACAAGGGCCGCGGCCCCGTCGCCACGGTGCTGGTCCAGACCGGCACGCTGATGCCTGGCGACATCCTCGTTGCCGGTAACGAATGGGGCCGGGTGCGCGCGCTGGTCAACGACCGCGGCGGGCAGATCAAGGAAGCGCCGCCGGCGATGCCGGTGGAAGTGCTCGGCCTGCAGGGAACCCCGCAGGCCGGCGACCGCTTCGCCGTCGTCAACAACGAGGCCCGCGCCCGCGAGATCACCGAATATCGCCAGCGTCTGGCGCGTGAGAAGGCGGTGGCCAAGCATGCCGGCCAGCGTGGTTCGCTCGAACAGATGATGTCGCAACTGCAGACGAGCGGGCTGAAGGAATTCCCGCTGGTCATCAAGGGCGACGTGCAGGGCTCGATCGAGGCGATCAGCGCGGCGTTGGACAAGCTCGGCACCGATGAGGTGCGTGCGCGCATCGTTCATGCGGGCGCCGGCGGCATCACCGAAAGCGATGTCTCGCTGGCGGAAACCTCGGGCGCCGCAATCATCGGCTTCAACGTTCGCGCCAATGTGCAGGCGCGTGCGGCGGCTGCGGCTGCAGGCATCGAGATCCGCTATTACTCGATCATCTACAACCTCGTGGATGACGTGAAGGCGGCGCTGTCCGGCCTGCTGTCGCCGGAGCGTCGCGAGACCTTCATCGGCAATGCCGAGATCCTCGAGATCTTCGACATCACCAAGGTCGGCAAGATCGCCGGCTGCCGTGTCACCGAAGGCAAGGTCGAGCGCGGTGCGGGCGTTCGCCTGATCCGCGACAACGTCGTCATCCACGAAGGCACGCTGAAGACGCTGAAGCGCTTCAAGGACGAAGTTGCGGAGGTTCCGGGTGGCCAGGAATGCGGCATGGCCTTCCAGAACTACGAAGACATGCGCGTCGGCGACGTCATCGAGTGCTTCCGCGTCGAGATGGTGACCAGGACGCTCTGAGTTCGAGCAACTTGAGTTCGAGCATTTACAGACCGGGCGGTGGTCGAAAGGCTGCCGCCTAAACCTCCCGAAAAGTGGTATCCGGTTTTCGGAGGAGATCATGGTCAACAAAAAATAGAGCCTGATCCATTCCGATTTCTATCGGGATGGATCAGGCTTTAAAGCATATGAGACATGCGGCGCGGTCCCATCCCGTGCCTCACGATTTCAGGATAGAGAAAAATGCCCCGTTCAACCACGTCAGGTCCATCCCAGCGCATGCTTCGCGTCGGCGAGCAGGTGCGGCATGCGCTGTCGGAAACCTTGCAACGTGGCGAGATCCTCGATCCGCTGATCGAGAATTCGGTGGTTTCGGTCTCGGAGGTGCGCATGTCGCCCGATCTGAAGATCGCCACCGCTTTCGTCTCGCCGCTTGGCGCCAGTGATGCCGATGGGGTGGTCGAGGCGCTCAACAAGCATGCGAAATTCGTGCGCGGCCGCGTTTCCGGCGCGCTCCGGCAGATGAAGTACATGCCGGAATTCCGCTTCAGGCTCGACACCAGCTACGACAATTTCCAGAAGATCAACGAATTGTTGCACTCGCCCGAAGTGGCGCGCGATCTCGGCCCAGACGCCCAGATCGGCGACCAGAACAAAGACAACGACAAGGACGAAAAATAGTGGCGCGTCGCGGCAAGAAGAAGGGTCGGCCGATCTCCGGCTGGCTGGTGCTGGACAAACCCGTCGGCATGGGTTCGACCGAAGCCGTCTCCAAGATTAAATGGCTGTTCCAGGCGGAAAAGGCCGGCCATGCCGGCACGCTCGACCCGCTCGCTTCCGGCATGCTGCCGATCGCGCTCGGCGAAGCGACCAAGACCGTCCCCTATGTCCAGGATGGCGCCAAGGTCTACCGCTTCACGGTTGCCTGGGGTGAGGAGCGTTCGACCGATGACCTCGAAGGGCCGGTGACGAAAAGCTCCGACCAGCGTCCGGCTGAAGCCGATGTGCTTTTGCTGATGCCGAAATACACCGGCGTCATCATGCAGACGCCGCCGCAATTTTCGGCCATCAAGATCGCAGGCGAGCGCGCCTATGATCTTGCCCGCGACGGCGCGACGGTCGACATTCCGGCGCGGGAAGTCGAGATCGGCCGCCTCGACCTGATCGAGCACAGTGCTGACAGCACCATTTTCGAGGTCGAATGCGGCAAGGGCACCTATGTCCGCTCGCTGGCCCGCGACATGGGCCGCGATCTCGGCTGTTTCGGTCACATCGCCGAACTGCGCCGGATCGAGGTCGAGCCGTTCACGCAGGAAGAATTCGTCACCATCGCCGAGCTGGAAGCCGCCCGATTCGGCGAACAGCCCGATGAGGGTTCGGATTCAGCGGACACGGTGCCGGTCGACTTCGACGCCATCGACGCGTTTCTGGTCGACACGTCAGCCGCGCTCGACTGCCTGCCGCAGATCGCGATCAGCGACGACGCGGCAACAAAAATCCGCCTCGGCAACCCGGTCATCATCCGTGGCCGCGACGCGCCGGTGGAAGCCGAGGAAGCCTGCGCCACGGCGCGCGGCAAGCTGGTCGCCATCGGCGCCATCGAGCAAGGCATGTTCAAGCCGAAGCGGGTCTTTGCCGGCTGAGCCCCCTCGTCTAATCTCGATCAGAGGTACATTCGAGGGGCACATGGCAAAGGCCGAGACGATCAGGAAGCGGGCGCCGGTGACAGAACGGCGGCCGCCGATCGGCGCATCACCAGGCACACTGATCGCCGACCCTGCGGCGCGGCGCAGCGAACTGCGACTGACACTGATGTCGCCCGACAAATTCGAGACAATCGAAGATGCCAGCATCAACGACCTGAATGCTCATTGCAACGCATGGCCGGTCATCTGGCTCGATTGCACCGGTCTCGCCAACATCCCGCTGATCGAGGAGATTGGCCGGATTTTCAGCCTGCATCCGCTGGCGCTGGAAGACGTCGTCAACACCGGCCAGCGGCCGAAGGTGGACTTCTTCGAGGACCATGCCTTCGTCGTCGTCAGGATGATCGACGACGTCACCGCGCATCGCTACGAGCAGATCGCGGTCTTCTTCGGCAGGAACTTCGTCGTCACCTTCCAGGAGCGCGAAGGCGATCCGTTCGATCCCGTGCGCAAGCGCATCGAAAGCTCGATGCCCAACCGGCTGCGCTCACGCGGCGCCGACTATCTCGCCTATGCGCTGATCGACGCCATTGTCGACAGTTATTTCCCGCCGATCGAGACCGCCGGGGACTTGGTCGACAGCATCGAGGACCAGATGCTGCGCGCGGCGGACAGGCACCAGATGCGGCGGCTTCACGAGTTGCGGCGCGACGCCAACGTGCTGAAGGGGGTGCTTTGGCCGATGCGCGACGCGCTAGCGACGCTGATCCGCAACGACGTGCCCTACGTCAAGCCCGAGACCAAGATCTTCCTGAACGACACGCTCGATCACTCGCTTCGGCTCATCGAACTGGTCGAAACCCAGCGCGACATGCTGACCGGTCTGATCGAGATGCATCTGTCGCTGAGTCAGGCACGCACCAGCGACGTCATCAGCTATCTGACGATCGTCTCGGTGATCTTCATCCCGCTCACCTTTCTCGCTGGCGTGTGGGGCATGAACTTCGATCCCGAAGCCTCGCCATGGAACATGCCGGAGCTGAAGGCCCAATACGGCTATCCGGCAGCGCTGGTGTTCATGGCCGTTGTCGCGCTCGGGCTTGTCGCCTTCTTCAGATGGAAGAAGTGGCTTTAGCCGACGCGAAATCTTCGTTTGTGCAGCAAAAAGCCGGCTTGTGAATTGGGCTGGTGTTTTTGCCTGAATTGCCCTATATGCGCCGCAGCATCGTGCAATGCCACGTTGCTTGTACCGGCCCCTGCTGGACGACATCCCGGCCGAGGGCGTCCCGTTTCCTCAAACAGATAAGGAAAAACACGATGTCGATTACTGCCGAGCGCAAGAAGGAATTGATGGGTGAATTCGCAACCGCCAAGGGCGATACCGGGTCTCCGGAAGTCCAGGTGGCCATCCTTTCCGAGCGCATCAAGAACCTGACCGACCATTTCAAGGACCACAAGAAGGATAACCATTCCCGCCGTGGTCTGCTCGCTCTCGTCTCCCAGCGCCGCAGCCTGCTTGATTATCTCAAGCGCAAGGATGACGCGCGCTATCAGACGCTGATCGAGAAGCTCGGTCTGCGCCGTTGACGAATTGACCGGCGGGTTCTTTTGAGAGCCCGCCGGTCGCGCATTGGAGCAGTCCATTGCTCCAATGAAGGAAGTAGAGCGCCGCGCTTCGATTTGGACGCGCACATGGGACGCTCTGAAACTTTGAATTTGCGCAAGGCATTTCCGAGAGCCGCGGTTTTCGGGTCATGCGCAAGGCCAGTCGGATCGATTGGCCAGACCCGGTTTCGATATAGCACAGGGCCATTCGAAACCGCCCATGGACGGTCATGGGGCAGGATTGCAGGACGCTCGCGCGGCACCCGCGCCGGATTTTACCCGAGCTTCCCGTTGTCTTGCCCGTGGCTGCCCGAGAAACGAAGCCAAGGGAAAGGGGCACTCGCGCACGATGAAATGGCGCGGCCCTTTCCGCATATGAAGGACAAGACATGTTCAATCACCACAAAGTGGAAATCGAATGGGGCGGCCGTCCGCTCATCCTCGAAACCGGCAAGATTGCGCGCCAGGCTGACGGCGCGGTGCTCGCCACCTACGGCGAAACCAAGGTTCTCGCCACCGTCGTTTCGATGAAGGAACCAAAACCCGGCCTCGATTTCTTCCCGCTGACCGTCAACTACCAGGAGAAGACCTATGCCGCCGGCAAGATCCCGGGCGGCTATTTCAAGCGCGAAGGCCGTCCGAGCGAAAAGGAAACGCTGGTTTCCCGTCTCATCGACCGTCCGATCCGCCCACTCTTCGCTGACGGTTACAAGAACGACACGCAGATCGTTGTCACCGTCGTCCAGCATGATCTCGAAAACGACCCGGACATCCTGTCGATCGTCGCCACCTCGGCGGCTTTGACGCTGTCCGGCGTCCCTTTCATGGGTCCGATCGGCGGCGCCCGCGTCGGCTACATCAACGGCGAATATGTGCTCAATCCGCATGTCGACGAGATGCAGGAATCCAAGCTTGACCTGATCGTCGCCGGCACCTCCGACGCCGTGCTGATGGTCGAGTCCGAAGCCAAGGAACTCGGCGAGGATCTGATGCTCGGCGCCGTCATGTTCGGCCATCGCGGCTTCCAGCCGGTGATCGACGCCATCATCAAGCTGGCAGAAGTCGCCGCCAAGGATCCGCGTGACTTCACCGCGCCGGATTATTCGGCGCTTGAAGCCGAGATGCTGAAGATCGTCGAAGGCGAGCTTCGCGATGCCTACAAGATCACTGACAAGCAGAAGCGCTATGCCGCCGTCGACGCCGTCAAGGCGAAGGTCAAGGCTGCGTTCGCACCCGCAGAAGGCGAAGAAGCCAAGTATACGTCCGAGCAGATCGGCACCGTGTTCAAGGAGCTCCAGGCCAAGGTCGTGCGCTGGAACATTCTCGACACCGGTTCGCGCATCGACGGCCGCGATCTGAAGACGGTTCGCAAGATCGTCTCCGAAGTCGGCGTCCTGCCGCGCACCCACGGCTCGGCGCTGTTCACCCGCGGCGAGACCCAGGCGCTGGTCGTCGCCACGCTCGGCACCGGCGAGGACGAGCAGTATGTCGATTCGCTGACCGGCATGTACAAGGAAAAGTTCCTCCTTCACTACAACTTCCCTCCCTATTCGGTCGGTGAAACCGGTCGCATGGGTTCGCCCGGCCGCCGCGAAATCGGCCACGGCAAGCTCGCCTGGCGCGCGATCCGCCCGATGCTGCCGACATCGGACCAGTTCCCCTACACGCTGCGCGTCGTCTCGGAGATCACCGAGTCCAACGGCTCGTCGTCGATGGCTACCGTCTGCGGCACCTCGCTGGCGCTGATGGATGCCGGTGTGCCGCTGGCCAAGCCGGTCGCCGGCATCGCCATGGGTCTGATCAAGGAAGGCGAGCGCTTCGCGGTGCTCTCCGACATCCTCGGCGACGAGGACCATCTCGGCGACATGGACTTCAAGGTTGCCGGCACCGCCAACGGCATCACCTCGCTGCAGATGGACATCAAGATCGAGGGCATCACCGAGGAGATCATGAAGATCGCGCTGGATCAGGCCAAGGACGGCCGCCAGCATATCCTCGGCGAAATGGGCCATGCGCTGTCCGGCGCGCGCTCCGAACTCGGCGAATTCGCGCCGCGCATCGAGGTCATGCACATCCCGACCGACAAGATCCGCGACGTGATTGGCTCGGGCGGCAAGGTCATCCGCGAGATCGTCGAAAAGACCGGCGCCAAGATCAACATCGAGGACGACGGCACGGTCAAGATCGCTTCGTCCAACGCCAAGGAGATTGAGGCGGCGAAGAAGTGGATCCACACCATCGTCGCCGAGCCGGAAGTCGGCGAAATCTACGAGGGCACGGTCGTCAAGACCGCCGACTTCGGCGCTTTCGTCAACTTCTTCGGTCCGCGTGACGGCCTCGTCCACATCTCGCAGCTTGCCAATGATCGCGTCGCCAAGACTTCGGACGTCGTCAAGGAAGGCGACAAGGTCTGGGTCAAGCTGATGGGCTTCGATGAGCGCGGCAAGGTCCGCCTGTCGATGAAGGTCGTCGACCAGGCCACCGGCAAGGAAATCGCCCGCGACAAGAAGGCCGACGGCGAAGAAGACGCCGCCTGAGCGATCTGACCGAACAATCGAAACGGGCGCGCCGACAGGTCGCGCCCGCTTTCATTTTCTGGTCAAGCCAGCTGCACTTCGAGATCGAAAAATGTCCGCTGAGCCGCTGAAGACACTGTTCCATCCGTTCGAGGCGGGGGCTGTTTCCTTGCCGCGTAAGGGCGAGCGTGTCCTCTTTCTGGGCGCTGAGCCGGGCTTCCGCCTGCCCGAAGGTTTTGATGCAGCACTGCATCTTGTGCAAGGCTTCCGGCCGCACTTTCGCGCGCTGCAGGCGGCCGGTTTCACCGTCACGCCGCGCCTGGAGGGCGAAGGTTTCGATGCGGCATTGGTGCTTGCCGGCCGCCATCGCGGGCAGAACGAATTGCGCATCGCCGAGGCGATTGAGCGTGTGCGGCCGGGCGGATCGATTGTCGTTGCCGGCGCCAAGGACGCTGGCATTGCCAGCCTGCGCAAGCGCATCGACGAGCTTGTGTCTCTCGACGGCCATTTGCCGAAACATCACGGCATCGCCTTCTGGTTTCATCGACCTGCCGATGCTTCGGTCGCGGCAGCGCTTCGCGCTGCCAATCCCGCCCTTCTGGTCGAGGATCGGTTCCGCACCGCACCAGGCATGTTTTCTTTCGATAAGATCGATGCAGGTTCGAGATTGCTGGTCGACAATCTCCCCGGCGACCTGCGTGGCAGCGTTGCCGATTTCTGCGCCGGCTGGGGCTATGTGGCGGCCGAGGTCGCCGCCCGCTCACCTGGCATATCGGCGCTTGATCTCTACGAGGCCGACTTCGATGCGCTGGAGGCGGCGAAATTCAATATCGGCAACACAGCGGCGGAACCCAACTTCTTCTGGATCGATCTTTTGAGCGAGCCGGTCGAGCGGCGCTATGACGCCATCGCCATGAACCCGCCCTTCCATCGCAGCCGGGCGGCCGAGCCCGAGATCGGCGCAGGCATGATCCGCGCCGCGGCAAAGGCGCTGAAGCCGGGCGGTCGGCTGTTCGTGGTGGCGAACCGCCAGCTTCCCTACGAGCCGGTGCTGGCGGCCGCCTTCTCCAGCCATGCCGAGATTGCCCGCGACGGCATGTTCAAGGTTTTCGCGGCGCGCCGCTGAAGGCTGGTTCACGCGGACAACGGCATCTTCTGCGGCCGAAATTAAATTACTCTCGTCCGCTGTCGGTCCGCTTCAGCTCGTCGAGCGCCGGCATCGAGACGATGTGGTAGCCGGAATCGACATAGTGGATTTCGCCGGTGACGCCCGACGACAGGTCGGACAGCAGATAGAGCGCGGAACCACCGACTTCGTCGATAGTCACTGTGCGGCGCAGCGGCGAGTTGCGCTGCTGGTAGGAAAACATGTGGCGTGCGTCGGAAATCCCGGCGCCGGCCAGTGTCCGCACCGGTCCGGCGGATATGCCGTTCACCCTGATGCCGCGCGGGCCGTAGTCGTTAGCGAGGTAGCGGACGCTGGCTTCAAGCCCGGCCTTGGCGACGCCCATGACGTTGTAGTTCGGCATGACGCGGACCGAACCGGCATAGGTCAGCGTGATCATCGAGCCGCCGTCCTTCATCAGCGCGGCCGCATGACGGGCGACCTCGGTGAAGGAGTAGCAGGAGATGACCATGGTGCGGACGAAATTGTCGCGGCTGGTGTCGGCGTAAAGGCCTTTCAGCTCGTTCTTGTCGGAAAAGCCGATGGCGTGGACGACGAAGTCCAGGCCGCCCCAGGCCTCGCCCAAGGTCTCGAAGGTGGCGGCAACCGATGCGCTGTCCTCGACGTCGCAAGGCACGACCAGCGAGGAGCCGAGCTTGTCGGCGAGCGGCTTGACCCGGCGCCCGAAGGCTTCGCCCTGATAGGTGAAGGCGAGTTCCGCCCCATGTTCGGACAGTTTCCGGGCGATGCCCCAGGCGATCGAATGGTCGTTGGCGACACCCATGACAAGCCCGCGCTTGCCCTTCATCAATCCGTCCATGGTTGGCAGTCCTTATGCGGAATAGCGCTGGAAAATCAGCGTTGCGTTGGTGCCGCCGAAACCGAACGAGTTGGACAGGACAGTGTCGATCCTGGCATCGTCGATGCGCTCTCGCACGATCGGCATACCCTCGAATTCCGGATCGAGCTGCTCGATATGGGCGCTCTCGCCGATGAAGCCGCCTTGCATCATCAGGATCGAGTAGATCGATTCCTGCACGCCGGCCGCACCCAGCGAATGGCCGGTCAGCGATTTCGTCGAGGTGATGAACGGCATGTTTTCGCCGAACACCTCGCGGATCGCGCCCATTTCCCTGGAGTCGCCGACCGGCGTCGAGGTGCCGTGCGTGTTGATGTAGTCGACCGGCGAAGAGACGGTCGCCAGCGCCTGCCGCATGCAGCGCACCGCGCCTTCGCCCGAGGGCGCCACCATGTCGAAGCCGTCGGAGGTTGCGCCATAGCCGACGACCTCGGCGTAGATCTTGGCGCCGCGCGCCTTGGCATGCTCGAGCTCTTCCAGAACCAGCACGCCGGCGCCGCCGGCAATGACGAAGCCGTCGCGATCGACGTCATAGGCGCGCGAGGCAGCCGATGCCCGGTCGTTGAACTTGGAGGACATGGCGCCCATCGCATCGAACAGGTCCGACATCGTCCAGTCGAGGTCCTCATGGCCGCCGGCGAAGACCATGTCCTGCTTGCCCCACTGGATCAGTTCGTAGCCATTGCCGATGCAATGCGCCGAGGTCGAGCAGGCCGAAGAGATCGAATAATTGACGCCGTGGATCTTGAACCAGGTGGCGAGCGTCGCCGAAGCGGTCGACGACATCGCCTTCGGCACCGCGAACGGGCCGATGCGCTTGGGGCTGCCGTTCTTGAGCGTGGTTTCAGCGGCTTCGACGATGGTTCTGGTCGATGGACCGCCCGATCCCATGACGATGCCGGTGCGCTCATTGGTGATCTCGTTCTCGCCAAGTCCAGCGTCCACGATCGCCTGGTCCATGGCGACATGGTTCCAGGCCGCACCTTGCGACAGGAAGCGCATGGCGCGGCGATCGATCAGCGCGGCGGGGTCGAGCGTCGGCGCTCCCCAGACCTGGCAGCGGAAGCCGTGTTCGGCGAAGGAATCGGAGAAGCTGATGCCGGATCTGGCATCATGCAGCGAGGCCTGCACCTCGTTGGCATTGTTGCCGATCGAGGACACGATGCCGAGGCCTGTCACTACGACCCGTCTCATTAGCAACTCCTTCCAGCGCATGAACCCGAAACCTGCCGGACCGAAACCTGCCGGACAAGGATGCGCAAATTAAGTTCTACAGCTTCCTTTGCGCCTCCCGCGGACTCGCCGCGCTGCGCAGGCGCCGGTCAGGCGGCGGCCGATTGCTTGGACAGACCCACCTTGAGATCCGTTGCTGCGTATATGGGTTCGCCATCTGCCTTCAGCCAGCCGTCGGCGATACCCAGCACCAGCCGGCCGCGCATCACGCGCTTGAAATCCACGCCATATTCTACCTTCTTGACCGACGGCGTCACCATGCCTTTGAATTTCACTTCGCCGGTCGACAGCGCCATGCCCTTGCCCGGCTCGCCGAGCCAGCCGAGGTAGAATCCCGTCAATTGCCACATGGCGTCGAGGCCCAGGCATCCCGGCATGATCGGGTTGCCGATGAAGTGGCAGGCGAAAAACCACAGGTCCGGCTTGATGTCGAACTCGGCGCGGATGAAGCCCTTGTCGAAGGCGCCGCCGGTCTCGCTGATTTCGGTGATGCGGTCGAACATCAGCATCGGCGGATAGGGCAGCTGGGCGTTTCCAGGTCCGAACAGCTCGCCGCGGGCGCAGGCAAGCAGTTCCTCGTAATCGTAGCTGGATTTCGAAACCGCCATCAGTCTCCGTCCCCAATAATCGTCCGGGCGGTAGCGCGCCCTTGTCGTTGGTTCCTAACACAATCTATTTCCGGCCGGAAACCGGCGTTTGCGCTTAACCTGCCCGCCTGCCGGGGTCAATGCGCGCTATTGATCGTATTCGGCCGACAGAATATATGTCGGGTTATGTCCAGGTTCGGTCAATGTTCGTTTTTTGCCGTTCTGGGCAGCTCTTGAGGCGAAACTTGAGCTTGGACGGATAGATGGATCTGGGCTGCCGGAAGGAAAATGTCGCTGTGGACAAGCGGGTTCGCGAAGCTGGCCTGAGGCCGACGCGTCAGCGCATTGCGCTGGCCGATCTGCTTTTTGCCAAAGGCGACCGCCATCTGTCGGCCGAGGAACTGCACGAGGAGGCGATCGCCGCCGGCGTGCCGGTATCGCTCGCCACCGTCTACAACGCCCTTCATCAATTCACCCAGGCGGGCCTTCTGCGCATCCTGGCCGTCGAGGGGTCGAAGACCTACTTCGACACCAACACCTCCGATCACCATCATTTCTACATTGAGGGCGAAAACAGGATTTTCGACATCGCCAGCGGTCCTGTCACGGTTTCCAACCTGCCGGAGCCGCCGGAGGGCATGGAGATCGCCAATGTCGATATCGTGGTGAGGCTGCGCCCCAAACGCTACGAGTGATCGGCTCGTCATAAGGCCGCGAGATACCGTTTCGCCGATATCGGCTCCGGACTCGACCGGCAAGAAGAGTCAGTCCTTGACCCGTTCGCCGGGATAGGCGCCCCAGACCAGCGACTGGGCGAGCCAGCCGGTGTGGCCACTGAAGGTCATTTCGCACCACTGGCCGTCACAGGACTTGATCGTGCCCATGGCGCCCGGCTCGATGATTGCGACGATGCCGGCATCCTTTTGCGGGTCGTCGAGCAGGTTGATTCGGGCATCTTTGCCGCGCTGCCAGGGTGCTACGATCGCCGTGCGGCGACCGGAAAGCAGCGACTGGTTGATCCAGCCTTCCGAGCCGTCGGCATCGCGCACACGACGCCAGGTGTCGAATTCCTGGATGATCTCCATCGGCAGGCCGGGCTTCATATACATCCAGTCGACGGAATAGTTGACGCCTGGTCCGACGCGGGAGTTGACGCGGCCGGCTTTCAGGCTGACGAAGCGCGGCAGCGGCAGGCCGCTCGGCCCGAGCGTGACGCTCTGGGTCGGTGCTGCCGCATTCTGTGCCGCCACATCCGGGGAATAAAGTAGAGCGCCGAGAAATGCTGCGCTGAGGGCCAGGCGGAGCGACGCGAAACCAGACACTTTCGTTCCCTTTCGGCGCCGGCTCATCGGCCTTGGCGCCCCTTTTTCTTTGTCTTCGGCGGAACCTCTTGTTACATGGAGAACTGGCACCGCGACCGGCCTGCAGTTTCGCCTGTCTTGGTTAAAGAGGTCTCAACGAGGTCGGGTTCGAGGAAACAATGGTAGGCAGAAAAAGGCCCCTCGTCGTCATCACGCGCAAGCTGCCCGACCCGGTCGAGACCCGCATGCGTGAGCTGTTCGACGCCCGGCTGAATGTCGAAGACCGGCCGATGACGCAGCCGGAATTGGTCGCGGCGGTCAAGGAAGCCGACGTGCTGGTGCCGACCATAACCGATCAAATCGACGCGGCGCTGATCGCCCAGGCCGGTGACAACCTCAAGCTGATCGCCAATTTCGGCAACGGCGTCGACAAGATCGACGTGTCAGCAGCAGCGAAGAAGGGCATTACCGTCACCAACACGCCGAACGTTTTGACCGAAGATACCGCCGACATGACCATGGCGCTGATGCTGGCGGTGCCGCGGCGGCTGGCGGAAGGCGCCAATGTGCTGACCGGCGACAAGAAATGGGCCGGCTGGTCGCCGACCTGGATGCTCGGCCGGCGTATCTGGGGAAAACGCCTCGGCATTGTCGGCATGGGCCGCATCGGCACCGCCGTCGCCCGGCGGGCCAAGGCCTTTGGCCTGTCGATCCACTATCACAACCGCCATCGCGTGCTTGCCGCGGTCGAGGATGAGCTGGAGGCGACCTATTGGGAAAGCCTCGACCAGATGCTTGCCCGCATGGACATCATTTCGGTCAATTGTCCGTCGACGCCGGCGACCTTCCATCTGCTTTCGGCGCGGCGGCTGGCGCTTCTGCAACCGTCCGCTTACATCGTCAACACGGCGCGCGGCGACATCATCGACGAGGACTCTCTGGTCAAGCTGATCCAGGACGGCAAGATCGCCGGCGCCGGGCTCGACGTCTACGAGCATGAGCCGGCGCTGAACAGCAAATTGCTGAAGCTCGCCGCCAAGGGCAAGGTCGTGCTGTTGCCGCATATGGGGTCGGCGACGCTCGAAGGCCGCATCGACATGGGCGAGAAGGTGATCATCAACATCCGCGCCTTCTTCGATGGCCATCGGCCGCCGGATCGCGTGCTGCCGCTGCGGACGTGACCGGCTGCCATCGTAAGTTAGCGTAGGCTTACGAAAGCACCTTGCGCATGGTGATCGAGGTCGGACGGTCATAGCCACTGTGCGCCGTCCGTTCCGTTTCGCGAAAGCCGAGGCGGGCAAAGGCCGCGTGATTCGCGGTCAATTCGATCCGCGTCTGAAGCTCGATCGCAGGCTTGCCGCGGTCGCGGGCAAGGTCCTCGACAGCTTGCATCAGCTGCCTGGCAATGCCTTGTCCCTGAAAGTCAGGTTCGACCGCGAGCTTTCCGACATAGAAATCGTTGGCCCGCTCCAGGACAAAAACGCAGCCGACAATCCTGCCGCCCTTCAGCGCCGCAAAGCCCGTCTCCTGCCGGGCCTTGTCCCGGAGATTTTCGACCGTGAGCCGATGCGCCGAGGATGGCGGATCGATGACGCCGTCCATGGCAGCGAAGGCGCGCATGATCAGCGCCAGCACCTCGTCCCAACGGTCGAAATCGGCCGGAAGCTGCGCGACGGAAACCAGGCTGCCCAAAATCTAGCTGCTCTTGTAGCGGATAGTGTCGAAGCGCGCGGCCAACGCATCGTAAAGCAGCAGCCGGCCGACCAGCGGCTCGCCGATGCCGGCGATCAGCTTGATCGCCTCCATGGCCTGCAGCGTGCCGACGACGCCGGTCAGCACGCCGAGCACGCCGGCCACGGCGCAGGATGGCACCAGGCCCGGCGGCGGCGGTTCCGGAAACAGATCGCGATAACTCGGATTCGGCCTGCCGTCCGTGCCGGTCTCGAACGGTTTCAGCACGGTCACTGAGCCGTCGAAGCGGCCGACGGCGGCATGGACCAGCGGCCGCTTTTCCACGGCGCAGGCGTCGGCCACCGCATAACGGGTTTCGAAATTGTCGGAGCCGTCGACGACAATGTCATAACCGGCGACAAGGGCAGGGGCGTTGTCCGCCGTCAGCCTGAGATTGTGCAGTTCCACGGCGACGTTGGGGTTGATGCGGGCGATCGCCGCCTTGGCACTGTCGGTCTTCGCCATGCCGACAGCGCCGGTGCCGTGGATCACCTGCCTTTGCAGATTCGACAGCGAGACGCTGTCGTCGTCGACGATGCCGAGTGTGCCGACGCCGGCTGCGGCAAGATATTCAAGCACCGGCGCTCCCAGCCCGCCGGCGCCGATGACCAGGACGCGAGCCCGCTTCAGTCGCTGCTGGCCGGCGCCGCCGATCTCGGGCAGCACGATGTGGCGGGCGTAGCGTTCGAGTTCTTCGTCGGTGAGCGCGGTGGTGATCATCGCCGGACCATATAGCCTGCCATCGAGCTTGGCCATCGAGGTACGCAGCGGGCGAATAGCGAATAGCGAGTAGTGAGTAGTGAGTAGTGAAAGTAGTGAGTAAGTGAGTAGCGAGCACCGAGAGCACCCTTATTTCACCATTCACCATTCACCATTCGCTACTCGCTACTCGCTATAGTCGGCCTAACCGCCCCATGATCGACGGTCAAAAACTGCGCGCGTCCGTTGAGACTGGAAAACAGCGCCGCATCGGTCCCGGTCATGAAAGCCTGGCAGTTCAGCTCTTCGAGGATCGAGAACAGCGCGGCGCGTCGGCCCGCGTCGAGATGGGCGGCGATTTCGTCGAGCAGCAGGATCGGCGTCATGCCAGACATCTCGCCGGTCAGCCGGGCGTGCGACAGGACCATGCCGACCAGCAGCGCCTTCTGCTCGCCGGTCGAACAGAGTTCGGCCGGCATCGCCTTTGGTCGGTGCCGCACCACGAGATCCGACCGGTGCGGCCCGTCGAGCGTGCGCCCGGCGGCGCGGTCGCGATCGCGCGCTTCGGCAAGAGTGCGGCGGAACCGCTCCTCGACATCGACAGCCGCGCTGGTTGCGACCTCGCTTTCCAGCGCGCCGGACAGGCCGATGTCGGCTTGCGGAAAGGGACCGGAGCTTGGCAGCCTGTCGATCATGGCGGCGAGCAGGCGCACCAGTTCGGCACGCGCCGCGGCAATCGCCACACCGGTTTCGGCCATTTGCGTCTCGATCGCATCGAACCAAGCGCCGTCGCGCGAGCCTTCGGCGAGCAGTCGATTGCGGCCGCGCATCGCTTTTTCGTAGTCGAGCGCGCGCTGGCCGTGGCCCGGATCGATCGCCAGCACCTGCCGGTCGAGAAAGCGCCGCCGATCTGCGGCCGGCCCGGTGAACAATGCATCCATCGCCGGTGTCAGCCAGACGACGCGCAACCATTCCAGCATGTCCTCCGCCGAGCGCGCCGCCGCGCCGTTGATCCGCACCCGCCGGCCGCCTTCGGCGGCGTCGCCGCCTGCGATGCCGGTGCCGATCTCGACCGGGCCGTCCGGCCCATCGAGCCGGGCATGAATGGCAAAGCCGCCGTCGCCGCCTTCGCGCGCCACGTCGGCATAAGGCGCACGGCGCAGGCCGCGCCCCGGCGTCAACAGGGAAATCGCCTCCAGCAGATTGGTTTTGCCGGCACCATTGTCACCGGAAAAAACCACCGGGCCGGGATCGAGATCGATCGACAGTGTTGTGTAATTGCGGAAACTGGTAAGCGAAAGCTTACTTATATGAGTCTGCTGATCGCGCTCAGGCTGCTTCGCAACTCCGGTCATGACAGCAAGATGGCCTCGTTCGGGCCTAAAGCGCGCCGCGTTTGACCGGCCTCATGCGACGCGCTTTAGGTTGTTGTTTTATGCAAGTCGTTATCGCAAAACCGCTGCACACTTTTGCGCGACATGCATCAGACCCGCATCGGCATCAGCACGTAGAGCGTGGTTTCGTCGGCCATGTCGTGGATCAGCGTTGGCGAGCCGGCATCCGCCAGCATGAATTTTGCCTCGGTGCCGGTCAACTGGGCGGCGACGTCGAGCAGATATTTGGCGTTGAAGCCGATTTCGATCGCGTCGGACGAATAATCCGCGGCCAGTTCTTCGGTGGCGCTGCCCGAATCCGGATTGTTGACAGCAAGCGTGACCTGGCCTTCTCCAATCGAAAGCTTCACCGCCCGGCCGCGTTCGGACGAAATGGTCGAGACGCGGTCGACGGCGGCGGCGAAACTCTGGCGGTCGATGATCAGCTTCTTGTCGTTGCCGGTCGGGATCACCCGCTGATAGTCCGGGAAGGTGCCGTCGATCAGCTTCGAGGTCAAGACGACGCTGCCGATGGTGAAGCGGATCTTGGTGTCGGACAATTCGGTGGTCACCGCGATATCCGGGTCATCGACGAGCTTTTGCAATTCGCTGACCGTCTTGCGCGGAATGATGATGCCCGGCATGCCTTCCGATCCTGCCGGCGCGTCGATCTCGGCGCGCGCCAGCCGATGGCCGTCGGTCGCTACCGAGCGCAGCTTCAGCTTGCCGTCGGCGTCATGCGTGTGCAGGTAGATGCCGTTCAGGTAGTAGCGCGTCTCTTCGGTGGAGATGGCGAATTGGGTCTTCTCGATCAGGCCCTTGAGCGCGACCGAATCGAGCCGGAAGATATGCGAGAACGATCCGGCCGAAAGCTCCGGGAAATCGGATTGCGGCAGGCATTGGAGGCGAAAGCTCGAGCGGCCCGAGGTCACCGTCATGGCGTTGCCGTCCTCGTCAGTCTTCAGCATGACCTCGGCGCCGTCGGCGAGCTTGCGCACGATGTCGTAGAGCAGGTGCGCCGGAACCGTCGTCGCGCCGCCGCGCTCGACCTTGGCGGGCGTGGCTTCGGTCACTTCCAGGTCGAGGTCGGTCGCCTTCATTTCAAGGGTGGCGCCTTCGGCGCTCAGCAGCACGTTCGACAGGATCGGTATGGTGTTGCGCCGCTCGACCACGCGATGAACGTGGTTGAGCGACTTCAGGAGATTTGACCGTTCCAGGATAACACGCATGACGAAACAGGCTCGCTTGAATGAATGGGCGGGTCTCCGGCAAGCGGCAACCCGCGAAAGGTCTGAACAGGTCAGAATCTGCACAAACTGACAGGAAAAAACCGGTGAACGCAAGCCCGCGCTGACGGTTCGGGCCGGTTACGCGGGCTTTCTTGGGATAAAACCGGCGAAGCCCGCAAGCCAATGCTCGTCGCCCAAAAGTATGCCCTCGGGTCAGCCCGGGTCAGGCCCGAGGGTGCGCGGCGGTTTTTGCGGCAACGACGTGCATAAGGACGGAGATAACGAGCGCGTCGCGGCCATCCAGACGCGACACGCTTTTGTTTTTCGGGCCGGTCAGGCCTGATCGTTGATCAATCTTCTCAGCAATTCGAGCTCCTGCGCCAGCGTGTTGTCGACGCCTGAAAGGTCCTCGATCTTGCGCACGGCGTGCAGCACCGTCGTGTGGTCGCGGCCACCGAAACGCCGCCCGATCTCCGGCAAGGAGCGCGGTGTCATCACCTTCGACAGGTACATGGCGACCTGCCGCGGCTTGACGATGGTGCGGGTGCGCCGGTTGGACAGAAGTTCCGTCTTCGACACATTGTAGTGGCGCGCGACGATGCGCTGGATGTCCTCGATGCGCACCCGCTTCGGCTCGCCCGAACGATAGATGTGGCCGAGGATCTCATCGATGCGGTCGATGGTGATCTGCGGTTCGAACGACTGGCGGAACAGAAGCTGGTTGAACGCACCTTCGAGTTCACGCCCGCTGCCGGTCACCGTGCGGGCGACATGGTTGAGGATCTCCTCCGAGATGTCGAGCGATTGATCGTCGGCCTTGGCGGTGGCAAGGCGCAGCTTGAGCATGCCGATCCGCATGGCGAAATCCGGCGCCGACATTTCGAGCGCGACGCCGCCGTTGAGGCGCGAGCGGACGCGGGGCTCCAGCGATTCCAGTTCCGACGGCGGCCGGTCGGCGGCGACCACCACCTGCTTGGCGCTGTCGAGCAGCATGTTGATCAGATGGCAGAATTCATGCTGGATCGACTTGCCTTGCAGGAACTGCATGTCGTCGATGATGAGGAGGTCGATGTCGCGCAACTGTTCCTTCAGCGTCAGCGCGTTGTTGTCGCGGATCGCGGTGGCAAACCGCCACATGAAATATTCGGCCGTGAGATAGACGACGCGCGATTTCGGATTCTGCTTCAGCGATTCCGCCGCGATCGCCTGCAGCAGGTGCGTCTTGCCCAGCCCCACCGTCGCGTGCAGAAACAGCGGATTGAAGCGCACCGCGCTCGACTGCGATTCCGCCACCGCCTTGGCGGCGGCGAAGGCCACCCGGTTCGACGGTCCTTCGATGAAGGAGCCGAACGTGTAGCGCGGGTCAAGCGGCGAACCGAGCACATTGTGCCGGAACTCGGTCTCGGCAGGCATTCCCGGGCGAGGTGCCGGTACCCGCTCCACCCTGCCGGGGGCCGCTGTTCCCGCGGCCAGCGCCGTTTGCGCCTGCCTGGTCATCTTGCGCGCCGGGGCCACTTCGGGCTCGACGCCGTTGCGCCCCGGGCGGGTAGCGGTGCGCACGACGATCTCGATCTTGAGGATTTCAGGATCCTCGTGTTTCCACAACTCGGCGATGAGGTCGAGGTAGTGGCCGTTGATCCACGAGCGCAGGAAGGCGGTGGGCACCGAGATGCGGACAATGCCCCGGGACGCCTCGGCGACCTTCATGCGCCCGAACCAGCTCGAATAGACTTCGGTTCCCAGACGCGCCTTCAACTGGGCCTTGACCCGGTCGAACTTTTGTTCCGCGTCGATGGAAGCCGACATAGCGTCCCCTCCGGTTAAGGTCCCAGGGAATGGGAGGTCGCCCGTAAGCTCCCTTTCGATGCCGCTCTGCATGATCGAGTTCCTTGTCCTTTTGTACCTTTTTCCGCCGGGAATGCGCCTCCTGCATTCATGTTTCCGGCGACCGTGTCCTCACAGCGACACCATCGCCGCCGCCGGCAGCTGATGTCGCCTCATTGTCGGGGAACCGGCGCCGGCTCCTCGGAGCCAGCCCGCTTTGGTCATGTCAGGGCAATACAATTCCGCCCGGCGAAACGCCGGCGCGTCATTGATCTGCCATGTACAATTACGCCATTCCCCTACCGTATCGAAAAGGCAAACCAAACCCGTACGCGGAGATGATCCGCGTCATGAATTCTGCCATTTTGTGCTGGCCGATTCAGGCTGGGTTAAGGGCCAACGGCCCGTCCCTCTCGATAGACAGACCTTAGCGAAATCGCTGTGGATAGGGCAAGGCCACGACTAACGGATTTTTAAGGAATGTGGTTAGCGCAAACGTGTTCGGAGCCTGCGTTGCACTGGCTTGTTTTGACAAACCCATTGTGATTCAAACCCTTTTCCGGCGAATGTGAAAAAGGCCGCGTCGCGCGAAATTTTATCAAATAATTTTCTTGACAGGCAATTGTCCCCCATCCCTCGCACCCGATGTGAACAAGCTGTGGATGACCGTCCGCAACCGTTTGAAAAATAAAGGTGATTTTCGACAGTTGATATTTTCGCCGTGAACGCTTTCAGCGGCTACGCCTGTCAGCCGGCATGTATATGCCGGCAAAGCAATTCGAACTTCGAAATCGTGCGGGGTGTTGCTTGCGGGCTTTCTTTTTAAGTACTTGCCGGCAAACGAAAAAACCCGGCACGAGCGGCCGGGTCTGAAAAGGACAAGTTTAGTAAAGGTATATCAGCCCGGATATCCGGGTTAGGCCGACAACACCTTGAGGCGCTGGGCCAGGCGCGACACCTTGCGGGATGCCGTATTCTTGTGCACCACGCCCTTGCTCGCGGCGCGCATCAATTCCGGCTCAGCCACCTTGAAAGCAGCCTGCGCGGCCGCCTTGTCGCCCGAGGCGAGCGCCTCTTCGACCTGGCGGATGTAGGTCCGCACGCGCGAGCGGCGGTTCTTGTTGATCGCCGTGCGGCGGGCGATCTTGCGCGTTGCCTTTTTGGCCGAGGAGGTATTGGCCATGATGCCTCTCTTCTGATCTGGTGGGCGCATGCGGGATGCCGCAAGGCGCAAAAAACAAACGGGCAGCCACAGGGCCGCCTCGGTTGGTGCGGCTTATAGTTCAGCTTTTCCGGCGCGTCAACGCTGCTTCGCCTTCTTTTTGGCCGCTGCTGTCGCTCGCTCCCGGCTGATGTCGTCGCCATCTACCAGTTCGAGAAATTTTGGCTACCGGTTCGAGAAATTTGGCTTCCGCTTCTCGACAAAGGCCGCCATGCCTTCCTTCTGGTCATCGAGTGCAAACAGTGAGTGAAACAGCCGGCGCTCGAACCGCAGCCCCTCGGCCAGTGTCGTTTCATAGGCGCGGTTGACGGCCTCTTTCGCCATCATCACCGACGGCAGCGAAAAATCGGCTATCTTGGCCGCCGCCTTCAACGCCTCCTCGAGCAATTCGCCGGCGGGCACGACACGCGACACCAGGCCGCAACGCTCGGCTTCCGCCGCATCCATCATCCGTCCGGTCAGGCACATGTCCATCGCCTTCGACTTGCCGACGAAACGGGTCAGGCGCTGCGATCCGCCCATGCCCGGCATGACGCCGAGCGTGATCTCGGGCTGGCCGAACCTGGCGTTGTCGGCGGCGATGATGAAATCGCACATCATCGCCAGCTCGCAGCCGCCGCCGAGCGCATAGCCGGCCACCGCCGCGATGACAGGCTTGCGCGCTCGGGTGAGCTCTTCCCAGCCGATAAAGAAATCCTGCACATAGGCGTCAACAAAGGAGATCGCCTGCATTTCCTTGATGTCGGCACCTGCCGCGAAGGCCTTTTCGGAGCCGGTGATGACCATAGCGCCGATATCGGCATTCGCGCAAAGGCCGTTCACGGCCGCGACTACGTCCGCCAGGACCTGCGAGTTCAGCGCATTGAGCGCCTTCGGTCGGTTCAGCGTGATCAGCCCGACCTTGCCGCGGGTTTCGACGATAATCGTTTCATAGGCCATGACTGTATCTCCTCACTCGGTCATCTCCTTGCATCCAGGCGCGCCAGCTCACACCTTGGCGCCTCGGTTCCTCCCTCCCTTCGTCATCCCAGGGCGGAGCAAGGAGCGAAGCGACGCGGCGCAGACCCTGGGATCCATGCCGTTATGCCAGCCGAAGAATGCTACGGCCCAGAACTAAACGCTACCACCCCGTTCCGCGAAAAAGCTCGAACCATTCTGGATTGGTCTTCTCGATCAGCTCGATCTTCCACTGGCGCGGCCAGCGCTTCAGCGACTTCTCGCGCTGGATAGCGTCACGAATGTCGAAGTGCTCCTCGTACCAGACCAGGCGCTGCACACCGTAGCGGCTGGTAAAGCGCGAGCCTTCGCCGGATTTGTGCTCCGGCATGCGACGGCCAAGATCGTTGGTGACGCCGATGTAGATCGTGCCGCGCTTCTGGCTTGCGGTCATATAGGCATAGCCGATCATGGTAGAAGGGTAACTGTCACCGTTGCGGATGCAAGCGCCGTTCTGGGCCGTTGCATTCTTCGGGTGATGTCACGGAATGGATCCCAGGGTCTGCGCCGCGTCGCTTCGCTCCTTGCTTCGCCCTGGGATGACGAAGACGTGGTGCGCAAACGAACTAGCTTACAACTGACAGCTCCGGCAATAGAAGGTGGAACGCCCGCTTTGCACGATGCGTTCTATATGGCCGCTGCAGCCGTGCTTGGAGCAGGGCTCGCCCTCGCGATCATAGACCGCGAACGAATGCTGGAAATAGCCCAGAGACCCGTCGGTCTGCACATAGTCGCGCAGCGACGATCCGCCGGCGGCGATCGCATCGGCGATCACCGCGCGGATTGCTTCGGCCAGGGCGTCGCGCTGCTGTTTGGCCTTCTTTCCAGGCTTTGCGATGGTGCCCGCCTCGCGCAACGGCGACAGGCCGGCGCGCCACAGCGCCTCCGACACATAGATATTGCCGAGCCCGGCGATCAGCCGCTGATCGAGAAGTGCTGCCTTTAGCGGCGACTTCCGGCCTTTCAGCAGCGAGGCGAGCAGCTCGCCGTCCAACGCATTGCCTGTCGGCTCGACGCCAAGCCCCGCCAGCATCGGATGGGTGTCAGGCGCTCCTTCCGAAAACAGCATGAAGCCGAAACGGCGCGGATCGTTGAAGGTCACCCGGGACCGGGCGCCTTGGGGAGAGACGATATGGAAGACGACATGGTCGTGTACCGCGGCCTTCGGGCGCTCATGATAAAACGCGCCCAGCATTTCGCTGCTGTCGGGCATTTCGCTGCCATCGGAGGTTTCGATGCGGAACGAGCCCGACATGCCGAGATGGCAGATCAGCACCGGACCGCCTTCCAGGTGCATCGTCAGGTATTTGGCCCGGCGGCCGAGCGCCGTAATCGTCTTGCCGGTCAGCCTCTCCAAAAAATTCTCGGGAAACGGAAAGCGCAGGTCGGGCCGGCGCGCCTCGACGCGGGCGATGCGGGCGCCTTCCAGAACCGGCTGCAGGCCCCGCCGCACCGTTTCGACCTCAGGCAACTCAGGCATGGCCGCCTATCGCTGTGTAGAAGGAGGTGCCGTGACGGCCGCGTGCCAACCCAAGATGCTCGGCGACGGTTTCACCGATGTCGGCGAACGTCGCTCTCAACCCGATGTCGCCGCCAAAGCCCGGTCCGGCACCGATCACCGGAATGCGTTCGCGCGTATGATCGGTGCCGTGCCAGGTCGGATCGTTGCCATGGTCGGCCGTGAGGATGAGAAGGTCGCCTTCCCTGAGCCGTGCAAGCGCCTCCGGCAGCCGCCGGTCGAAGGCCTCGAGCGCGGCGGCATAGCCGGCAACGTCGCGCCGATGGCCGAACTCGGTGTCGAAATCGACGAAATTGGCGAAGACGAGGTCGCCGTCGCCCGCGTCATCCATCGCGCCGAGCGCCTTGTCGAACATCGCCATGTTGCCGGCGGCCTTGCGCACTTCCGAAATGCCGCGATGGGCGAAGATGTCGCCGATCTTGCCGACCGCGATGACCCGGCTGCCGCGCGCCGTCAGCCGGTCGAGCAGGGTCGGTTCGGGCGGCGGCACCGAATAGTCCCGGCGGTTGTGCGTCCGTTCGAAGCTGGCGGCAGTTTCGCCAATGAAAGGCCGCGCGATCACCCGTCCGATGTTCAGGGGATCGACCAGCCTGCGCACCACCTTGCAGAATTCGTAGAGCCGCTCCAGGCCGAAGTGAACTTCATGCGCGGCGATCTGCAGGACGGAGTCGACCGAAGTGTAGCAGATCGGCTTGCCGGTGCGGACATGCTCCTCGCCGTACCGCTCGATGATCTCGGTGCCCGGAGCATGGCAATTGCCGAGAATGCCCGGCACCTTTCCTTCGCGAATGATCGCTTCGGTCAGGTCGGCTGGAAAGGCGGGAACCGTGTCCGGGAAATAGCCCCAGTCGAAGCGGACCGGCAAGGCGGCGATTTCCCAATGGCCTGACGGCGTGTCCTTGCCGCTGGAAATCTCCTGCGCCGCGCCGTGGAAGGCGGAGGCAAGCAGGCCGCCGCTGTCGAAGCAGAATCCTGTCGCGGTTTTCGCCGCCTGCGCCAGGCCGAGCGAGAGCATGTTGGGTACGAAAAGCCGTCCTTTGCGCAGCCCCTCGCGATCCGCCCGGCCTTCCGCGCAGGCTCGAGCGATGTGTCCGAACGTGTTGGAACCGGTGTCGCCATAGCGCTCGGCGTCGGCCGCGCCGCCGATGCCGAAGGAATCGAGAACAAAAAGGAAGGCGCGCGCCATTGCAGGGGATCATTATTATCGTTTGTCTGTCCGCCCAGACATAGGCGGCCGCGCCGCCATTGGCAATTCGGAACCAGGCAAACGGATAGCAATGGCGATCGGGCGCCGTCGTTCAGCAGGTGTCGCAGGTAATCGTCGGGCTCCTGCGGGGCCTGAGATAATAAGTTTCGCCCATCGATATCGAGTTGAAAGCCGAACTGAAGCCAAGCCGCTTTTCACTATCCGCCGACCAGGTGATGATCGGCTCGTATGCCAGATTGCTTTCGACGCGAACGAGAAACGTGCCCTTGACCTCGAGCTGCGGTGCAACCGTGGTGACGGAGTTTTTGGCGGCGCCGGCGCTGAAGGCATCGCCGACCATCTTGCGTGACCAAGCGACCAGCACCCGCGGCGTCGGCTCGTTCGTGACCTCTATTGCGGTGACGGTGATTTCCGGGGTCGATCGGTTGTACGGCTGAAGGGTGGAGTTGCCGATCTGCATGATCGCATCGAGTTCGGCCGGCGTGACGGTCTGCTGCTGGGTGACGAGATCCGCCACCATGCTGCCGATGCGACTGACCTTCTTGTTGGTCTCGATGGCTTGCGAGGCTTCCATGGTCAAGAAATACATCATCAGCAGGACGGGCACGATGAAGGCAAACTCAACCGCCGCGACACCGCGGCGATCACGGCAGAACCGTATGGCTTTCGCGCAGATCCAAGCGGTCCTCATATGTGCCCCCGCACGCCCCATGCTATCGTCCTTTTCCCACGCAGCGGTTTGCATTTTCAGTCGTCGAACGGCTCGTTCTTCCAGGTCATCGATGCGAAATGCAGCGTGTTGCCGTCTTTCAGATTGGCCATCGACTTGGCCATGAAATCGGTCATGACGGGCCATTTGTAAAAAACCCGCAGCATGTTTATCGATTCAGCCAAGCCCGGGGATACCGTAAAAGTCGAGGGGGTCGTGCCGGTCAACGCGATTTCGCCGTCTTGGATATTGAAGCCCGCCTGGGCCGCAGCGGCGAAGCTCGGATACGCGCGCAGATCCACTTCCAATCCCGGGCAGTCCTTGGCGACCATGATCTCCAGCCGGCTGCAGATCATGGATTTCAGCGTCGCCTCGGTCACGTTGGCCTGCCTTATCTGGCCAGTCCGCAGCTGGCGCGCGACATCGTCGGTGATATTGGCCATCACCTCTTGCCCGGCAAATGAAATGCAGCTCTCCAGTATGGCAAAGACGAGGAGCGCAAATGGCACCGCAAGCATCGCGAACTCCAAAGCGGTGCTGCCGCGCCGGTCGCCAAGGAAGCGCGCTGAAAGGCTTGATCGTCTTGCTTTGCTCATGTCCCGTGCCTGCCGATCCCTTAGGGGGTGTCGGGCAACATTAGCGCAAACCCATTGAAGTGCGGTTTTGATGATCGTTAAATTCGAAGGGGAGGTTTTAACAGGCCGATAACCGAAGCGGCTTTTTCAGCGAGACGAAACGGTCGGGGTCGCTTACTGGCCGGCGCTCATCTCGGCTTCCGAGGTCTTCTCCGCCTCGCTTTTATATGAGCTTTCGCAATACGGCGTGCACGACATGGTCTGTATTTCGGCGCGTCGATAGATGCGCACCGAGGACGCGTCCTGTCGCACGACGGTGATCTGCTCGTCGACGATCGGACGGCCCTCCTGATCGAGGACGACGAGATTGGTGACGCCGAAGCCCTTGCCCGTCAGCACGATCGTCGAAGCATCCTGCACCGAAGCGTCGGCGATCGCCGGATTGCCGACGACGATCGTATCGGCAACGCGCGACAATTTGACGATCTTCGCCTGGTTCATGGTGACCTCGATGCCGGCGCCGGCCTTGGCCGGCACGATAAGAGCCGTGGCGGCAAGCAGCGCGGCAAACGGAAAGGACGATCTCGGCCCGGTCATTGAAGCGCTCCACGGCGGCAATTTGCTCAACGGAACATGAACGAGATTGGTGAAGCAAGGGTTAAGCGGAGGGGAGCTGTGAAGATGTCGGCTCGGCAGTTTGATCGCCTGGGAGCTGGGATCGCCAGGAGCGGCCCGCCCTCTCCTAGTTCCTCTGCACAGGCCACCATGCCTTCGTCATCCCAGGGTCTGCGCCGCGTCGCTTCGCTCCTTGCTTCGCCCTAGGATGACGAAGTCGTGGTGGTTTATGCCAATCGCCAGCGTTGGAGATTTGGCTGCCCGACCGGCCGGCAGCGAAGGTGCCACAGCACTTTCAGCGGCGAATCTCAGTGGCAATCGCAAACCTCCAAGATTAGCCGAAACACCCCTCGCTTCGTCATCCCAGGGCGGAGCAGGAGCGAAGCGACGTCGCGGAGACCCTGGGATCCATGCCGTTACATCAGCCGAGGAATGCAACGGCCCAGGATAAATGCCGTGATCCTTCGCGCCCTAGCCGTGGAAGAAGCGCCCCTCCTGATTGCCGTGCACGGGATCGTCGGTGGCGTCCAAATCGAGCACGATCTCCTCGGGCGGCGCCGCGTGTGCGCCCATGAACAGCTCGACGAACAGCGCCTCGATCGCCGCCGGATCATGGCTGATCTTGTGATAGCGCGAAGGCTCGCGCCGGCTCAGCTCCAGCCGGTTGAGCGTCGACTTGCCGGCCACGGCCGCGCATTTCTGGGGGCGCCGCGCCTTGAGTTTGCCGGCCAGCACCGCCATCACCGGATCGTGGCGCAACTCGTCGTGGTCGTTCAGGTCTTCATAGCCGAGCGCCATGGCGAAGATGCGCTGTCCAACCAGTGTCTTCACTTCATGCTCGATCAAGTCCCCGTTGCGCGCGTCCGTGAAGCAACGGGCAAAGCGGCCGACCAGTCCGATCGCCCGGTCCGTCAGCCCCAGCAGAAGCGCGCCGGCATCCGAAGTGATCGTCCCGCCGTCAAAACCAGCCACAACCCCGCGCTTTTCGACGGGTGCAAAATCAAACTGTTCTGCGCTACACTCTGTTTGCATCGGGGCGCCTCGCAATCAAAGCTAAGCTGTTGTCACAAAACAACTTTCTCTGATTCGCAGCCCCGATGCACTTCAACTGTGTGAGATATCCGGGCTAAAGGGACGTCAACCGTTGACGACGAGCAGTCCGGCGATGATCAGCGCGGCACCGAGCCCGTAGCGCAGGCTGAGTTGTTCGCCGAGCAGCGACCAGGCGAGCAGCGGCACGGCGCAAAAGGTCAGCGCCATGAACGGATAGGCGACCGTCAGCGGAACGGATTTCAGCACATAGATCCAGACGATGGTGCCAAAGCCGTATATGGCGAAGGCGGCGATCAGGTAAGGGTCGGCGAACAGCGCGAGCACACTCGGAACGTCCGTGCCGCCGGCCCGCGCGCTGGTCAGTTTGAACAGCACCTGACCCGCCGAGATCAGCAGAGGCGTCAGCACGAGCCCTGCGAGAACGGGAAACGAATAGACTCCCACGGCTTCAGGCTTCCAGCCGGTCTTCCGAGTAATAGATATCGCGGCCGATATCCACGCACGCATGATTCCGCGGCACCGGATGCACGGCCCGCAGGAAGGAATGCGTGTAGGGGAAGAAGTTGAAATGCGGGTTGAACGAATAGCGGTATTCGCGCTCGCGCGGCACGACGATGATCAGGCGCGTGCGGCAGATGCGGCGCAGTTCGGCGATCGCCTGCCGGTATTCCAGAACGTGTTCGATGACATGCGTGCAGATGACCGTGTCGAAGGCCGCATCTGGAAAGGGCAGATATTCTATACGAGCGGCAACGTAGTCGACGCCGGGGATCGCCGCCGCGTCCGCCACCACGAAGTCGACGCCGGTATAATGGCCGGCGCCATCCCGCGCCTCGCGGATGCGCTTGATCAATACGCCGGTGCCGCAGCCGACATCGCAGACGCTGTCGCCGACCGTGTCGGCGATGATGCGCTCGATGCAGGCTTCGGAATTGTCCGTGCCCTCATGCACGCGCGGATGCTCGCGATAGAGCGTTTCGTATTCATCGGCCGTCAGGAACGGCGCACGCTCACGGAAGGCCGCAAGCCGGGTGATGTGGCCGCCCCAGGCCATACTGGCGACGCCCCGGAACAGGGCGGAGTCCCGCACGATCGGCGGCAGCACATCCTCGAGGACGAAGCGGATGCGGTTTGTGGTTTCTCTATTCACGGGTGCGGCTCCGATGGTGGACGTCAGGCTACGTCGCGGCGGCTGGCGCCGATGATCGCGTCGGGTTTGCCCGCGCCGAAAGTCGGAAGGGAGAGATAAAAGATACGCTTCTGTTCCGCCCGGCCGCGCGACACCGAGTCGAGAATGAGCCCGGTCACGGCCATCAGTACCGAGAGCAGCAGCAAGCCGATGGACAGCACCCAGGTCGGCATGCGCGGGACCAGGCCGGTCTCGAAATATTCGACCAACACCGGCGCCATCAGGATCAGGCTGGCAACCAGGAGTACGGCGGCGATGGCTCCGAAGAAACGGAAAGGCTGTGTCTCCTTCATCAGCATCGCGAACATCAGCAGGATTTTGGCGCCATCGCGGACGGTGGACAGTTTCGACGACGACCCTTCCGGCCGGCGGCCATAGTCGAGCGGGATTTCGGCGACCGGCAGTTTGAGCTGCGAGGCGTGGACGGACATTTCCGTCTCGATCTCGAATCCGCAGGAGACGGCCGGAAAGCTCTTCACAAAACGTCGCGTAAAAGCGCGATAGCCGGAGAAGATATCGGTAAAGTCGCGTCCGAAAAGGCGTTTGTAGAGGCTGTTGAAGATGCGGTTTCCGAAGGCATGTCCGGATCGGCCAGCATCCGCGGTCACGCCGCGACGCGTGCCGACCACCATGTCGCAGCGCTCGGTGATCAGCGTGTTGATGAGAAGCGGCGTGTCTTCCGGCGCATAGGTGCCGTCGCCATCGGCCATGAGATAGATATCGGCGTCTATATCGGCGAACATGCGCCGTACGACATTGCCTTTTCCTTGCCGCGCTTCGCGGATCACGATGGCGCCGGCGGAGCGCGCCTTGAGCGCGGTGAGATCGCGCGAATTGTTGTCGTAGACGTAGACTGTTGCGGCCGGTAGCGTCTCGCGAAAGCGACGCACGACGTCGCCAATGGTTTGTTCCTCATTGTAGCAAGGAATCAGGATCGCGATTGTCAGGTCGGGACGCGTGCTGTGTGGCATCGTGGAACTCCGGCGGGGTGGAATGGGCCGCGACCGGTCCGCGTCCGCTCCGCACCTCGAGGTTTACTATTTATTGAAGCCGTTAAGGCTAGGTTTAAGTTGGGACGAATTCACCGGAACCATCGACATGTCCAACGCCACCACGCTCGCTATCGCGCGGCCGTCGCGTCTTGAAGGTTGGAAGGCCGACCTCGCCGCGAGCCTGCTCGCGGCGCTGGTGATGGTCGGTGCGCAGGCCGCGACCGGTTTCCCGACATTGTTCGATTCTGGCGGCGATAACGACAGCATGATGCGGCTGGCGCAGATCCGCGACTGGCTGGGCGGACAATCGTGGTTCGACCTCCACCAGTACCGCATGGGGCCGGACGGCGGCTTCGTCATGCACTGGTCGCGCATCGTCGACGTGCCGATTGCGGCGATCGTTTTGGCAGTGGCGGCGCTGACCGGCAGCATGGCCGCGGGCGAGGTGGTTGCCGAGATACTTTGGCCGGCCTTGCTCAGCATCGCGGCGCTGTTTCTCATCGTCCGGGCGGCGCGGTTGCTGGCCGGTCCGCACACAATGCTTCCGGCGCTGGTGATCGGCGCCATAACGCTGAGTGCCATGGGCCTGTTTACCGCGCGGGCGCTGGACCATCACAACCTCCAGGTCGTGTTCGCCCTGGCCATGGTGAAGCTGCTGCTGGCGCCCGGATGGCGCAGGGCAGCGGGCAGCGGCGTTTGCGCTGCCCTGATGCTGGCGATCGGCATGGAGACCGCGCCTTATGTCGCGGTGGCAGGCGCTTGCGCGGCGGCGGCGCTGTTGTTTTCACGCAAGGACGGTCCCGGCGATGCGATCGGTTTCGGCCTTGGCTTCGCCGGCGCGGCCGCTCTCGCGCTCGTTGCGACCGTGCCGCCATCGTCATGGTGGATCGCGCAGTGCGACGCCTATTCGGCACGGCTGGCTGTGGTCGCCCTGCTGGGCGGGCTCGGGCTTGCCGCCACTGCCACCGTCACTATTTCGAAGGGGATGCCGGCGCGGCTTGCCGGTCTCCTGATCCTGGCGATCGCCGTCGGCGCCGTCGCGATCCTGATCGCCCCGCAATGCTTGGGCGACCCTTTTGTCGGACTCGATCCAAGGATGCGCGATTTTTGGCTGAATTCTGTGGCCGAGGCGCAACCGCTATGGAACATAGTCGCGTTGCAACCCGAGAATGTCGCCCAGAATTATGCGACGCCGGCCATTGCTGTGGGGATACTTGTCACGGCGACGCTGCGGCACGGCGTGCGACGGCCTGAAGTGATGCTTCTCGGCTTCCTGGTGGCAGCCACCGCCGTCAGCGTCTGGCAGATACGCGGTACGAGTTTCTCGCTGCCGTTCGCCATCATCCCGCTTGCCGCAATGGTGGCGGCCGCGAGGCGCGATGCGCAGGGGCGCACCGCCAAGGCGACGCTCAAAATGGTCTTCGCCTGGCTGATTTCGCTGACGCTGGTATGGAGCGCCGGTTCGCATGCGATCGCCAATGCCATCGCGCCGAAGCAGAACGCTGGCGCCACAACCGCCGGCAAGGGCAAACTGTCCTGTACCGCCGATGCAACTTATGCCTTGCTGGCCCAACAGCCGCCGACCACGGTGCTGACGATCTCGAACCTTGGCGCACCGATGATCGCGACGACGCCTCACCGGGTTCTCGCAGGGCCTTATCACCGCAACAATGCTGGCAATATCGCGGTGCTCGATGCCTTCATGGGAACGCCTGACCAGGCGCATGCAGTCATGCGACGCGAGAAGATCGGACTGCTCGCCTTCTGTCCCGGAAATGACGAGACCGGGTCGCTGGTGGATTGGGCGCCCAACGGCCTGATGGCGGATATCGTCAAGGGGGACGCTCCGTCCTGGCTTGAGCCGATATCGGAGACGCTGGACCAGCCACTCGTCCTCTACCGGGTTCACTGAACCGGCAGCCGCGCGCCAATCGAACGATCATCGATTCGGCAAGTGGTGCCGATACGTTTCATCAAAGTTTTGCTGCCATGATCATCCCGTATTTTGCGCGCACACAGGAATTTTGATGCAGCCGTCCTTCGCTCATGGCCCGGACCGCAGCGAAAGCACTGATCTTGCTTGGTCTTCATAGCCGAGCGCCATGGCGAAGATGCGCTGGCCAACCAGTGTCTTCACTTCATGCTCGATCAAGTCCCCGTTGCGCGCGTCCGTGAAGCAACGGGCAAAGCGGCCGACCAGTCCGATCGCCCGGTCCGTCAGCCCCAGCAGAAGCGCGCCGGCATCCGAAGTGATCGTCCCGCCGTCAAAACCAGCCACAACCCCGCGCTTTTCGACGGGTGCAAAATCAAACTGTTCTGCGCTACACTCTGTTTGCATCGGGGCGCCTCGCAATCAAAGCTAAGCTGTTGTCGCAAAACAATTTTCTCTGATTCGCAGCCCCGATGCACTTCAACTGTGTGAGATATCCGGGTTAGCCACAAGCCACCATGTCTTCGTCATCCTAGGGCGGAGCAAGGAGCGAAGCGACGCAGCGCAGACCCTGGGATCCATGCCGTGACATCAGCCGAAGAATGCAGCGGCCCAGAACGGCACTTGCATCCGCAACGGTCCGAGCTACCCTTTGTCCATGACCGGCTATATGACCGCGAGCCAGAAGCGCGGCACGATCTACATCCGCGAACAGACGATCTTGGCCGCCGCATGCCGGAGCACAAATCCGGCGCAGGCTCGCGCTTCACCAGCCGCTACGGCGTGCAGCGCCTGGTCTGGTACGAGGAACATTTCGACATTCGCGACTCCATCCGGCGCGAGAAGTCGCTGTAGCGCTGGCCGCGCCAGTGGAAGATCGAGCTGATCGAGATGGCCAATCCAGAATGGTTCGAGCTTTTTCGCGGAACGGGGTGGCGCCGCGTCGCTTCGCTCTGGATGACGAAGGGGGGATGCATCCGCTAGTCTCAAATCGACGTTCGTTGCCGATCACCGATCATCAACATCACTGTGTCGAGGAACCAGGTCGCTAAATTGCGCCTTTCGCAGCCTGCCGTGCCTGTCGGATCCATAGGCGTCGCTTAGTCTACAATTAACCAGGCAATGCCATCGAGGCCGGAAAGGAATCGGTAAGGCTGTTTATTAAGCCGATTGAAAGAGCTTCTCGATAGATTGGCAGTATCCGATCAGCCAACAGAGAAGTTGACGGAATTGCTGTAACACCTGGAGTAGGAGCTCTCGAATGTCTAATCTCATTGCACGTTTTGTGAAGGACGAATCCGGCGCGACCGCCATCGAATACGGTCTGATCGCCGCTCTCATCGCGCTCGCCATCATGGTCGGCGCCGGCCAGCTCGGCACCGCGCTGAACACCAAGTTCAACGTTATCGGAAACGCGGTGACCAACGCCCCCGTCGCCCCCTAAGGCAGCTAGCGGCGCTCAGCTGTTTCCAGATAAGGGCCGCCGCACTGGCGGCCCTTATCTAATCGTATCGGACGATTTGAAATTTCGGCCTCACCAATCGTTAATCGGACATGCCTAGGCTGGGGCCGGCCACAGTTTGACCACAGGCGCCACGCCCATGCTTGAAGCCCTGATCTTCGTTGTCTTTCCGTTCTGCATGCTTTTTGCCGCGATCTCCGACATGCTGTCGATGACGATCGCCAATCGCGTGCCTGTGCTGCTTGTCGCCGTCTTCGCCCTGGTCGCGCCGCTGACCGGCATGGACTGGGCAAGCTATGGCTGGCATTTTGCCGCCGGCGGCCTGGTCCTCGCCGTGACCTTCGGGCTGTTCGCGCTCGGCGGCATGGGCGGCGGCGACGCCAAGCTGCTGGCCGCCAGCGCCGTCTGGATGGGGCTGAACATCCACCTCGTCGAATATCTCCTGGTCTCGACCGTCATCGGCGGCCTGCTGACGCTCGCCATCCTCGTCTATCGGAAATCGCCGCTTGCGGCCGTCACAAGCCACAATCCGTTTTTACGCCATTTCGCCGACGAGACATCAGGCGTTCCCTATGGCATTGCGCTTGGCATTGGCGGCCTGCTCACCTTTCCGGCTTCCCCGTTGATGGCATGGGCGCTCGCAAGCCTGGCGGCCTGATTCTTCCCGCGTCAGGCCTGCCTTTCACATTCGATTTGGCGTTTAAACAGGCGGCTTTGGCCGCCTTTTTTGCGGTCCGGACCGATGCCTCAAATTTATGTAAACCTTAAATTAATCACGATCGTAAGTATTAAATTAACCTTGTTTTGACGATTGCCGCTGCATGGTCCGGCTTGGCTAGTTTGTTTGCCAAGGACGAGGTTCGGACAGATGCCAGCATCCCGACTGATCATTCTGGGCGTGGCGGTCGCCGCGGCGGGTGGCGCAGGATATGTCGCAAAAAACATGGTGGCGACGCCGCCGCCTCAAATCGTCGATTCCGGCCCCCAGGCGCCGGCAATCGCGCTGCAGGACGTGCTTGTCCTGTCCGGCGACGTTCCGATGGGCAGTCCGCTGGAGAACAACATCAGTTGGCAGTCCTGGCCGGCCGACGGCATCAACGCGAATTTCATAACCCGCGCCGCGGAGCCCGATGCGCTGGAGAAGCTGAAAGGCGGCGTCGCCCGTGTGGCGATGTATGCCGGTGAGCCGTTGCGGCGCTCCAAGCTGATCGGCGAGGGACAGAGCTTCATGTCGTCGATCCTGCCCTCCGGCATGCGGGCCGTCGCCACAGCCGTATCGGCCGACACGTCGGCCGGCGGCTTCATACTTCCCAATGATTTCGTCGACGTCATCATGACCCGCAGGGCCGATCCGGCAGCCGGCGGCAGCGGCTTTACCACCGAGACCATCCTCAAGAACATTCGCGTCCTGGCGATCGACCAGACCATCCAGGAGGACGAGGAAGGCAAGCGGACCAGGGTCGGCCAGACCGCGACGCTGGAACTGACACCGCAGCAGGCGGAAATCATCACCGTCGCCCAGCAGATGGCGGATCGCCTGACATTGGCGCTGCGGTCGATCACCGACACCCAGGAGAAGAATCTGGGCGAGGCCGACTATCTCGTTTCCGGCAATGGCCGGCGCGGAACAGTGCGCCTGATCAAGTCGGGCGAAGTTTCCGAAGTGGGAGCAAGGCAATGAGGTTAAACGCTCCGGTCACACTGGCTGCGGCTCTCGGCCTGTTCCTGCTTGGAACGAATGCACATGGCCTCATCGAGGCGAATGCGGCAGGCGCCGAGGTGTCGGCTTCGACCGCCACCCAGCGGGTCAAGCTCGGCCTCAACAAATCGGTGGTCATTGACCTGCCGAGCGATGCCTATGATATTCTCGTCGCCAACCCGGCGGTCGCCGATGCGGTGACCCGCACCGCCAGGCGCATCTATCTCTTCGGAAAGGCGGTCGGCGACACCAACATCTTCGTCTTCGGCCCCAATGGCGAACAGATCGTCAGCCTCGACCTGGCGGTCGAACGTGACGTCGCCGGACTGGAAGACTATATCAGGCGCTTCATACCGTCATCGAGCATCACGGTCGAATTGCTGAACGACAACGTCGTCCTGACCGGAACCGTGGACACTCCGCTGGATGCCAAGCGCGCGGAACAGCTGGCCACCATCTTCGTGTCCGGCGGTGAAGCGACCACGGGACAGTATTCGCAGACCGCCTCCGGCGGCTCGGCCGAAGCCGGTGTCGACATCGACAATCCGGATTCCGAGCGTCGCGTCAGCCAGATCGTCAACCTGCTGCAGATCATCGGCGACGACCAGGTGACGCTGAAAGTGACGGTGGCCGAGGTCAGCCGCTCGGTGATGAAGCAGCTCGGCGTCAACCTGATCGGCAGCGGCAGCAGCAACGGCATCAGTTGGGCCGCGGTAAGCGACAATTTCACCGGCCTGGGCAAGTCGCTGTCGAACTCTGGCCTGGCTATCGGCACCTCGACGCTCGACGCCTACATCAACGCCATGGAACAGTCAGGCGTCATGAAAACCCTGGCCGAGCCGACGTTGACGGCCGTATCCGGCGAGAAGGCGACCTTCAAGGTCGGCGGCGAGTACAATATGGTGACCGGCGTTTCCCAAGCTGTGTCCGACGATAACCAGACCGGTTTGAAGACGTATGACATCGAGAAGCTCGAATACGGCATTGGCTTGGAATTCCAGCCGGTGGTGCTGTCTCCCGGCCGCATCAGCCTGAAGGTCAGGACGTCGGTTTCCGAGCCGACGACCGAGGCATCGGTATCCTTGTCCGAGGGTGTGACAAGCCCCGGCACGAACGTCCTGTCGCTCCGGAAACGCTTGGCCGACACGACGGTGGAGCTGCCTTCCGGCGGCTCGATGATGATCGCCGGCCTGGTACGAGACGACATCAGGCAAGCCGTCAACGGCCTGCCTGGGTTGACCAAGATTCCGGTGCTCGGCACGCTGTTCCGCAGCCGGGACTTCGTCCGCAACGAGACCGAGCTGGTCATCATAATCACGCCCTATCTGGTGAAGCCGGTGACGCGCAACGCCCTTGCCAAGCCGGATGACAATTTCAACGCCGCCAGCGATGGCGCCGGCATGTTCCTTGGCCGTGTCAATCGCGTCTACGGCACCATGCAGACCGACAAGCCCAACGGCCGTTACCACGGCGTCGTCGGCTTCATCTACAAGTAAGGGGGAAGCGGACATGTCTCGGTCAGCATTGAAGCCAAGGACAATCATCGCAGCGATGCGGTCCGGCCGGTCGCGGATCAGCCAGCCGGTCGTTCCGCTCCTGGCGGTTGCGGTCGCGGCATTGCTGGCGGGCTGCGCCAACCGGGACAGCATCACTGTCGGCGCTGTTCCGGACGACTATCGCACCAACCATCCGATCGTCATTGCCGAGAAAAACCAGAAGATCGACCTTCCGGTCGGCGCCGGCGATCGCGGTATGACCGGGTCGCAGCGCGACACGCTTCTCGGCTTCCTGGATGGCTATGACAAGAGCGCCGCTCCGACCTTGACGATCTCGATCCCGAGCGGTTCGGCGAACGAGATCGCCGCGACCGCGGCCGGTCGCGATTTCGCCAGGCTTGCGATTGCCAGCGGCATCAGCCGCAGCCGGATCGTCATCACCACCTACCAGTCGGCTTCGCCCGAAGCGTCCGCGCCGATCCGCGTCGCCTATGTCACGGTGAAGGCGCAGACCGGCAGATGCGGACGCTGGCCCGAAGACCTGCTGCAGACCTCGGAAAACAAGCACTATGCCGATTTCGGCTGCTCGTATCAGAACAATCTTGCCGCCCAGATCGCAAACCCTACCGATCTGCTCGGGCCCCGCAAGCAATCCGTTATCGACGCAGAAAATCGCAGCGGGGTGATCGACGTCTACCGCGAGCGAGGCATTTCGGACGAGTTCCTCGGCAATTCGGAAGTCGAGTATTGAGCTTGAGCCGCGCCAGTCACGGGAAGACAAGTCACGGAAAGAAATGACAATGAGCAATCTTGCCTACGACACGGGGTTAGACGGCGGCGAAAGCTCGCAGCAGGATGTCGCCGCCATGCAGGCGCTGCGGCCGATTCCGCGCATCTCGATCCAGGCATTTTGCGAGACCGAGGGCGTTGCCAATCCGATCGAGCGCGCCGGCGAGGATCGCCGCATGGCCAACGCCCATCTGAAGGTCCATATGGGCGGCATCGCCACCGCCATCGAGTTCTACCAATCGGCGCCGACGCCGAACCTGATCCTGCTGGAATCGCGCAGCGAGCCGAAGCAATTGCTCGAGCAGCTCACGCAGCTCTCCGAATACTGCGATCCGACCTCGAAGGTCGTGGTCATCGGCCACTACAACGATGTCGGGCTCTATCGCGAGCTCATCCGCTCCGGCATTTCCGAATATGTCATCGCGCCGGTATCGATGGCCGATATCGTCAGCGTGATTTCGACGATTTTCGTTGATCCGGAAGCCGAGCCGATCGGACGCTCGATCGCCTTCATCGGCGCCAAGGGTGGCGTCGGCTCCTCGACCATTGCCCATAATGTGGCCTGGGCGATGTCGTCGCTGTTCAAGTCGGAAGTGGTTGTCGCCGACCTCGACCTGGCTTTCGGAACCGCCAACATCAATTTCGATCAGGATCCGGCGCAAGGCATTGCCGAAGCCGTTTTCTCACCGGAGCGCCTCGACGAGGTCTATCTCGATCGGCTGCTTGCCCAGTGCGCCGAGCACCTGTCGCTGCTTGCAGCGCCTTCAACGCTCGATCGGGTCTACGATTTCGACCCGGAGGCTTTCACCCAGCTTATCGACACGGCGCAGCGCAGCGTGCCGCTGCTGGTGCTCGATGTTCCGCACGTCTGGACGGGCTGGACCAAGAACATACTGGTCAAAGCCGACGAGATCGTGATCACGGCGACGCCGGAGCTGGCCAATCTGCGCAACACCAAGAATCTGGCCGACATGTTCAAGCGGCTTCGCCCGAACGATCCGCCGCCGAAGCTGATCATCAACCAGGCCGGAGTGCCGAAGCGCCCGGAGATTTCGTCGTCCGACTTCGCCGACTCGCTCGGCCTGTCGCCGATGTCGGTCATTGCCTTCGAGCCGCTGCTGTTCGGAAACGCCGCCAACAACGGGCGCATGCTCGGCGAAATGGATGCCAGGAACCCGGTTGTCGGCACGATCAACGAAATTGCGCATGTGCTGACCGGGCGCAGCGAAATCAAGGCAAGAAAGAAAGCGGGCCTCGGCAATCTCCTTGGCAAGCTCTCGCGCGGCAAGAAGTGATGCTTCCGGAGCGGAATTGGTAATCGATCATGTTTGGCAAAAGAGGTAGCGACGACGGCAGCCGGTTCACCCCGGAATTCCGTCAGCCGGCATCTGCGCCTGCCACGCCGGCGGCAAAACCTGCGGAAACGGCGGTTCTCGCCAAACCCGCACCGCCGCCGTCGTCCGGCACGCCTGGCGCGTCTGCCGCGCCGCCCGCACGCCGTGCGGTCGAGGCGCCGCCATTGGCCCCGGAGCCGAAAAAGCTCCAGCGCCAAAAGAGCGAAACCTATTACGACACCAAGAGCCAGGTCTTTGCCGCGCTCATCGACACCATCGACCTGTCGCAACTCGCCAAGCTCGATCCCGAAAGCGCACGCGAGGAAATCCGCGACATCGTCAACGACATCATCGCGATCAAGAATTTCGCGATGTCGATCGCCGAGCAGGAAGAACTGCTCGAGGATATCTGTAATGACGTGCTCGGTTATGGGCCGCTGGAGCCGTTGCTCGCCCGCGACGACATCGCCGACATCATGGTCAACGGCTCCAAGGACGTCTATATCGAGGTCAACGGCAAGGTCGAGCAGACCGGCATCCGTTTTCGCGATAACCAGCAGCTCCTCAACATCTGTCAGCGCATCGTCAGCCAGGTTGGCCGCCGCGTCGATGAATCGAGCCCGATCTGCGACGCGCGCCTTCCCGACGGCTCCCGCGTCAACGTCATCGCGCCGCCGCTCGCCATCGACGGCGCAGCTCTCACCATCCGCAAGTTCAAGAAGGACAAGCTGACACTCGACCAGCTGGTCAAGTTCGGCGCCATTTCGCCGCCCGGCGCCGAGATTCTCAAGATCATTGGCCGCGTCCGCTGCAACATCGTCATTTCAGGCGGTACCGGTTCGGGCAAGACGACGCTGCTCAATTGCCTGACCAACTATATCGACCGCGATGAGCGCGTCATCACCTGCGAGGACTCGGCCGAGCTGCAACTGCAGCAGCCGCATGTCGTGCGTCTGGAAACCCGCCCGCCCAACCTCGAGGGCGAGGGCGAGGTGACCATGCGCGATCTGGTCAAGAACTGCCTGCGCATGCGGCCCGAGCGCATCATCGTCGGCGAAGTGCGCGGACCTGAAGTGTTCGATCTTCTGCAGGCGATGAACACCGGCCATGACGGCTCGATGGGCACTATCCACTCGAACAGCCCGCGCGAATGCCTGAACCGTATCGAATCGATGATCGCGATGGGCGGTTACACGCTGCCGCAGAAAACCGTGCGTGAAATCGTGGTCGGTTCCGTCGACGTGATCATCCAGGCCGCACGTCTGCGCGACGGATCGCGGCGCATCACCCACATCACCGAGGTGATCGGAATGGAGGGCGACGTCATCATCACGCAGGACATCGTTCTCTACAACATCAAAGGCGAGGACGCGAACGGCAGGCTGCTGGGCGAGCACGTTTCGACAGGCATCGGTCGTCCGCATTTCTGGGAGCGCGCCCGCTACTATGGCGAGGAACAGCGCCTCGCCAATGCGCTCGAGGCGATGGAGAAACGCGCTGACTGATTCATCTGGAGGCGTAGGGGCCAGGGCCGATGTTTGGAATTGACGGCACCGTATTGGCATTCATCGTGCTCGCCGGCCTCAGCGCCGGCGCGGTCGCCTATGCTTTTCTGTTCAACCGGATCAGCACTGAAAAGCAGGTCGGCAGGCGGCTTGAAACGATCAAGACCGCCGAGACGGATGGTGCCGTCGTCAAGGCTTCGCGCGATCGCGTGGCGGAAGCGGCCAAGCGGCGCAAATCGGTTCAGGATTCACTGAAGGACCTCGAACAGAAGCACAAAACCAGCCAGAGCCTCGCCAAAAAGCCGCCCCTGAAGGCCCAGATCCGTCAGGCAGGCATGAAGGTCTCGCTCGAGCGCTTCTATCTCTACTCGGCGGTTTGCGGCGTCGTCCTGACGTTTCTTGCCTGGTTCGCCGGTGCGCCTTTGTATGTCTTGCCGGGTGCGCTGCTGGTCGGTGGCCTCGGCCTGCCACGCTGGTTCGTTTCGTTTAGCCGCGCGCGCCGGGTCAAGGCGTTCCTCAACGAATTTCCGAACGCGCTCGACATCATCGTGCGTGCGGTCAAATCCGGCCTGCCGCTGAACGACGCCGTCCGCCTGATCGCCAATGAATCCCCCGAACCGGTCAAGACCGAGTTCCGCCGCATCATCGATTCGCAGCAGATGGGCCTGTCGATCCCCGACGCCAGCCTGCGCATGGCCGAGACGATGCCGTGCACCGAGGCGAGCTTCTTCGGCATCGTCATCCAGATCCAGTCCCAGGCCGGCGGCAATCTGTCGGAGGCTCTGGGCAATCTTTCGCGCGTGCTTCGCGACCGCAAGAAGATGAAGGCAAAGGTCCAGGCGCTGTCGATGGAAGCGAAGGCGTCAGCGGTGATCATCGGCGCCTTGCCATTCGTCGTCGCCTGTCTCGTGTACCTGACAAGCCCGAACTACATCATGCCATTGTTCACCACCAGCGTCGGCAATCTGATCCTCGGCTGCTCCGCGGTCTGGATGTCGATCGGCATCCTGGTGATGCGCAAGATGATGAACTTCGAGGTTTAGCGCATGACTGAGAACGTCGTCAAAACCCTTACCGATCCGGCATTTCTGATTGCCCTGCTGGTCGGCATTGCGGTGTTTGCCACCGTGTTCACGCTGCTGCCTGCCTTTGGCGGAAACCAGCTCAAGGCGCGCATGAAATCGGTGGCGCTGGAGCGCGACGAACTGCGCGCCAAGCAGCGTGCGCGGCTTGCCCTCGATGCCGATCGCCGCCGCAAGGGCCTGCGCGAGCAACAGTCGATCGGCATGCGCAATATTGTCGACCGGCTGGACCTCAGGCGCGCCCTGGCCGATGAAGGCACCTTGCAGAAACTCAAGGTGGCTGGCTTCCGCGGGCAGAATCCGTTGACGCGTTTCCTTTTCTTCCGTCTGATCCTGCCGTTTGTCGGCTTTGCCCTGGCTGCGATCTATCTGTTCGTGCTCGGCGGGTTGCCGGAGCAGCCGCCTCTCATCAAGTTGTTCGTCTGTATCGTCGTCGCCTATGCCGGTTTTTACGCGCCGGTGCTCTATGTCAACAACCGCGCCACCAAGCGCAAGCAGTCGATCCAGATGGCGTGGCCGGACGCGCTCGACCTGATGCTTATCTGCGTCGAATCCGGCATGTCGGTGGAGGCGGCGTTTCATAAGGTCGCCGACGAGATCGGCGCGCAGTCGGTGGCGCTTGCCGAAGAGTTCATCCTGACCAATGCCGAGCTTTCCTACTTGCAGGAGCGCAAGCAGGCCTACGAGAACCTAGCAAGCCGCACCGGCCTGGAATCGGTCAAGTCGGTGTCGCAGGCGCTGGTCCAGGCCGAGCGCTACGGCACGCCGGTGGCGCACGCACTGCGCGTGCTTGCCGGCGAAAGCCGCGACATGCGCATGAACGCCGCCGAGAAGAAGGCCGCGGCCTTGCCGCCGAAGCTCACCGTGCCGATGATCCTGTTCTTCCTGCCGGTGCTGTTCGCCATCATTCTGGGTCCCGCCGGCATCCAGGTCAGCGAGCGCGGCATTTTCGGCGACCAGCCGTCATCGAGCAGCCAGTAATGCATTCTTGACAGGCCGGCGCTGCCCCTCATTGCCCTGCCGGGCATTTCTCCCCGTATAGTGACGGGGAGAAAGCCGCGTCGTCGAAGGTTTCGCCAACGACAAGCGTTTCAGGAAGGGCGCTGATGGGCCAGTCAGCTTCTTTCTCCCCGTTTACGGGGAGAAATGCCCGGTAGGGCAATGAGGGGCAGCGTCGACATCGATATGTATGACGAGCCGCCGTCAGTTGGTGGCGGGCTTTGTCTTGTCCTGGTCCTTGAGCTGGCTCCAGGCATTCTGCTGGGCGAGCATCTGGCGAAGGTAAGTCACGTTCGCCTGCGCCTGTTCGGGCGACAGCTCCTGCGAGGCGATCGTCTCGGCCTCGTCGAAGCGGCCCTGCAGGCCGACGACCAGCGCCAGGTTCTGGCGGACGCGGCTGTCGGCATTCGGCTGCTGGGCGGCCGAGCGCATATAGGTTTCAGCCGTGCGCAGGTCACCTTCCAGAACATAGGACATGCCGAGATTGGAAAGGATCGAAGGTTCGTTCGGCTTGAGGTCAAGCGCCTTGCGGTAATTTTGGCGCGCCCCGTCTCTCTGGCCAAGCTGGTCGAGAATAGCGGCTTCCGCCGACACCAGCTTCCAGTCGGGATATTCCGGTGTCTGCGCGCGGCGCACCGCGTCGAGCGCCGGCTCGAACTGCCCGTTGGCGGCCAGGGCCTTGCCATAGGCGGCGAGCACGTCGCGGTCCTTCGGCAGGACGATTGCCAGTTTGCGCATCACGGCGAGCGACTGGTCGGCGTCGCCATCCATTTGCAGCGCCGCGGCATAATTCGTCGCGATCCGCTTGTCGTTGGGGTTCTTGGCGTAGGACTGACCCAGCGCGATCGTCGCCTTGTGCAACTCGCCGGCCGACATGGTTTCCAAGGGTTTGCCGCTGGGGCGTCCGATCGAGCCGGTCGTCAGCTTGCTGGTCCCGCAGCCTGCAACGCTGGCCGCGAGCGCTATTATAAACGCCGTGGTGATCAGCCGCTTGGCCGTGGCGTTGGTCATGCGGTTGGTCGGCATCTGCACCAGGGCCTCCATTCGTCACATTGGCTTTTACGTGGCCATCTTCCCTCCCGCAGAAATATTCTGTTAACCCTAACGGATCGTTAAAACGCGCCGACTCGGAAGCCGGAGACCGTCGAATGCCAGTCGAACTCATCGAGAGAGAACTGAAGACCACGCTGCCGGTTCATCTGGTGGCGAAGGATAGACTGGATGCGGCAGGGCTTGCTTCCTCCTCGCTCGCCTGGGCCAGGGCCAACGGCTTTTCCGGTCAGGCCGGCAGGACGCTGATCCTGCCCGGCGAAAACGGCGCGCTCGCCGGCGCCCTGTTCGGCACGGGCGACGGCGAAGGCGCGCTTGCCATCGGCGCGCTGGCGAGAGCCTTGCCCGCAGGCGACTGGCATTTCGCCTCCACACTGGCCGAGCCGGAAATCGCGGCCATCGCATTGGCGCTCGGCGGCTATGTCTTCACCCGCTATGGCAAAAAGCCTGGCAGGACGCTGCGTTTCTCGCTGCCCCCCGGCGCTGAAGGGGCTTACGTTCGCCGCATCGCCGAGGGCGTTTTCCTGACGCGCAATCTGGTCAACACGCCGACCAGCGACATGGGACCTGACGAGTTGGAGAAGGCAGTTCGGACGCTGGCCGGGACGTACGACGCCGAAGTGTCGGTGACCAGGGGCGACGACCTGCTCAAGAAGAATTTCCCGATGATCCATGCGGTCGGCCGCGCTTCATCAGGCGCACCGCGGCTGATCGACATGATCTGGGGACCGGAGAACGCCCCGAAGGTGACGCTGGTCGGCAAGGGCGTCTGCTTCGACACCGGGGGTCTCGACATCAAGCCGTCCTCGGGCATGCTCTTGATGAAAAAGGACATGGGCGGCGCGGCCAACGTGTTGGGCCTCGCCTTGATGATCATGGCCGCCGGGCTGAAGGTCCGGCTGCGTGTGCTGATCCCGGCGGTCGAAAATTCGATTGCCGGCAACGCCTTCCGGCCCGGCGACGTGCTGGTGAGCCGCAAGGGCATCACCGTCGAGATCGGCAACACCGACGCCGAGGGACGGCTGGTGCTGGCGGACGCCTTGGCTCTGGCGGATGACGACGAGCCGCAACTGCTGATCGACATGGCGACCTTGACCGGGGCTGCTCGCGTCGCGCTCGGTCCCGATCTGCCACCGTTCTACACCGGCGATGAAGCGCTGGCCTCCGACCTGGCTGCGGCCTCGGTCGCAGTCGAGGATCCACTGTGGCGCATGCCGCTGTGGAAACCCTATGGCGCAAAGCTGTCGTCGAAGATCGCCGACATCAACAATGTCACGTCAGACAGTTTCGCCGGCTCGATCACCGCGGCGCTTTTCCTGAAGCGCTTCGTCGAGAAGACCGCCGCCTGGGCGCATTTCGACATCTTCGCCTGGAACCCGTCCGATCGTCCGTACGGTCTCGCCGGCGGCGAGGCGCAAGGCATCCGCGCGCTGGAAAGGGTGATCTCGAAACGCTACGCCTGACGGCGCGGTGCAGGACATTCTCGTGACTGAAACGGAACCGAAACAATTTGCCGTCATTGTGGCCGGATGTCGATTTCGATGCGCCCGAGCCAGGCCTTGCGACTGTGGCAGCAGGTGATGCTGCACCAGGTGCGCGACGATGCGCCGGACCTCACCATGCGCCAGACGGCGATCCTGTTCACGATCTATCTCGATCCACCGCCGCATACGGTGCGCGGCCTCGCCGCGCGGCTCAATGTCACCAAGCCGGTGATCACCAGGGCGCTCGACACGATGGGCGCAATGAAGCTGGTTTCGCGCCATCGCGATGAGCTCGACAAGCGCAACGTGCTGGTCAAGCGAACCGTGGAAGGTGCTCTCTTTGTCGAGCGCTTCGGCGATGTTATCATCGCCAGAGCCCAGGAATTGCCCATCTGACCGAACCGCCCTTCTGACACCGAGTTGCCGATTTGACCGCCAGGGATGCCCGCCTTCACGCCTTCCGTTCCGATCTCGCCGATATCAGGCTGGAAGGCGAGGTCGCCGCCGATCGCTTCGTCGCCGGGCGGCCAGCGCGGGTTTCAGCCGCAGTGGCCGACATCCGCAAGGCGCCGCGGCCGGATGCCGGCGTCAACACGCAAGCCCTGTTCGGTGACGACGTCCTCGTCTTCGAAGATGCCGAGGGCTGGGCCTGGATCCAGTCGGAGCGCGACGGCTATGTCGGCTATGTCGCCGACACCGTGCTGGGCGGACGGGACCATGCGCCCACCCATGTCGTCTCGGTGCCGCGCACCTTCCTCTATCCGGGACCTGATTTGCGGCTTCCGCTGAGCGGGCAACTGTCGATGGGATCGGCGCTGACGGTGACCGGCGCGGCAGAAACGCGCGGCACGCATTATGCGTTGCTGCCGTCCGGCGAGGCAGTCATCTCAGGCCATCTCAGGCCTCTAGGAGAGCCGGCTGCCGACTATGTCGCGGTCGCGGAGACTTTTCTCGGCACCCCCTATCTGTGGGGCGGCGCCTCCGGCTTCGGCATCGATTGCTCCGGCCTCGTGCAACTGGCGATGCACATGACCGGCAGGCAAGTGCTGCGCGATTCCGACATGCAGGCGGCGACCATCGGCGAGCCGCTCGACCCGGGTCCGGATCTTGCCGGGTTGCGGCGCGGCGACCTGGTGTTCTGGAAAGGCCATGTCGCTGTCATGGCCGACCCGGAAACGATGATCCACGCCAACGGCCACACCATGCTGGTCTCGCGTGAAGGGTTCAGGCAAGCCCTCGCCCGCATCGGCTATCTCTATGGCGGTCCGACAGGGTTTAGGCGGCCGTAGCGCAAGCGCTTTTCCTTCTCTAATCACCAACGTTGCAGGATTGGCGGCCAAAGCGAAGCTGCCGATCTCCCCCACAAGGGGGGAGATTGGCCGTCATCTTTGATTTCGCCAATCGCCAACCTCGAAAAAGAGGCGCTGTCGGCGGAACTGCCGATCTCCCCCCAAGTGGGGGAGATGTCCGGCAGGACAGAGGGGGGCGCCGTAGAGCGCCAACCTCAATAGCGACCGAGCATTGCCGATGCCCCACAAGGGGGAGAAGGAAAAGCGCACGATCACCTTTTGTTCCGATTCTGCTTGGCGATTGCACGGCGCCGCGCTACCTCTGGCGGGTGACAGAGCAGCCGCGCCTCGCCGAACAGAATGCCGCCGTGCGCTTGCCCGAGCCATTCCTCAAATGGTTCGCGCAAAGAGGCTGGTCGCCGCGCGCCCACCAGATAGAATTGCTGGCGACTGCCCAGGCCGGGCAATCGGTTCTGCTGATCGCGCCGACCGGCGCCGGCAAGACGCTGGCCGGATTTCTGCCTTCACTAACCGAGTTGGCCGGGCGGCCAGGGGGAAAGCCAGGGCAGGCGCGTCGCGGCATCCATACGCTGTACATCTCGCCGCTGAAAGCGCTGGCCGTCGACATCGAGCGCAATCTCGGCAAGCCGGTGGAAGAGATCGGCCTATCTCTCACCATCGAGACGCGCACCGGCGACACGCCCGCGCACAAGCGCCAGCGGCAGAAGCTGGCCCCGCCCGACATCCTTCTGACGACGCCCGAGCAACTGGCGCTGCTGATTGCTGCGCCCGACGCCAGGCGCTTCTTCGAGGATCTGCGCTATGTCGTGCTCGACGAACTGCATTCCTTGGTGACGTCGAAGCGCGGGCATCTCCTGTCGCTCGGGCTGGCTCGGCTGCGATCCTTTGTTCCCAGCTTGCAGACGATCGGCCTGTCGGCGACGGTTGCCGAGCCGGACGAATTGCGGCGCTGGCTGGTCAGCCAGAATCCACCCGGCTGCATGGCCGAATTGATCGTCGTCACCGGAGGCGCCAGGCCCGACATCTCCATCCTCGACTCGGAACAGCACGTGCCGTGGGCCGGACATTCGGCCCGCTACGCGACAACGGAGATCTATAGCGAGATCAAGCGACACAAGACGACCCTGCTGTTCGTCAACACGCGCAGCCAGGCCGAACTGCTGTTCCAGGAATTGTGGCGGGTCAATGAGGACACTTTGCCGATCGCGCTGCATCACGGCTCGCTCGATGTCGCCCAGCGTCGGCGCGTCGAAAAAGCCATGGGCGAGAATGCCTTGCGTGCCATCGTCGCCACGTCGACGCTCGACCTCGGCATCGACTGGGGCGATGTCGACCTGGTCGTGCATGTCGGCGCTCCCAAAGGTGCGAGCCGGCTGGCGCAGCGCATCGGCCGCGCCAACCACCGCATGGATGAGCCGTCGAAGGCGATCCTGATTCCGGCCAACCGCTTCGAGGTGCTGGAATGCCGGGCGGCGCTCGACGCCAATTATCTCGGCGCCCAGGACACGCCGCCACTGGTCAATGGCGGGCTCGACGTGCTGGCGCAGCATGTCCTGGGTTGCGCCTGCGGCGCGCCTTTTTATGCCGATGCGCTGTTCGAGGAGGTGCGAACCGCCGCGCCCTATGCCGAACTCGACCGGCCGACGTTCGATCGTGTCGTCGACTTCGTCGCCACCGGCGGATATGCGCTGAAGAACTACGAGCGGTACGCCCGCATCCGCCTGAACAAGGACGGGCTGTGGCGCGTCTCCAATCCTCGCATCGCCCAGCAGTACCGGCTGAATGTCGGCACCATCATCGAGGTGCCGGCGCTCAACGTGCGTTATGTCAAGGCCGGCAGCAAAGGCTCTGCCTCGCGCGGCGGTCGGGTTCTCGGCAAGATCGAGGAGGCGTTCCTCGAAACGCTGACGCATGGCGACACCTTCATGTTCGCCGGCAAGGTGCTGCGCTTCGAGGGCATCCGCGACAATGAATGTTTCGTGTCGAATGCGCCCGGCAGTGACGCCAAGGTGCCCTATTATGGTGGCGGCAAATTCCCGCTTTCGACTTACCTCGCCGAACAGGTCCGCATCATGCTGGATGACCCGCAGCGATGGAAGAAGCTGCCGGAACAGGTCGCCGACTGGCTGCGCTTCCAGGCCGACAAATCGGTGCTGCCGAAGCGCGACGACCTGCTGATCGAGACCTTTCCGCGCGGCAACCGCTACTATCTGGTGGCCTACCCGTTCGAGGGCAGGCTGGCGCACCAGACGCTTGGCATGCTGCTTACCCGCCGGCTCGACAGGGCGGGAGCCAGGCCGCTCGGCTTCGTCGCCACCGACTATGCGCTTGCCATATGGTCGCTGGCCGATATGGGCAGGATGTTCCGGGCGAAGAAACCGTCGCTGGCCGCGCTTTTCGACCAGGACATGCTGGGCGACGATCTCGAAGCCTGGCTGGCCGGCAGCTGGCTTTTGAAGCGCACCTTTCGCAATTGCGCGCTCATTTCCGGACTGATCGAAAAGCGTCATCCGGGCCAGGAGAAGAGCGGCCGCCAGGTCACCGTCTCGACCGACCTCATCTACGACGTCCTGCGCAGCCATGAGCCCGACCACATCCTGCTGCAGGCGACGCGTGCCGACGCGGCCACGGGTCTGCTGGATGTCAGCAGACTTGCCGAGATGCTCTCGCGTATCCAGGGACGAATCGTGCATAAAGACCTCGAGCAGATTTCGCCGCTCGCCGTGCCGATCATGCTCGAGATCGGCAAGATGCCGGTGCATGGCGAGGCCGATGATACGCTGCTGATGGATGCGGCAACGCTGGTCGAGGAGGCCATGGGGACGAAATGACATTCGCACTCGCCATGACGGCGCTCCTGGCGGATGCCGATCCTATCGGCATCGCCGGCGAGCGTGCGATCTGCGATCGCCGCGGCGTGCTTTATTTTCCCGAGCTTCGGCTTCTGACCGTGTCCGACCTGCATCTGGAAAAGGGCTCGTCGCTGGCACGGCGCGGTACGTTGATCCCGCCTTATGATACCGGTGCGACGTTGCTGCGATTGCAGGCGGTGATTGCCGATTATCAGCCGGCGATCGTCATCAGCCTCGGCGACAGCTTTCATGACGGCGGCGGCGCCGCGCGCATGCATGCAAGCTTTCGCGAACGCCTGGAAGCGCTGATGGCCGGCCGCGACTGGTTCTGGGTTGCCGGCAACCATGACCCGGATGCGCCGGCCGGCCTGCCCGGCGAGACGGTGCGAGAGTTGGCCATCGGCTCTCTCGTATTCCGGCACCAGCCTTCGGCGGTGAGAGTGGAAGGCGAGATATCAGGTCATCTGCACCCTTGCGCCCGCATCGTGCAGCAAGGCCGCTCGGTGCGACGGCGCTGCTTTGCCGGCGACGGCGGCCGCATGATCATGCCGGCCTTCGGCGCCTATACCGGCTCGCTGAATGTGCTCGACCGCGCCTATGCCGGGCTGTTCCGCCGCGAGACGCTGATGGCCTATATGCTCGGCACCGAGCGCATTTTTGCGATTTCCCACGCGATGCTGCGGCCGGGCTGAGCTGCTCTATAGGCCGTAGTAGAGGGTGACGGTGTGTTTCGCTTCGGCGAAGAACAGCCAGCGTTCGACCAGCATGCCGGCGAATTGGGCTGATGTGGCGAGTGCCGACAGCACCGCCGCATAGGGCCATGGCAAGGCGAATGCGGCAATCAGCAGCAAGACGGGCAGAGCGAAGGCCAGCACTTGCGTGATCTGGCGCAGCCGCGCCTTGTGCTTGCGGGCGATGCGAAAGCCCATCTCCTTGAGCAGGTAGTTTTCTTCGGTGTGCGGCCATTCCAGCGACCGCACCGTACCGCCGGCAAGTCCGGTAGCGGTGTTGGCGTTGGTCGGGATTTCCAGCCTGTCATTGTAGCGCCAATTTGCCAGCTTCCAGCCCCAGCCGAGCAAGGTCACCAGTACGCAACCTGTCAGAACGATAGTCGAGCCGAGGGCGAAGCCCTGCAGCAGCGCGTTGAGAAGCACGCTGCCGCTCATCGCCGAAAAGATCAGATAGCCGGGCAAAGTGAAGCGGCTGTGCCACTGGGCGATCGGCTTCAGCGAGGCATAGATCATGCCGGTGGTGCAGACGGTGGCGACCGCGCCCACCGCAGCCAGCAGCCCGGCGACGGCCACCCAGCCGTTTGTGCGGCCGAGGAACAGCCAGCCGAAGGCGAACAATCCCGCCGGCACGAAGGTCGCGACCGAGGCAACGCCTTCGCGCGACAGCCATGAGCTGCGCCATTGCGAGAATGCTCTCCAGGCGCGTTCTGGTCGGCCGAGATGGCCGGCCGACGACAGCAGGCCGGCCGAGATCAGGCCGAGCGCCAGCCCCATGCCGACGAGGCCGAGCCAGAAATCAGGCGGGACAAATCCTTGTCCGGCCAGCACGCCGAGCAGCGCGAGCAGGCCGTAACCGGCGCCCGTGGCAGTGGTGAAGAAGACGACGGAGAAGGCTGGATGCATGGATGCTGATCAATGCGAAAGCATGCGATCGACCCAGCCGAGGAAACCGCCTTCAACCCGCAACGGTTCGAGCCTCGGCGCCGGCACCGATGCAGCGCGCGGCGTGTGGGCGCGCGGCGGCAAATATTTGTTGGTCGGGTGATAGCCGAGTTCGGGCATCAGGTCGACCCCGCCGCGTTCGGCCACCAGTTGCGAGATCGCCGATGCCGGGTCGCCGAGATCGCCAAAGTGCCGCGCGCTGGTCGGACAGGCGGCGACGCAGGCCGGCACGCGGTCTTCTTCCGCCAGATTGTCGTTGTAGATGCGGTCGACGCACAGCGTGCACTTCTTCATCACGCCGACATCGGTATCGAACTCACGCGCGCCATAGGGGCAGGCCCAGCTGCACAATTTGCAGCCGATGCACTTGTCTTCGTCGACCAGCACGATGCCGTCCGAGGCCCGTTTGTAGGAGGCGCCGGTCGGGCAGACGGTGACGCAGGCCGGTGTCTCGCAATGCAGGCAGGAGCGTGGGAAATTGACCGTGCGCCCACCCATCTCCGTCATGTGCTCATAGCTGTGCACGCGGTTGAACCAGACCCCGTCGGCATCGCCGCCATAGGGATCGATGTCGGTCAGCGGCGCCATGTGACCGCCGGTGTTCCATTCCTTGCAGGCGGTAACGCAGGCCTGGCAACCGACGCAGGTGTCGAGGTCGATGACCAGGCCGAGCTTCTTGTCGGTATGGGCGGGAAGGCAGGTCATGATCTCTCTCTTGCCCGGCGGAATTCAGCGCCGAAACTGAGCTTGTCGGGCGAGGGCTCAAAATGCGGTGGCTGCCGGAAGCGCTCGAACTGCGGCTCGGTGAAGCCGGCTTCTTCAGCCGCGCATTTGACGATGCGGACGCGCAGGTCGAACCATGCCGCCTGGCCGGTCACCGGATCGGAATTCGAGTAGCGCTTGCCGTTCGCATCGGCAGAAGTCTGGTCGCCGATGATGTGGTTGAGCAGGAAGCCGCGGTTGGATTCGGCCGCGTCGTCCTTCAGCCCCCAACTGCCGCGCCGCTTGCCGATCGCGTTCCAGGTCCACACCGTGTCCACGTTGACCCCGTCGACCAGCTTGATCTGTCCCTTGACCCTGCCGTTGATGCTCTCGATCCAAACCCAGTCGTCATCGGCAAGCCCGAGGCCGGCGGCGGTTCGGCTGTGCACGAACAGCCGGTTCTGGCTGGTGATCTGTCTGAGCCAGGCGTTCTGCGAGCCCCAGGAATGATACATGTGCATCGGCCGCTGCGTCAGCGCATGCAGAGGGTATTTCTCAACGTCGACAACCGCCTCCTCGAAGGGCGTGTACCAGAACGGCAACGGGTCCATATAGGTTTCGATGCGGCTGCGCTCCGCCTCCGGCGGCAGCACCCTGCCATGGCCGCGCGCGGCGAGGCGAAACCGCTGCATCGGCTCGGAATAGAGCTGGAACACGATCGGCTCGGCCTTCGGGATGAAACCCATGGTCTCGGCAAACTCGAGATAGGATCGGTTGGCCATCTTGTAGTAGCGCTGGTCGTCGGCAAAATCGTGGTGCCAGAAGCCGCCATTGTCGATGTAGCGCTGAAGCTGGTCGGGATTGGCATCGCCCTTGCCGATCAAAATTCCGTCCTTGCCGCGCCAGCCGGCGAGCGAGCCGATGCCTGGCCTGCGCTCATGATTGACGATGTAATCGGCATAGTCGCGGTATTTGGCCGAGCCGTCGTCGGCGACGAAGCCGGGCAGGCCGAGCCGCGCGCCGAGCTCGATCAGCACCGTCTGGAACGCCCGCACGTCGCGGTCCGGCTCGACAACCGGATGGCGGATGGCGTCACCCGGTCCATCGGCGTGGCTGATCGGCCGGTCGAGCAGGCTGATGCAGTCATGACGCTCGAGATAGGTGGTGTCCGGCAGCACGAGATCGGCGAACGGCACGGTCTCGGAATAATAGGCGTCGGAATAGATGATGAACGGGATCCTGTACTCGCCTGACGTATCCATATCGGTCAGCATCGCCATCGTCTCGACGGTATTCATCGACGAGTTCCAAGCCATGTTGGACATGTACATGAACAGCATGTCGATCCTGTAGGGATCGCCGGCCCAGGCGTTACGGATGACCGTGTGCATGAGCCCGTGTGCTGCCAGCGGCGCATCCCAGGAATAGGCCTTGTCGATACGGGTCGGCGTGCCGGTGTCATCGACCAGCAGATCGTCGGGGCCGCAGACGAAACCGAGCGGCATGCCTTCGAGCGGCGTCATCGGCCTGACGTCCTTGCCCGCCGGCCTCGGCCCCGGCGGCGCCGACCGCGGATAAGGCGGCTTGAAGCGAAACCCGCCGGGCACGTCCACCGTACCCAGGAGTACTTGCAGCAGGTGGATGGCGCGGCAGGTGTGAAAACCGTTCGAATGCGCCGAGATGCCGCGCATCGCGTGCATCGACACCGGCCGGCCCTTGATCGTCTCGTGCCGGCGGCCGGCCCAGTCGGTCCACGCCACCGGCAGTTCGATCGCCTGCTCGAAGGCGACATGCGCCAGTTCCGCGGCGATGCGGCGGATGGTGTCGGCGGTAACGCCGCAGCGTTCGGCGACCGCATCGGGAGAATAACTCTCGTGCAGGTAGCGGTCTGCGATAAGCTGGAAGACCGGTACGCAGCGGCGGCCATCGACCTGGAAGTTGCCGGTCAGCGCCGGCTTTGCGTCGGTATCGGTGGCGCTGACCGAGACTTTGGCCAGCCTGTCCCAGGCCAGCGGATTGCCGCCGCTGTCGCGTGCGAACAGCCCGTCATCTGCTGCACCCGGCTCCTGGATGACGAGGACATGGGCGTTGGTGTAGCGCAGCAAATAATCGAGATCGACGCGGCCGGCCTTCAGCAGTTCATGGATGAGAGCAAACACGAACAGGGCGTCGGTGCCGGGCCGGATGCCGATCCAGTCATCGGCAATGGCGTTGTAGCCGGTGCGGCATGGATTGATCGAGACCACCTTGGCGCCGCGCGCCTTGAGCTTGCCGAGACCGATCTTGATCGGGTTGGAATCATGGTCCTCGGCGACGCCGAACAGCATGAAGTATTTGGTGTTGTCCCAGTCGGGTTCGCCGAACTCCCAGAACGAGCCGCCGATCGTATAGAGCCCGCCGGCCGCCATGTTGACCGAGCAGAAGCCGCCATGGGCGGCGAAATTCGGCGTGCCGAACTGGCTCGCCCACCAGCCGGTCAACGATTGCGACTGGTCCCGGCCGGTGAAGAAGGCGAGTTTCTTCGGATCGGTGCGGCGGATTTTCGAAAGCCGTTCCGTCGCGATCGAGAAAGCCTCCTCCCACTCGATCTCGCGAAATTCTCCCGAGCCGCGCGGACCGGTGCGCAGCAACGGTTTCTTCAACCGGGCCGGACTGTATTGCTGCATGATGCCGGCGCTGCCCTTGCCGCACAGCACGCCGCGATTGACCGGATGGTCCTTGTTGCCGTTGATGTAGCGCACCTTGCCGTCCTTGATGTGGACGTCGATGCCGCAGCGGCAGGCGCACATGTAGCAGGTGGTCTTGGCGATGCTGTCTGAGACGTCAGGCGAGGTATCGACGCCGTCACCCTCGTGGGGCGCGCGGGTGTCGGCAAGCGACCGTTGGGACGGTGCGGAATTGGCGCCGCGCAGCGGTCCGTGGTTCATGATTCGGGGCTTTTGCGGTCTGCGAATTTGGCTCTCGTCTTCGGCCCGGGGCCGCGCATGTAGTGTTCTTCCGGATGATAACGGTCGCCGGCAAGCCGACGCCGCAGACCGCGGGTCCAATGGGCAAACAAGGATTTGAACCGCCCGATCACTTTTCTACCCGTTGCAGGTTGGCCGCGATTTTTTTCCAACTCCGCCGGGAAAATTAGAACAAAGCAATCGATCCGTCTAACAAGTTGCTCTTGTAATTCCAATCGAAATTGTTTCTTAATTCTCCGCATGACCCTGGACCAACTGCGGATATTCGTTGCTGTCGCCGAACGGGCGCACATGACCAAGGCGGCCGAGCTACTGGGCATTTCCCAGTCGGCCGCCTCGGCCGCCATCCGCTCGCTCGAACAGCAGCATGGCGTCCAGCTGTTCAACCGGGTCGGTCGCAACATCGAACTGGCGCAGACCGGGCGCAGGTTTCTGCCCGAGGCGAAGGCCGTGCTCGAACGGGCGGCTGCCGCCCACGACGTGCTGGAGCACGTCTCGCAGACGATCACCGGCAGCCTTTCCATCGCCGCCAGCCAGACCATCGCCAGCTACTGGCTGCCGCGCCGGCTGGCCTCCTTCCACGAGGCCTATCCCGCCGTCAGGCTGAGCGTGACCATCGGCAACACCAGGCAGGTTGAGACCACCGTACTCGACGGTACGGCTGATTTTGGCCTGGTCGAGGGGCGCACTGAATCGGACATATTGCGGCGCGCCAAGGTCGATGTGGATCGCCTGATGCTGGTCGTGGCGCATTCGCATCCCGAGATCGCCGAAGTTTTGCCCGGGCATCCCGATATCAAGGAACTCCGCTGGATCATCAGGGAAGGCGGATCGGGCACGCGCGAGGTGCTGGAAGATCTTGCCCGCCGCGAAGGGATATCGTTCGCAGACCTGCGGATATTCCTGGTGCTGCCGAGCAACGAGGCGGTCCGTCAGGCGGTCGAGGCCGGCGCCGGCGCCACCATCATTTCGGAGCTCGTCGTCGAACGCGCGGTCGCCGAGGGCAGCCTGCGAGCCGTGCCGATCGATCTGCCAAAGCGCGATTTCGCCATGATCACGCATCGTGACCGGCAGGCAAGTCTGGCCCAGATGGCGCTCAAGGCGCATCTGGGCGTGAGGGCCGGCGAGACCGTCCGCGGGTAAGCCGGGTCAACCGAATTTCCGCTGCGCATCGAGCGCCAGCCCAAGCCCGACCGAGCCGAACATATCACCTTCGATGACCGACGCCTGCGGCACCAGGGCCAATATCTGCTGCCTTGCCAGCGGGATGGCGGTCGATCCGCCGGTCAGGAACACCGCGGAGATGTCGGAGGGTTTCACCTGCGCGTCGCGGATGGTCTCACCAACCGTTGCGGCCACCCGTTCGATTTCCCTGGCGATCGTCGCCTCGAGCCCGGCGCGCGTAATTTCGGTCGCGAACTTCGCACCGGGCAGCGCGACTACGACATCACCAGAAAATTGCTCCGTCAGCGCGATCTTGGCCCTCTCGACCAAAGCGGCCAGCGCGTGCCCGTAACGATGCTCGACGATGTCGATGAAGCGGTCGACCAGGTCGGCGCGTTCCGCCTCGTAGCGGATCTGGCGCAGATGCGTCATCGCCCGGGCGGTGTAGACCAGATTGATGCGCTGCCATGTCGCCAGGTCAATGAAGTAGCTGGCCGGCAAGTTGCGCTTGCCGTCCTTGGTCGGCGAGAGGTAGCCGAGTTGCGGCATCACATGGGCGATGCTCAACAGCCGGTCGAAGTCGGTGCCGCCGATGTGGATGCCTCGGCTGGCCAGGATGTCGTCCTTGCGATCAAGGGAGCGGGCGCGCTGCGGCGAGACCCGCACGATCGAGAAATCGGACGTGCCGCCGCCCATGTCGACGATCAGCGCCAGTTCTTCGCGCGTCACCTTCTGCTCGTAGTCGAGCGCCGCCGCGATCGGCTCGAACTGGAAGGCGATATGCTTGAAGCCCTGGCTACGGGCCGCGTTTTCGAGTTCACCTTCGGCCTTGGCATCGGCCTCGGCATCGTCGTCGACGAACTGCACGGGGCGACCGAGCACCACGCTCTCAACCGTGTCGTCCGCATCCTCTTCCAGCCTTTTCCTGAGGTGGCCGACGAACAGGCCGATGATCTCGGTGAAGGCGATCGATCGGGTTTTGATGCGCGTCTTTTCATGGACCAGCGTACCGCCGAGTACGCTCTTCAGCGAGCGCATCAGGCGACCTTCGATGCTGTCGGTATAGTTGGCGATGGCGCGGCGCCCAAAGTAGGTGCGGTTGTCCTCGAAATTGAAGAACACCGCGCTGGGCAGCGTCACCTCGCCGTCTTCCAGCGCCACCAGTTGCGGCTGCCCGTCCCTGATCACGCCGACGGTGGAATTCGAAGTGCCGAAGTCGATACCGCCGAATGCTGGTCGCATCGCAAAGTCCTGTATTTTTTATTTGGGGAGCGACAGCCGGTGTTCGGCCGGGCCGGGGTCGCGGTCTAACCCACGAGCGTAAAAAGGGGAACCGCCTTTTGAAGAGAGTTTAATCCTTCCGGAAGACGAGCCTTCCGAGCCAGCCGGTCAGCATGGCCAACGACACCGCGAAGACGCCATACAGGAAAGAATAATCGTGGGCGACGCGGAAGATCGACTGTTCGAAACCGGATTTGCGGATTTCGAGCTGGGCGGAGCTTTCCTTGATGAACAGGCCGCTCTTGAACAGGAACGCGCGTGCCTTGTGGGTGCCGACCGGAACATTGGGGGCGAGCCTGACGGTGGCGCGGAACAGGTTCTGCGACAGGAACTGCACGCCGCCGACATTCACGCTGTAGAGGCCGGTCGCCGTCTTGCGCTCGCGCAGCGCTGCGGTGAATTCCTGGATGGTCGCCGGACTGTCGCCAGCGTCGGCCGGCTGCATATAGATGTTGGCGGCGCCAAGCGACAGTTGCTTGTAGCTGTTGGGGTCGGTGACGTCCTGCAGCGGCCGCGTCGTCGCCACCGAATAGGACACCGGCACATTCTTGAAGGTCTCGGACTCCAGATTGATCCAGATGCCGAGCACCCGGTCCTTGCGGCGCACGACGACCTTCCGGGCCGGACCCTCAAGCACGACGACGATGTCGTAGCGCCCCTGGCGCGCGACACGCGGGTCGGCATTTTCCAATGAGCCGAAGATGGTGAGGTCGGCGCCGGAAAAGCCGGCGGTGATCGAGACATGGTCGGTGGACAGGCCGATCTGGATGTTTTCGGTAACCGGCGTCTGCGTTCTTGCCGGTGACGAGGCGGCGAATAGCGACAGCGAGGCAACGGCCAGGAACGTCCTAAAACCCGCCATCAGGTCGGATCCGCGCCGGACAGCGAATAGAGGCTGGGCGGCGTCACGAACAGATCGATGGCGAGCCGGATGGCAACCGCCAGGACCAGCAGTGCCAGCAGCGCCCTGAGCTGCTCGCCGCGCAGCCTTTGGCCGGCCTTGGCGCCGTATTGCGCGCCGGCGACGCCGCCCGCCATCAACAAGAAGGCGAGCATGACGTCGACCGTCTGGTTGGTGGTGGCATGGACCAGCGTGGTGTAGGCCGAGGTGAAGATGATCTGGAACAGCGAGGTGCCGACGACGACGTTGGTCGGCACTTTCAAGAGATAGATCAGCGCCGGCACCATGATGAAGCCGCCGCCGACGCCCATGATCGACGACAGGAAACCGATGCCGGCGCCGAGGCCGAGCACGGGGATGACGCTGACGAAAAGCTTCGAGGCCCTGAACCGCATCTTCAGCGGCAAGCGGTGGATCCAGTTGTGCTGGCCGGATTTCTTCAGCACCGGTGCCGCGCCGCTGCGCGCGGCGCGCAGCGCATTGACGCTCTCGACCAGCATCAGCCCGCCGACGGTGCCGAGCAGCACGACGTAGAGCAGCGAGATGAACAGGTCGAGCTGGCCGAGCCGGCGCAAGAAGCCAAAGACGAAGATGCCGCCGGTCGAGCCGACGATGCCGCCGGCCAAAAGCACACCGCCGAGCTTGAAGTCGAGCGTGCCGCGCTTCACGTGCGACAATGCGCCGGAGAAGGAGGAGGCGATGACCTGGTTGGCGCCGGTGGCGACTGCGATCGCCGGCGGTATGTTGTAGAAGATCAGCAGCGGCGTGATCAGGAAGCCGCCGCCCACTCCGAACATGCCCGAGAGGAAGCCCACCGCCGCGCCCATGGCCAGCAGCACGAAGATGTTGACGGAAATTTCCGCGATCGGGAGATAGATGCCCACCCGTCAGTCTCGATCAGTTTGCCCGTCGGCGAATGCAACCGTGGCGGGCATTCGCGCCAAAAGCCTGTCCGTTCTTGCGCCGGCCGGGCGGCGAAGTCAAACCTCGCCACGTCGCCGAAACAAAAAACAACTCAATCAGTTAACAGGCAAATGTGTGGCAAAGGCGTCGCGGAAACGACGCATCTGACGTTATTTGCGCGCAAGCAGCGCCTTGACCAGCTTTTCGTCGACCGTGCCGGTAGGCTTCAGATCGTTGTCGGTCTGGAAAGCCATGATGGCATCCTTGGTTTTCTGGCCCATCACGCCGTCGTCATTGCCGGCCTCGTAGCCGTTCTTGTTGAGAATGCGCTGGATGTTCTGAACGACCTTCTTCATGTCGACGCTGGCGGTCGTCTGCGGCGTGCCGTCCTGCCACGATTCGGGAATATCGGCCGAATTGGCCGCAGGATCGAGCGGCTTTGCCTTCCACAGCTCCGTGGCGGCGCGTGCGCGTTCGAGCTGCTCGGGCCTGAGCGCCTTGGCGATCTCGTCGCGCTTTGCCGCCGCATCCTTGTCGCCGGTCTTGGCGACGAGCGCGAACCATTTGTAGGACTCTTCGAGATTCTGCTTCATGCCGACGCCCTTCGCCGCCAGGATGCCGAGATTGAACTGGCTGTCCTTGACACCGAGATCGGCGGCGGCTTGGAACCAGTGCGCAGCCGATTCATTGTCGGTCACGCCGTCCGCCGCCATGGCGAAGAGCACGGCGAGGTTGTGCATGGCGCTGGCGTTGCCCTGCTCGGCGGCGAGCTGGTACCAGGTCTTCGCCTTCTTGACGTCGCGGGCGACGCCGGTGCCCTTCTCGTAGAAGTTGCCGATGCGGTATTCCGCCGGTGCGAAGCCGAGCTCGGCTGATTTCTCGTACCATTTGGCGGCCGCTGCCATGTCTTGCTTGACGCCGCGCGATTCGGCGTAGCGCGAGCCGATCTCGAACAGTGCCTCGGCGTCGCCGCCGGCCGCTGCGTCACGCAAGGCAGCCGGGCCGGCATCGGCTGGAATGTCGATCTTGGCAGTGGCCGCCGCCGTCGATGCAACCGCTGAAGTGACCGTGCCGGTCATGTCCTGGGTCGCGGGGGTGGCGTCCGGCGCGGTGGCCATTGGTTCGGCGTCCGCAACCGTCGGGCCCGCAGGTGCCGACGCTGTCACGTTCGCCGCCGCCGGATCGGGCAACGTCGTTGAAGCCATTGGCGCAGGAACAGGCTCGGCCGCGGACCCTGAGTCGATCGGCGTTTCGGCATCCGCCGATATTTCGTTTTCCGACGGCGTGGCGATGGCGGTCTGCGCCGGCATGTCGTCCTCGGCTACCGATTCGGATGGCTTTGCCTGCCGGACAGCGCCGCCTGATGCGCTATCCCCTGCAGTTTGTGCGTCCGTCTTCGGCTCGTTGACGGTACCGATCGATGCGCTTTCCGCTGGCTGCGCGGCCGCCATCTGCGTCGTGTCGTTGCTGGCAATATCGACCGGGTCGGAGACAAAGGCCTTGCCCAATTGCAGGCCGGCGAGCGCCAGCATGACCGCGGCGGCTGCCATCAGAATCGGCTTGCGTCGCGCCTTGAGCAAGTCGCCGATCCTGAGCGCCTTTACCGGCCCCCTCATCGTCGATTGCCGCTTGAGAGCGTCGGCCTCGGCAGCGGCCGCTTGCGCCGCGCGCCTGGCAGCGGCGATGAAGTCGGATTTCGATGCGTCGGCATTGCCGGCCCTGCCGGGCGGGCCGCGTTCGTCGCGCACGCGCTTCATGATGGCGTTGAGGTCAGGTGGGCCGGAGCCGGGCTCCAGCGGCCGGTTGGCAACCTTCGGGTCCAGCGGCTCGTCGAGATCGGCAATCGGTATCTCGACATCAGGCGCGGAGCCGGCAAGCGGTGGAACAATCGTCTCCTTCTTGGCCTTGAAGGCGCGCGCCAGTCCGCCGAGCATCGACTTCCGGCCGCCGGTCGGCTGGCTTTTTTCCGACGTGTCCGAGCCAAGCGCCGCCATGGCCGCGGCCGCGGCGGCTTCGGCCGGCGTGCGCGTGCCCGGGTCGCTACGCGTGCCCGGTTCGCTATGGGAACCTGGTTCATCGCTGATCATGGCAGAGACATGGCTGTCGAGGTCGGCCATGTCTTCCGTCAGCGGCAGTGGCTGGTCGATGTCCATGGACGGCGCGTCACGTACGGCCATCTTTGACGATCGCACGCCGCGCCAGCTGTCCGGCTCGGCCGGCTGCGTATTCAGAAGTTCGCTCACAGCGTCGGTCGGCTCGCCGGTTTCCAGCGAGCCCAGCCGGTCGACGATCTTGAGCAGCGTGTCGTGGATGGCTTCGAAGGTCCTCGAATTGCGCTCGTCGGAACGGCGCGTCAGTGCTTCGAGCGTCTTCAGATCCTGGGCGAGGCCAGAGACGGCCGCCGTGTTGGCACTGGAGCCCGCCAACGAACGGACGGCGCTCTCGGCTGCCTCGCGCGCCGCGCTGAGGATGGAATCGCGGGTGCCAGCCAGCGACTTCTCGATTTCGTTGAGACGAGGGCTGATATCCTCCAATTCCGGCAGTGGCGCGCCGGGTTTCGAAAGGTGCGCCGACAGGCCCGCGACCTGCGCTTCCAGGCTGCGGATCAGGGCCGGGTCGATACCGGCGACTTGTGCCGCCGATGAATCCAGCCGGACTGAAATGTCTTCGAGCCGGCTTTCCAGGCCACGGATCGCCGCTTCACCTGCGTGATCGGGAACGCGCGTCTCCAAGCGCTGGGCCAGCGCGCTGAAGCGGGCGTCGAGGGCGTCCATGATGCCGGCCCCGTCGATCTGCGGCATGCGCTGGTCCAGCCTGTCGGCAACTGCGCCCAGCCGGCGCTCGAGATCACGAAACAGCATGTTGCCCTGTTCGATCGCGTCGCCCTGGCGGCGCTCCATCATGCCGGACAGCACGTCGAAACGCTGTTCCAGCCCCTGGAAGATATAGTCGGCGTCCGGCATGGCAGGCGCCCGGTCGATCTTGTCGGCAATAAGCGCGATCTGCTTGTCGAGACGCTCCATCGCCTGCTCAGGCAAATTGGCCCGGTTGGCAAGATCGTCGACCCGGCTCGACAGCATGTTGAGGCGGTCGATGACCTCGCCGCTGGGGTGAACTTGCGTCACTTCCTCGATCTGTTCGGCAAGCGAGGCGATCCGCTTCTCGATACGCTCGAATGCTTCGGGGTCGAATGAATTGGCCTGCGCAGCGACGGTCGAGGCGACGATGGCGCGGGAAATCTCGTCCAGCCGCTCGTCGATAATCGCCAATGTGCTGCTGCCGAGACTGTCCTGCTGGCGGGCGAAATGCTCGACGGCGCCGGCAAGCGTGCGGACCTTCTCTTCGAGCGAGCGCAGCGAAAGCGATTCCGGCAGATTGTTGACGGCATTGCTGATCTGTTCGAGCCTTTCGGTCAGTATCGAAAGACCGGGTGCGTCCGACCGCTGTCGCTGATCGGCATCGACACGATCCTCGAACGCGGTCCAGCGGCGGTCGAACTCGTCCCAGCGGCGGCCGACCGCCTCCACGCTCTCCTCGCGCGCCAACGTGTCGAGTGCGGCCTTGACCTGCTCCAGATCGAGCCGGAGCATGTTGACGCTTCTGTCGTCGCTCTTTTCGGCCAGGGACTGGATGGCGCCGGAAAGCCGCTCGAACTCGACGCCGAGTTCGGCGCTGCCTTTGCCTCCCGCCGATTGGCCACCCGGCTGGGTGCTTGCCTGGAAAGCCCGCTCGATGTCGTTGCGCAGCGCTTCGAATTCGCGCTGCAGGCCGGTGGTCATCTGGTGGCGCAGTTCCTCGCGCAGGCCACGCAATTCGCCGGCGATCTTGCCGACCACGGCGACGCCGTCCTCCTGGCCGCGCACGCGGTCGATGTCGCGGGCGATCGCCTGGTAATTCTGGTCGAAGGCAGCTGGCGCCGGGCTTTTCGGCGGCTGCGCCGGGCGCGGATCCTCATAGGGCCGGGCGCTGGCATAGCGCGGCTCCGCGCTCAGCCGGCGCGGATCGGGACGTTCGCTCAAGTCCTCGCGCGTCCGCTCCAGCCGCTGCTCCAGCGTTTCCAGAGAGCGGTTGAGCTGTTCAAGCGTGGTGTACGGCCTGCGCTGCCGGCCGGTGTTGAGTGTATCGAGATAGGACTGCTTGCTGTTCATCGATGCGCCCGTTCACAATCGCTGCTGGCTTTATGACCAGTTCCCAAAGTCCTGCCGGAAACGAAGACGGCCGCGGCTTGCTGCGGTGGACTCCGAAACCGTGAAAAATTCGCTACAGGATAACCACGGGTGACCGACATGCGCACAATTCGCCCAACGTGGTAAACAACGCGTTAACCAAGCTTAAGAAGTTGCAACGATGTTGACGAGCGCCTGAAGCGCCGCCGGGCCATGCGCTGGCGGATGCGGCAAAAAGGTCCTCCCGCACGACGCCCTTGCTTCGTGAGGCGGCTATCGGTATAGAATTGACGTAAACGTAAGGGTGCAGATTGTGCCGTTTGCGATTTTGTTTGTTGAAACCACGAGTGGAAGCACGCCCCCGCTTCGACTCAGGCGACGCACGGTCCAGGACCGCGGCGCCACCAGATGGGGAAAGCCAGTGACCATGAAACTTGTTTCGCCCGGCGAAGCCGCGGCCAATACCAATGACATGTCCGATAAAGCCGGCGAGGATCTTGTCCGCATCGGCGAGATGGCCAAGAAATACGGAGTAACGCTGCGTACGCTGCGTTTCTACGAGGACAAGGGCCTTCTCAATCCGCAGCGCGACGGCTCGACCCGTCTCTACACGCGCCGCGACAAGGCGCGGCTGAAGCTGATCCTGCTCGGCCGCAAGGTCGGGTTCTCGCTGCGCGACGTCAAGCAAATGATGGACCTCTACGACCCCAGCGGTTCCAACACCAAGCAGTTGCGACTGACGCTCGACAAGTCGGAGAAGCAGCTTGCCCGCCTGCAGAAGCAGCGGGCTCTGATCGACGATGCCATCAACGAGTTGAGCAACTCGATGGCGGCGGTGCGTCAGATGCTGAGCGAACGCTCGGCGCCGCAGGCCAGCGTCGCCGGGTAATTCTTCGCCGGCTTCCGGTGAACGGCCTTCTGGGAGAGAGCCGCGTGGGCCTTGGCTGCGCGGCTCTTCCCTTTGTCTTGCGGCTGCGACGGGACGAATATCTTTCAATCTGTTCGGACTGGCTACGGCCAGCGCCGTTACGCTATGAGCGAGCGGCGGGGATTAATTTGTCGCATCAAAAAATTGACGTTTACGCAAACGTCAACTTTTGCTATTCCGACCTGAACATTGGTCCGCATGCCCGTCTGACTTCACATTGGGGATTCGGGGCCAAGGCCGCATGGTGGAGGAAATGCATGCCGATCTACAGGGCGCCGGTCCAGGACACGCTGTTTGTGCTGAAAGAAGTGCTGGGCTACCAGCGCTATTCCAATCTTCCCGGATTTTCCGACGCGACGCCGGACGTGCTCGAGGCCATCCTCGCCGAGGGCGCCAAGCTCGCTGAAAATGTCATGCAGCCGCTGAACCGCGTCGGCGACATGGAAGGCTGCGAGCGCCATGGCGACGGTTCGGTGACGACGCCGAAGGGCTTCAAGGAGGCCTTCGACCAATACCGCGAGGGCGGCTGGTTGGGGCTGGCCGCACCCGTCGAATTTGGCGGCCAGGGTCTGCCTTACGCGGTGCATACCGCTGTTTCCGAATATATGATCTCGGCCAACATGTCGCTGATGATGTACCCCGGCCTGACGCAGGGCGCCATCGCCGCGATCATTACCCATGGCACCGACGAGCAGAAGGCGCTCTGGTTGCCGAAGCTGGTCGAAGGCGTCTGGACCGGCACCATGAACCTGACCGAGCCGCATTGCGGCACCGATCTCGGCCTGCTGCGCACCAGGGCGGTTCCCAACGGCGACGGCACCTACAGGATCTCAGGCCAGAAGATCTTCATATCGGCCGGCGAGCACGACATGGCGGACAACATCGTCCACCTGGTGCTGGCCCGCATCGAGGGCGCGCCGGAAGGCGTGAAGGGCATTTCGCTGTTCATCGTGCCGAAGCTCAAGCTCGATGCATCTGGCAATCCTGGCGAGAAGAATGCCGTCTCCTGCGGCTCGATCGAGGAGAAGATGGGCATCCATGGCAATTCGACCTGCGTCATGAATTATGACGAGGCACAAGGCACGCTGCTTGGCGAGACGAATGGCGGGCTGAAAGCGATGTTCACGATGATGAATGAAGCGAGGCTCGGCGTCGGCCTGCAGGGGCTTTCTGTGTCGGAGGTCGCCTACCAGAACGCTGTGTCCTATGCCAAGGATCGCCTGCAGGGACGCTCGCTGTCTGGGCCGAAGGCGCCGGACAAGAAGGCCGACCCGATCATCGTCCACCCCGATATCCGCCGCAGCCTGATGACCATGAAGGCCTTCAACGAGGCCGGTCGCGCACTGGCACTGTGGACGGCGATCAAGTCGGATATCGCCCACCGTGCCAGTGACGACAAGGACCGCCAGGCTGCCGACGACTACACCGGGCTGATGACGCCGGTGGTCAAGGGCGTGCTCACCGACAAGGGTTTCGACCACGCGGTGATGGCGCAGCAAGTGTTCGGCGGGCACGGCTATATCGAAGAGCACGGCATGAGCCAGTTCGTGCGCGATGCCCGCATCGCCATGATCTACGAGGGCGCCAACGGCATCCAGGCGCTCGACCTCGTCGGCCGCAAGCTGGCCTTGAATGGCGGCCGCGCCGTGCAGGCCTTCTTCAGGGAGGTCGGCGAATTCTGCGAGGAGAACCGCACTGATGAGAAGATGGCGCCCTTTACCAAGGCGCTGAAGAAGGGCCTCAACGATCTGCAGGCGGCGACGATGTGGCTGATGCAGAACGGCATGGCCAAGCCCGATAACGCCGGCGCCGCCTCGACCGACTACATGCATCTCTTCGGCCTGGTGGCGCTGGGCTATATGTGGGCGCAGATGGCCAAGGCAGCCGGGGCGAAATTGGCGAATGACGCCAATGGTTCTTCGGCCTTCTATGACAGCAAGCTGGTGACGGCGCGCTTCTTCATGGAGCGGATCATGCCGGAAACGTCGGCACACCTCGCCCGCATCTCCAGCGGCGCCGATACATTGATGGCACTGCCGGCGGAAGCGTTCTAAGCTCGATTTTCCCTCAACTCGAGGGGAGGGGGACGTCGGCGCAAGGGAGAAACAGCATGACCAACCCCGCCGAAATTCTTGGCCTTCCCAAACCTGCCTGGGCGGCGGACGAGGTCGGCATGCTCTACGACATGGCGCACCGCTTCATGTCGGAAGAGATCGAGCCGCGCTATGACGAGTTCGAGAAGAACGAGATGGTCGACCGCGAGAGCTGGCTGAAGGCGGGCGCGGCCGGTCTGCTCTGTGCCTCTGTGCCGGAGGAATATGGCGGTTCGGGCGGGACGTTCGCGCATGAGAGCGCCATCATCGAGGCGATCGGCCATGTCGGCGTCGACGGTTTCGGCATCGGCCTGCACAATTCGATCGTCGCCCCTTACATCCTCCACTACGGCTCGGAGGAGCAGAAGAAGAAGTGGCTGCCGAAACTGGCGACCGGCGAGCTGATCGGCGCCATCGCCATGACCGAGCCCGGCGCCGGCTCCGACCTGCAAGGCGTCAAGACGCGCGCCGAGAAGGACGGCAACCAGTACAAGGTCAACGGCTCAAAAACCTTCATCACCAACGGCCAGCTCGCCAATTTCATCATAATCGTCACCAAGACCGACCCGGAGAAGGGCGCCAAGGGCACTTCGCTGATCGTCGTCGAGACCGACGAGGTGGAAGGGTTCGAGCGCGGCCGCAACCTCGACAAGATCGGGCTCAAGGCCAACGACACGTCGGAACTGTTCTTCAACGATATGCGCGTGCCGACCTCCAATCTGCTCGGCCACGAGGAAGGCCAGGGCTTTGTCCAATTGATGCAGCAATTGCCGCAGGAGCGGCTGCAGATCGGCACCGGCGCCATCGCCATGGTCGAACGGGCGCTGGCGTTGACCATCGACTACGTCAAGGAGCGCAAGGCCTTCGGCAAGGCGATTATCGATTTCCAGAACACCCAGTTCAAGCTGGCCGAATTGAAGACCGAGGCGACCATCGGCCGGGTCTTCTACAATGACTGCGTCGCCCGCCATATCAATGGAGGCCTCGACCCGGTGACGGCCTCGATGGCCAAATACTGGCTGTCAGACCTGCAGGGAAAAGTCGTCGATGAATGCCTTCAATTGCATGGCGGCTATGGCTACATGAATGAGTATCCGATCGCCCGGATGTTCCGCGACGCCCGCGTCCAGCGCATCTACGGCGGCACCAACGAGATCATGAAATTGCTGATCGGGCGCTCTCTCTGAGAGACTTTCAGCAAACCAAGGAGCAGGAAAATGGCCGAAGCTTATGTCTATGACGCCGTGCGCACGCCGCGCGGCAGGGGCAAGAAGGATGGCTCGCTGCACGAGGTGCCGGCGGTACGGCTCGGCGCCAAGGTGCTTGCGGCGATCCGTGACCGCAATGGGCTGGACACCGGCGCCGTCGACGACATCATCTTCGGCTGCGTCGATCCGGTCGGCGAGGCGGGTTCTGTCATTCCGCGCGCCGCCGCCTTCGAGGCCGGTTACGACACGAAAGCGCCCGGCATGCAGATCTCGCGTTTCTGCGCCTCTGGCCTGGACGCCATCAATTTCGGCGCCGCCAAGATCGCGCAGGGCGCCGACGAGATCGTCATCGCCGGCGGCGTCGAATCGATGTCGCGCGTCGGCATGGGCGCGTCCGGCGGCGCCTGGTTCATGGACCCCTCGGTCGGCCTGCCGGGCTGGTTTGTGCCGCAAGGCATCTCGGCCGATCTGATCGCCACGAAGTACGGCTTTTCGCGCGACGACGTCGACGCCTATGCGGTCGAAAGCCAGAAGCGCGCCGCCAAAGCCTGGGGCGAAGGCCGCTTCAAGAATTCGGTGATCTCGATCAAGGACCAGAACGGCCTGACCATCCTCGACCACGATGAGCACATGCGGCCTTCGACCGATATGCAGTCGCTGGCGGCCCTCAACCCGTCTTTCGTCATGCCCGGCGAAATGGGCGGCTTCGATGCCGTCGCGGTGCAGAAGCATCCCGAGGTGGAGGAGGTCAATCACGTCCACCATGCCGGCAATTCGTCCGGCATCGTCGACGGCGCGGCGGCCGTTCTGCTCGGCTCGAAGAAGGCTGGAAAGTCGCTCGACCTGAAGCCGCGCGCTCGCATCCGTGCATTCGCCAATATCGGTTCGGAGCCGGTGCTGATGCTGACCGGTCCGGTCGACGTGACCGAGAAGCTGCTGAAGCGTGCCAGGATGAAGCTGTCGGACATCGATCTGTTCGAGCTCAACGAGGCGTTCGCCTCGGTGGTGCTGCGCTACATGCAGGCTTTCGACATTTCGCACGACAGGATCAACGTCAATGGCGGCGCCATCGCCATGGGCCATCCGCTCGGCGCAACCGGTGCGATGATCTTCGGAACGGTGCTGGACGAACTGGAGCGCCGCGACCTGAACACCGCGCTGGTGACGCTCTGCATCGGCGCCGGCATGGGCACCGCAACGATCATCGAACGCGTCTGACGGGAGAGAGACCGATGAGCTACACCAATTTCACCCTCGACATCGACGCCGATGGCATCACGCTGGTCACCTGGGACATGCCCGACCGCTCGATGAACGTCTTCACCGAAGAGGCGATGCTGGAGCTGAACGCCATCGTCGACAAGGTGGCGAGCGACGCGGCAATAAAGGGGGCGGTGATCACCTCCGGCAAGGACACGTTCTCCGGCGGTGCAGACATCACCATGCTGCAGAAGATGCTGTCGAAGTTCGCAGCCGATAAAGCCAAGGACCTGGACAAGGCGACCAAGGCATTGTTCGACAATGCCGGCTACATGACCGGCCTGTTCCGCAAGCTGGAGACCTCAGGCAAGCCGTGGGTATCGGCGATCAACGGCACCTGCATGGGCGGCGCGTTCGAGCTGTCGCTCGCTTGCCATGGCCGTGTCGCGGCCGATTCCGACAAGGTCAAGATGGCGCTCCCCGAAGTGAAGATCGGCATCTTCCCGGGTGCCGGCGGCACTCAGCGCGTGCCGCGGCTGACCGACCAGCAGCAGGCGCTGCAGATGCTGACTTCCGGCCAGACGCTGTCGCCGCAGAAGGCCAAGTCGATGGGCCTGATCCATGAGATTGCCGAACCGACGAAGTTGGTCGAAACCGCCAAAGCCATGATCAAGAATGGCTTGAAGCCAGTGGCGCCGTGGGACGAGAAGGGCTTCAAGCTGCCCGGCGGCCCGGTCTATTCGGTGGCCGGCGCCAATCTGTGGCCACCGGCAATCGCCATCCTGCGTCGCGAGACCTATGGCAACTATCCGGCTGCCGCAGCCATCCTGAAATGCGTCTATGAAGGCCTGCTGGTGCCGTTCGATACCGGCTTGCGCATCGAGCAGCGTTATTTCACCGAGATCATGCAGACCAGGGAAGCGGCGGCGATGATCCGCTCGCTGTTCGTGTCGCTGCAGGAACTGAACAAGGGCGCGCGTCGTCCGGCCGGCGTGCCGGAAACCAAGTTCAAGAAGATCGGCGTGCTCGGCGCCGGCTTCATGGGCGCCGGCATCGCCTATGTCACGGCCAAGGCCGGCATTCCGGTGGTGCTGCTCGACCGCGACATGGACGCTGCCGCCAAGGGCAAGGCGCATTCGGACAGCCTGATCTCGGATCAGGTCAGGAAGGGCCGCGCCAAGCCGGAGGACAAGGACAGGCTGCTGTCGCTGATCACGCCGACGGCGGACTATGCCGACCTCGCAGGCTGCGACCTGGTGGTCGAGGCGGTGTTCGAGGATTCGGGCGTCAAGAAGGACGCCACCGAAAAGGCGGAGGCCGTGCTGAAGCCGGCGGCGGTCTTTGCATCGAACACGTCCACCATCCCGATCACGTCGCTGGCGAAGAATTCGGCGCGGCCGAAGAATTTCATCGGCATCCATTTCTTCTCGCCGGTCGACAAGATGATGCTGGTCGAAATCATTTTGGGCAAGAAGACGGGCGACAAGGCGCTGGCCACTGCGATCGACTTCGTCCGCGCGATCAAGAAGACGCCGATCGTCGTCAACGACACGCGCGGCTTCTACGTCAACCGCTGCGTGCTGCGCTACATGTCGGAAGCCTACAAGATGCTCATCGAGGGGATTCCGGCGCCGATGATCGAGAACGCGGCGAAGGCCGCCGGCATGCCGGTCGGCCCCTTGGCGCTGACGGACGAAACGGCGATCGACCTCGCGCAGAAGATCATGAAGCAGACCATGCGCGATCTCGGCGACAAGGCGGTCGACCCGAAGCAGATGACGCTGATCAACACGCTGGTCGACACGCATGGCCGCTTCGGCCGCAAGAACGGCAAGGGTTTTTACGACTATCCGCAAAAGCCTGCCAAGAAGAAGCTGTGGCCGGGCCTGAAGGATCTCTATCGGCAGTTGCCGCCTGAAGAGGTCGACTATGAGGAACTGAAGCAGCGGCTCCTGGTCACCATCGCGTTAGAGGCGGCCCGGGTGATGGAGGAGGGCATCGTCACCGATCCGCGCGAGGCCGATGTCGGCTCGATCCTCGCCTTCGGCTTCGCGCCCTTTACCGGCGGCGTGCTGTCCTACATCGACGGCATCGGCGCAAAGAAATTCGTCAAGATCGCCAAGGGTCTTCAGAAGAAGTACGGCGGCGAGTTCAAAGCGCCGAAGCTCCTGCTCGAGATGGCAGAGAAGGACGAGACTTTCTACGAACGCTTCGACCCCTATGCCAGGAGCGAGGCCAAGAAGGCGGCGTGACGCCGCCTTCGATGGTGGACAAACTCACGGCCACCGGTTAGAACGGAGAAGGTATTTTTTCCTGTTCTGAAGGAGAGCAAAAGTGCTCTCGCATGACCGCGTGTGGGCCGCCATCGATGCTCTCGCCGAGCGCTATTCGCTCTCGGCGTCGGGGCTGGCGAAACGCGCGGGCCTCGATTCGACGGCCTTCAACAAATCGAAGCGGCTGTCCTCGGACGGGCGGCCGCGCTGGCCGTCGACCGAGTCGCTGGCCAAGATCATCGAGGCGACCGGCGCTTCGCTCGACGAATTCACCGGACTGGTCGAAGGCCGGGGCAAGACCGTTCCCGGATCTCTGCCGGCACAGACGTCTTCGGTGCCGCTGCTCGGCTTCGCCCAGGCCGGCGCCGGCGGCTTCTTCGACGATGCCGGCTTCCCCGTGGGGCAGGGCTGGGACCTGATCGAGCTTCCGGCACGGGCGACTGAAACCTCCTATGCGCTGCAGGTCCAGGGCGATTCCATGCTGCCGCTCTACCGCAACGGCGACGTGCTGATCGTCGAGCCGGGCGCCGCCACCCGCAAGGGCGACCGCGTCGTCGTCAAGACCAATGCCGGCGAGGTGATGGCCAAGGTGCTGGACCGTCAGACGGCGAAGTCGATCATGCTGGTCTCGCTCAATCCCGATCACCCGGATCGCGACATCCCGATGCGCGATGTCGAATGGGTGGCGCGGATTGTCTGGGCAAGCCAGTAGGGGCCGCCGGTGAGTCCGCTTCATGCCGCCGCCGCGGTATTGACGATCCTGGCAATGGGGGCTGCGATTGCCGCAGGTGGCCGCGCCGTGCTGCAGGACGAAAATGGGCGCGTCGCGGCTCGGGCGCAGGCCAGCATCGCGGCGCAATCCCAAGCGCCTGCTACATCAGCAAATCCGCGACCCAAGGCGGCGAGCCCAGAGGCGCGTTCCAGGGCCATCGATCCCGAAGTCGTCGCGCCGCCGCAGCTTCAGCCGCAAGAGCTTGAGCGGGTCGAGCCGCGCGCGCCGCTGAGTGAGTTGGCGCTGGCCGGACCGCCCAAGCCGCCCAAAACGAAAATGCCCGACGACTGGAACGGGACAAAACTGTTCCAGCCGGTTGCATCGGCCGCCGGTGTGATCGAGGCCAAAGGCTACTCCGTCGCGATTTCCGGCGTCGACATCGTCAGGCAGGACGAAACGTGCACCGACGGCGGCAAGTCGTGGACGTGTGGCACCCGGGCGCGAACGGCGTTCCGTGCCTTCCTGCGCGGTCGGGCGGTGGTCTGCACGGTGCCACCCGAGGGCGGCCGCGACCTGATCACCGCCGAATGCCGCGTCGGCAACCAGGATGTCGGCCAGTGGTTGATCGAAAACGGCTGGGCGCGCGCCGCCAAGGGTGGCCCTTACGTCGAGGCCGGCGAGAAGGCCCGTATGGCGAGGAAGGGCATTTTCGGGCCGGCGCCCAGTCTCTCCGGCCTGCCTCCGGCACCAGCCCCCTTTGCGGCCACAGCGCAGCCGACGCAGCCGATTCTCGATCCTTCGGCGGCGGCTACGCCGCCAGCTGACCAGCCAGCGCCTTCTGAATGAGCGCGCGGGTTTCTGCTATTCCGTAGAGCGCAGCGAAGGAACCGAAGCGCGGGCCGCGCTCCTGTCCGATCAAAATCTGGTAGATCATCTGGAAGAAGGCGACGGAGACGCCCGGCCCGCCTTCCGGGCTCTGCTTCGAGTGGTCCTGATAGCGCTTGATCTTGCGCGCGACGTTGAGAGCGGCATTCTGGATCGCCTCGCCATCGGCATCTATCGGCAATGCGGCGAGCGCTTCGGACAGTTTCGTCAGCGCCTCGCGCTCGACCGCATCGGCGGCCCGGTACACCTTGGCCGGCTTCACGAAATCGTCGAAATAGCGGATCGCATACTCGGCCAGCCGGTCGAGCTCGGGATGGGTCTTCGGCGTCACGCCTGACGTGTGGCGCAAAATGAACCCCCACAGCACGTCCTTGTTCTGGGCGTTCGAGGCGCTGACCAGATTGAGCAGCAGCGCGAACGATACCGGCAGGTCGACGACAGGCGGGTTGCCGTCATGCATGTGCCAGACGGGATTTCCCAGCCGCTCCTTCCACTCCTGCCGGCGATAGGCGGACAGAAAGGCGTAATACTCGTCCACCGCCTTCGGAATGACGTCGAAATAGAGCTTCTTGGCCTGCCGCGGCCGCTGGTACATATAGAGCTCGAGGCTTTCGGTCGGCGCGTAGGTCAGCCACTCGTCGATGGTCAGTCCGTTGCCCTTCGACTTCGAAATCTTCTGGCCGTTCTCGTCCAGGAACAGCTCATAGACGAAATGCTCGGGAGCGCGCCCGCCCAGGATATTGCAGATACGGTCGTAGATCACCGCATTCGTCTGGTGGTCTTTGCCGAACATTTCGAAATCGACGCCGAGCGCGGCCCAGCGCATGCCGAAATCCGGCTTCCACTGCAGCTTCACCCTGCCGCCGGTTATGGGCAGCGTGGTTTCGGTGCCATCATCGTCGAAGGTGATAGTCCCGGCCTTGGCGTCGACATGCTTCATGGGGACGTAAAGCACGCGGCCGCTTTTGGGGGAAATCGGCAAGAACGGACTGTAGGTCGCCTGACGCTCCTCTCCGAGCGTCGGCAGCATCACGTCCATGATCTTGTCGAAACGTTCGGCGGCGCGCAGCAGAACGTCGTCGAAACGGCCAGCCTTGTAGTATTCCGTCGCGCTGGCGAACTCGTAGTCGAAGCCGAACGTGTCCAGAAAGCGGCAAAGCATTGCGTTGTTGTGGTCTGCGAAGCTCGCATAGTCGCCGCCGAAAGGATTGGGGACGGACGAGAGCGGCTTGTGCAGGTGCGGCTCGAGTGCGGCGCGATCGGGGACGCTGTCCGGAATCTTGCGCATGCCGTCCATGTCGTCGGAAAAGCACAAGATCTTGGTCTTGACGGTGTCCCGGGTGAGGACGCGGAAGGCGTGGCGGACCATCGAGGTGCGTGCGACCTCGCCGAAAGTACCGATGTGCGGCAGCCCCGACGGACCGTAGCCGGTCTCAAACAGGACAGTCTCGGGAAAGTCAGCCCCTTTGTAGCGCTCGACGATCTTCCTGGCTTCCTCGAACGGCCACGCCTTGCTTTCGGCCGCTGCCGCAAGCACCTCGGGATTGAGATCGATGATGTTTGACCCCGCCATGTCACTGTTTTCCAAATTATTCGCCGGCATCGTCGCAAGAAGGGGCCGGATGATTTTTTCAACCGGTCTCTAGGCGTGCCTGCCGTGGGCGTCAACGATCGCGGCGCTTTTTCCTTGCGACGTCGGTGCCGCGTTCCTAACTTCGGAGCCCGTTGAGGAGTTGTTAAATGCCATTGCCACCGCACGAAGCCCTGATCTATCTTATGGTCATCACTTCCGCGTCCGATCGTGACATGACCAATGTCGAATTGGCGCGGATTGGCGACGTCGTCCGCTCATGGCCGGTGTTCGAGGACTTCGACCACAACCGGCTGGTCGGCGTCGCCCAGGACTGCCAGAAGTTGCTGCACGAAAAGGACGGGTTGGAAGGCGTTTTGGCGCACGTCGCTGAAGCACTGCCCGAGCGCCTGCTTGACACCGCCTATGCCGCAGCCTTCGAGGTTGCGGCGGTCGACCTCGAAATGCGCCTGGAGGAGGTGAGGGTGCTGCAGCTTATCCGTCGCCAGCTCGATCTCGACACGCTCACCGTCGCCGCCATCGCCCGAGCTGCCAAGGCTCGCCTGCGCACGCTGACTTGATCCAGACCCCAACGGTTCAGAAGAAACTGACAGGGCCGGATCGGAAAAAACTGACCGGGCCGGATCAGAAAAAGCTGACCGGGCCGGATCAGAAAAAAACTGACCGGGAAATAGCGCAGATAAAATTCGGCGAAGATGCCCTTCACCGAAATCTGCTGCAGTGCCTAGTCGAACGCTGCGGCCAGCGCTGGATCGTTGGCCCTGGTGGCGATGGCCATACCCGATCCCAGATAGCCAGGCGCTTTTCGAACGCGCCGCCAGCTCGATTTTCATCTTTCTGTAAAGTTGCGACTTCCTCTACTATCCCGACTGGGGTCTCCGGCAGGGAGGCAAGCGGGGCAAGCTTCTCATGGACGGTTCGCAGAGTTGTCAGGCGCGGTAGCCAGCGAGCAGACGTTGAATCTCGTCGATACGCGACTGGTGCGCCGCGAGGCGGACAGTCCGGCTATTTGCGAACGATGCCACGCAATCGACGCTGCGCCGCCGTCTCTTTAATCACGCCAGCAATCTTGCGGACAAATGCCGGACTGAACGCGCCGATCGGCCTCGTCGTCGTCAGATCATAGGCTTTATCGACCTGCACCCGGTTATATTCGTCCAGGACCAGCCATGACGGATAGTCGAGGCCGCCGCGGCGGCATTCGATTTCGCTGATGGCGAGGTGCGGGCGCGACCGGTCGGGTTTTTGCGAAGTCAGCGGAAAGAGAAACAAGGCTGCTGGCGTTGCGGGCGTCCGAACCACGATACAGACCGGCCTCGCCTTGCGTCCGGATTCCTCGCCGGCGTCTGCTTCCCGCGCCCATAGGTAATAAAATCGGAGCAGATCGCCGGCTTTAAGCATCGGGCGTGTCGCCGGAAATTATTGCATCCAGTCCAGTCATGAGTTCATTGTGGACTTCATCCGGTGCGTCCTCGATCGTAAAAGCGGCCGAATGCGGCTGGCCGACGAGCTGATGGTACTGAGCAGCGGACAGGATGACGAGCTTTTCCTTGCCGCGCTTGGTCAGGGCCACCGGCTCGATCAATGCCGTTTCGAGGATTTCGCCTGACACGCGATTCATGTCCGAGAATGTGAATTGCTTCATCGTCGTACTTCCTTTTGAAGTACCTATAGTAGGTAATTTACGTAAGAATAGCAAGAATGGTGGCGCGCGAGCACCACCATTTTTGTCAGGATCGATCCGCTCGAAAGAGCGGCATTGTTCGTTCATTGCTGAGTGCGGCGCGGTTGGTCTGGAAAGCGTCTCGACAATCGAGACGGTGAAGCTCCCGCCAAGCTGAGACGGCGTGTCGTATACGGTGACATGGCGGCGGGCAGGACGCCCGAAAGGGGCCGCACTCATGCGGCACCTTCGGATCGCCCAAGCGGATCGGCTCGTCATCTGCGCGGGGCAACTCGTCAAGTTCGCCGTTCGCGCGGATCAGAAAAAGCTGACCGGGAAATAGCGCAGATAGAATTCGGCGAAGATGCCCTTCACCGAAATCTCCTGCAGTGCGTAGTCGAACGCTGCGGCCAGCGCTGGATCGTTGGCCCTGGTGGCGATGGCCATACCCGACCCCAGATATTCGGGCGCCAGATAGGGACCGCCGGCAAAGCGGCAGCAGGCTGCGGCATTCGAACTGCCCAGCCAGAAGGCGAAGCGCATGCCGTCGCCGAAGCCGGCGTCGACCTTGCCGGCCTTGAGACCGTCGTAGAGCGCTTCCAGCTGCGCGAAAGGAACGACCTGGACGGTGCCGAAATAATCGCGCAGCATCCGCTCATGCGCGGAGCCTGCGACCACGCCGACGCGCTTGCCACGCAGTCTGTCGAAGATAGGCTCCGTGAGCGCCTTTGCCTTCGGCATGATGAAGCGCGCCGGAAACTGCAGGTAGGAACGCGAGAAAGCATATTTCGACCGCGACTCCGGCGTGGCGGCAATGCCGGCAATGATCGCTTCGCCTTCGCCCTTTTGCAGCGCCCCTTCGAGCTCGGCCCAAGGCAGCGCCTGGATCTGGCATTTTTCGGCGATGCCGAGTTTGGCGCAGATCGCGCGCGCCAGATCGACGTGGAAGCCGGACAAGCGGCCCGCCCCGTCGAGGAAGTTGAACGGCGGGAAATCGGTGGTGGTCAGGAATCTCAGACGCGGCAGCGCGGAAAGGTCAGGCTTCGGCAGCCGCTCCTTGGCATCCCACAGCACCGGCACTTGCGGCTCCGCGGCACGCGCTCCCGTGAGCCACGCTGCCCCCGTCATTGCCAGCATCAAGACGATGGTCATCCACCGAATTGCCACCATCGAGCTCCGCCCTGTCATGTCCAATGTGGCTTTTGGTACGAAAATGCCACAGGCACAACGGTTTTTGATTTCATCACGCCGATTTAGGGCTATGCTTCGGCGAGCTTGCAAACATGTGTGGCGGTCGGCTGGAGGGTAGCCGCAAGCCGCTGCAAACTGAGGGGAGCAGGTTTGTAATCCGGGGTCGAGGGCAAAGTGCGGGTCAAGCACTGGGCCGTTGATCTCAACGCGGGAAGGCAACATGGGGTAGATGTTGCAATGGGCCATTTCGATCGCACACTGGAATTCATAGATCAGCTGCAGCACGCCGATACGGCGGCCGCGGTCTGCGAAAAACTGCTTGGCATAACCTCGGAGTTCGGCCTGACGGCGCTGATGGCCGGAACGGTTCCGCAACCGGGCACGCCAAGAGGCCAGCAAAAGGACCATGTGCTGCTTTGCGAGTGGCCGGGAGAATGGCTGGAGCGCTATGTGGCGCGCAACTATGTCGACCATGACCCCGTTGTCAGCCACATGAAGCAGCTGCAGGCGCCGTTCCAGTGGCGGGAAGCGTCCCAGAGCATCCGCATCGACAAGAGCAGCGGCGAAGTGATGGGCGACGCCGGCGAATTCAAGCTGCGCGACGGATTGGCCTTCCCGCTGATCACGCTCGATGGCCAGATCGTCATGGTGTCGCTGGGCGGCGAGGCCGTCGAATTGTCGGGCGCCGATTTTGGGCTGGTGTCGCTGGTGGCGACCTATGCGATTGGCCGCGCCATGCAGATCCACACGATGGCGGCCAAGACCCTCGACCACCACGTCGAACTGACGCCGCGTGAGCGCGAATGCATGCAATGGGCCGCCGTCGGCAAGTCCGAATGGGAGATTTCACAGATTCTCGGCATTTCGGAACACACATCAGAGAAACACCTTCTTAACGCCAAAAGCAAACTCGGTGCCGTCAACCGGGTGCAGGCGGTCGCGGAAGCGATAAGGCGCGGCTATATTAGCTAGCTCGGCCGTGCCGGCCTAGAAATTCTTGCCTACGTGATCGCGTAATTTCCTCGGGACAGCCCGGCCGTATCTTCCTATTGAACCTAGGAGACGGCAGATGCTTTTTTCCCTTACAACACAGGAACTTATGGAACGTCCCGACCTTTGGGAGGCTGTTCATCGCTTACGCTACAAGATTTTCGTCGAGGAGATGGGGTGGACCGATCTGCAGCGCCCCGACGGCCTTGAGATCGATCAGTTCGATCATGACGAGGCGGTGCACCAACTCGTCATCCGCAATGGCGAGCTCGCCGGTTATCAGCGGATGTTGCCGACAACGCGTGCGCATCTTCTGACCGAGGTGCTGGCGGACCTCTTTGAAGGCACGCCGCCATCCGGGCCGAACGTGTGGGAACTGACCCGCTATGCGGTCGCGCCGGGCTTTCGTGACGGCAAGCGCGGCGTCTCGACGGTCGGCACCGAGCTCATTGCCGGCTTCGTCGAGTGGGGGCTGAAGCGGAATGTCAACCAGGTGATCATCGAGTTCGAACCGATGTGGGTCCTGCGGGCGCTGCAGTTGCACTTCCTGGCGAAACCGCTTGGCTACCAGCGCACCTATGGCAACCAGCAGGTCGTCGCCACACTGCTCACCTTCAACGAGCACACGCTTGAGGTGGTGCGGTCGCGTCGCAGTCATTTCGCGCCGGTTCTGGCCAGGGGATATCCCGACAGGCTCGGAATGAGGCAGGCCTCGTGAGAATTGGAGACAGCCATGAACATCCACCCGCAAACAGAGTTCCGCAATCATTCGCTGATCGTCACGGTGTCGTCGGATGACGGCCGGCCGGTGCTGGACGGGCGAGCCTATGAAAGCCTGGCCAGGATCTTCCACGAAGCTGCAATCGACGATGATGTGCGCGTCGTGGTGCTGCGCGGCCTCGCCGGCTGCTTCTGCCTCGGCGGCGATTTCTCCGAGTTCCTCGACGCCACCAAGCATCAACGGTTGATCGCTGCCGTCACCGACATGTTCCGCACCTTGGCGACGTTCCCCAAACCGGTCCTTGCCTGTGTCGACGGCGACGCCGTCGGTGTCGGCTGCACCATCCTGTTCCACTGCGACATGGTGATCGCATCTGACGAAAGCACGTTCCGGGTGCCGTTCGTCGATTTCGGCCTCGTGCCGGACGCGGCGACCAGCATCCTGGCGCCGCAAAAACTCGGTTATGCCGGCGCTTTCCGCTTCTTCTGCCTGGGCGACACGCTCAGTGCCGCAGACGCCAGGATGCTTGGCCTGGTCACGGAGATCGTGGTGGGCGACGTCGAGGAAGCCGCACTTGGCAGAGCCAGGCAACTCGCCAAGAAGCCGGTCGCCGCACTGCTGCAGACGCGCGACCTGCTCAAGGGCGACACAGGCGCACTCTGCGATCGCATCGACCAGGAGATTTCGCTGTTTCAGCAGGCTTTGCAGGACGATACCACACTGCGGCGGCTGCAGCGGATTGCCCGGCTGGCGGCATGAGACGTCATTCGGCAGAATGACAGGAATATCCGGAATCGTGCCGCGCGTCCTTGGGGCGCGCGGCAGCGCTTCAGGCCTGTCTTCCCAGGAACGACGGCCCTTCCCCGATGATCTTCTTGTCTTCCTTGCCGATGGCGTCGAGATCGCGGCCGTCATAGGGAAGCGACAACAGGATGCGCCGGATGATGGCAAGTCGCGCGCGCCGCTTGTCGTTGGCCTGTATGATGATCCAGGGCGCGAATTCCTTATGCGTGCGTTCGAACATAAGATCGCGCGCCTTGGTGTAATCGTCCCATTTGGCGATGCCGGCAATATCGATCGGCGAGAATTTCCAGTTCTTCAAAGGACTCCAGCGGCGATCGTGAAACCGCTCGAGCTGTGTTTCCCGACCGATGTTCAGCCAGAATTTAAAGAAATGGATGCCCTCGTTGCAGATCATCCGTTCAAAATACGGCGTCTCGTCCAGGAATTTCTGATGCTGCTCCGGCGTGCAGAAGCCCATAACCGGCTCGACGCCGGCGCGATTGTACCAGGAGCGGTCGAAGGTGACGAACTCGCCGGATGTCGGAAAGTGCGCGACATAGCGCTGGAAATACCATTGCCCGATTTCGGTTGGGCTAGGCTTGGTCAGCGCCACGTTGCGCGCTGTCCTGGGGTTCATGTACTGGCGCAGCGCGAAGATTGTGCCGCCCTTGCCGGCAGCATCGCGTCCTTCGAACAGCGACATCACCCGCTTGCCCGTCGATTGCAGCCATGCCTGTGCCTTGACCAACTCGATCTGCAGCCGCTCGAGCGTCTCGTCATACTCGTCGCTTTTTATTTTCTTGTCGTAGGGGTAGCCGCCGGCGGTCAGCTTGTTGTCCTCGATCCAGTCCGGAAGCTTGGGATCCTCGATGTCGAACTCGAACTCCTTGCCGTTGATCCGGATCTTTTGCGGACCTGGAACAGGCGCGGCAGCATCTTCCTTGGGGTTTTTCATCGAGACGAACCTTTCCAGCTTCCGGACTCATGCTATTGGGAGCCTTACTGCATCGGCCCGAAAATCGGAATCGATTTTCGAAAGGAACGATGCAGCAGATTTAGTGATAGCGCCGGTCAGCGGGAAGTTTCCAACCTGCCGGTCGGGGTGGGACGGAGGCACAGTGCGCGCGAATGGCTGACAGTAGCTGACAATGGCTGATATGGGCGGCGCAGAACAGCGAACCACGGCGCAAGCCGTCGCCACCCGGTTGTGGAACAGCCGCTGGCTGCTAGCGACCGGCATCGTCGCGATCTTGACGGTCTATGGTTTCGCAGACATGTCCTTCCATGTTGTGCTGCTGGCATGTGCTGTGCTGCTGCTCGCCGCCGCGATGCTGCCTGCCGGCGTAGCGCGCCAGTCCGCGGAGGATGCCGCGGCGATCGAGGCAGGCGGGCTACAACAGCTGTCGGGAGAATATCTGGCGGCCGCCGTTGCCGATCCGCTGATCATCTTCGATCGCACCGCGACAATTGTCCATGCCAACGCCGCCGCCTTCGCCGCCTTCGGCGGCATCGCACCGGGCATGTCGCTGTCGCTAAAATTCCGCGCGCCCGAGATGCAGGCCTTGCTGGACAGTATCCTGTCGGGCGCCGCCGCTTCGGACGTCGTCGAATATACCGAAAAGCTGCCGGTCGAACGGGCCTATCGCGTGAGTGCATCTTCGGTCGGCCACGGCACCGACCTCTATGTGCTGGTCTTCAAGGACCAGAGCGAGGCGCGCCGCATCGACCGGATGCGGGCCGACTTCATCGCCAATGCCAGCCATGAGCTGCGAACTCCGCTCGCCTCGATTTCCGGTTTCATCGAGACGCTGCGCGGCCCGGCCCGCAACGACCCGGCGGCGCGCGAGCAGTTCCTGCAGATCATGCACAACCAGACCGGCCGCATGGCGCGCCTGATCGACGACCTGCTGTCGCTGTCGCGGCTGGAGATGAAACCCTATCTGAAGCCGGGAACCGAGGTCGATCTCCGCCAGACCCTCGACAGCGTCATCGATTCGCTGGGTCCGCTTGCCCGGGAAAACGGCGTTGCCATCGAGCGGGATTTCGCGAAAGGACCACTCAATGTGCCGGGGGATCGCGATGAACTTTTCCAGGTTTTCGAAAATCTGCTGGAAAACGCCTGCAAATACGGACAGTCGGGTGGACGTGTCGTGGTGACGATTGCCCACAGCGATGACGGTCCCGAACCGGGCATCGACGTCACCATCCGGGACTTCGGCCCCGGCATTCCCGAGGAGCACATCCCGCGCATCACCGAACGTTTCTACCGCGTCGATGTCGAAAACAGCCGGACCCAGAAGGGCACCGGCCTTGGCCTGTCCATCGTCAAGCATATCCTGACGCGCCACAACGCCAGACTGTCGATCAAGTCGGAGGTCGGCAACGGCGCAGCTTTCACGGTGCATTTGCCGGCGCACTGACACCTCACTATCTAAGAACGGGCCGGCCCGAGTACCGGAAGACTTTAGGACCGCCGGATGCGTGGATACAGGACTTTAGAGCCTATTCTGTGGCCTAGTGGACGCACGTCGCTCTAACGCTTTCTTTTTTCTGTCATCCGGCTAGCGTATCAGCGGGGATTCGAGGAACGACTCGGACCAGAAGACCCGGGAAGGCATCTCCATGCAGTCCGTGCACATCGTCAGCGCCTATGACGAGGAGCTGAAATATCTGTCGAAGCGCATTGCCGCGATGGGCGGGCATGCCGAACGCATGGTCGAACAGGCGATTGCCGCTCTGGTCAACGCCGACCCTGGCCTTGCCCAGAAGGTCATCCGCGACGATGCCGTTCTGGACCAGGGGCAGCGCGAGATCGACGACAAGGCGATCATCATCATTGCCAAGCGCCAGCCGATGGCGACGGATTTGCGCGAGATCGTCGGCGCGATTCGCATCTCGGCGGATCTCGAGCGGGTCGGCGACCTCGGCAAGAATGTCGCCAAGCGCGTGGTTGCCGTCATAGAAGGGCGCCAGCCGACCAGCCTGTTCCGCGGCATCGAGGCCTTAGCCGACCTGGCGTTGACGCAGCTCAAGGAAGTGCTCGACGTCTATGCGTCGCGCTCGGTGGAAAAGATCGGCTTCGTGCGTGACCGCGACGATCAGATCGACGCCGTGTACACCTCGCTGTTTCGCGAGTTGCTGACCTACATGATGGAAGACCCGCGCAACATCACGCCCTGCACGCACCTGCTGTTCTGCGCCAAGAACATCGAGCGGATCGGCGACCACGCCACCAATATCGCCGAGACGATCTACTACATCGTCACCGGCGACCAGATGCCGGCCGAGCGGCCGAAAGGTGACAAGACAGACAAGATTGTGCTTCCCGCAACGCTACCGGCGAAGTGAACGGCTGCCTCTCGAACCCCTTGCTGATTTAGGCTAAGCTTTACCGAACGTTCCTGATCCTGACCCGAGGCCATGCCTCCAGGAGGTAGCGATGGAAACCGTTCGGAACCTGACGCCGGCCCCGCCGACATCGGCCATCGTCGCTTCCAGCGTCTATACCGCCGGCCGGCGTGTCGCCGACATTCCGATCGAGGAAGCCGGCGAATGGGCCAAGAAGCCTGGTCATGTCGTCTGGATCGGCCTGCTGGAGCCGGACCGCGACCTGTTGCTTCGTGTCCAGGCGCAATTCCACCTGCACGATCTGGCGATCGAGGACGCCGAGCATCCGCATCAGCGGCCGAAGATCGAGCAATATGGCGATGCGTTGTTCATCGTTGCCCGCACGGCTCAACTGATCGACAGGCGCGTCACCTTCGGCGAGACGCATCTGTTCGTCGGCGCCGGCTACATCGTCAGCGTCAGGCACGGTCCGTCGACTTCTTATGCCGCCGTTCGCCAGCATTGGGAAAGCTGCCCGCATTCGCTAGCCAAAGGCGAGGATTTCGTCCTCTATGCCATTCTCGATTTCATCGTGGACAACTACATGCCGGTGCTCGAGCAGATCGAGGACGAGGTCGAGGCGATCGAGGACAGGGTTCTGCTGAAGCCGATGACCGGCTCCGACATAGAGCGGCTCTATATGCTGCGCCGCGATCTCTTGCGCCTGCGCAACGCCGCGCTGCCGCTGGTGGAAGTCTGCCGCCGGTTGACCAGCGCCGACCTGCCGCAGATCCATGCGGCCATGCACCCGCTGTTCCGCGACGTCACCGACCACATCCGCACCGTCCAGGAGAAGATCGACAGCTTGCGGGAGGTGCTCGCATTTGCCTTCGAGGCGAGCCTCCTGGTTGGCCAGAGCCAGGAAACGGCGATCACCAAGAAGCTCGCCTCATGGGCTGCAATCCTGGCGGTGCCGACGGCGCTCGCAGGTATCTACGGCATGAACTTCAACGACATGCCGGAACTTAGGATGGAATATGGCTACCCGGTCGTTCTGGGAGCGATTATTTTGGTCTGCTCGGTTCTCTACTGGCGCTTCCGCAAGAGCGGCTGGCTGTGAAGAGTAGGGCAGTAGGGCAGTAGGGCAGTAGGGCAGTAGGGCAGTAGGGCAGTAGGGCAGTAGGGCAGTAAGGAAAGATGGCGCCTCACGAGCGCAGTCTTTTGCAGTTCACCCCATATATACTGCCTTACTCCCCTTACTCCCCTACCTACTGCGCCGCCGCTCCGAAGCGGGCTGAAACGCAACACGGGCGTGATACTTGCAATAGGGTCCGGTTTCGGCCGCGTCGTTGCCGCAGAAATGGAACTCCTCCGAAAGCGGATCGCCATTCGGCCATTTGCATGTCCGCTCCGTCAATTCGACGAGCTGCAGATGCCGCGAGATCGGCACGACTACGTTCTCGACCGGACGGACATAATGACGCGTCACCGGTACGGCGTCGAATTGCGCCTGCAGCGCGGTCGCGCCGATCGACGTGGTGATATGCCGCGCAGTGCTCGCGGCCCGCGACACCGATTTCTGCACGGTCGATCCCTGCACGCTCTTCTTCTGGCGTGCCGGCGTGGCAGTCGCGCGTCCGCGGCCCGACAGTTTCAGCCGATGCACCTTGCCGATGACGGCATTGCGGCTGACACCCCCAAGCTGGGCGGCGATCTGGCTGGCGCTCAGCCCCTCCGACCACAATTTTCTAAGAAGTTCGACCCGCTCGTCAGTCCAATTCATGAGACCGCGCTCCTGCTAAAATGTGCGGCGATCGGAATCCTTCCACGATCCGGCTTCCGCCGGGCAGACACCACATATATCGGGTGATTAGGTCCGCCGCACGAAATCTAGTTATTTCTCGACCTATAAGTACCTTATGCGCTGACTCGGTGACAAGAGTCCGAGGGCCAACACGAATCGGTTTTTTCGGTTTTCCCCAACTTGCCCGGTCGCTGATGAGCCGGCGTCTCGCTGGAAAGCTTGCCGCGCGTCCTTGCGCGACGTTTTCGTTGACTTCATGGCCGAAAAACACGATAAGCCGCACAGGCCGCCGCTTTGGCGGCTTTTTGATTTTCCGGTTCCGGAGACGCATATAATGAGCGGTTCGGCGCTTTTCGAGACCTTTACCCGCGCTCCCCTGGCCTTCGACCATGGGGAAGGCACTTGGCTGGTCACCGACAAGGGCGAGCGGTATCTCGATTTTGGCGGCGGCGTTGCCGTGAATTCGCTGGGCCACAGCCATCCGCATCTGGTCTCGGCACTCACCGAACAGGCGGCCAAGCTCTGGCATGTCTCCAACCTGTACGAGATTCCGGGGCAGAGCCGTCTGGGCGAGCGGCTGGCCGACGCCACCTTCGCCGACAAGGTGTTCTTCACCAATTCCGGCGCCGAGGCGCTGGAATGCGCCATCAAGACGGCGCGGCGCTACCATTTCGTCAAGGGCCATCCCGAGCGCTTTCGCATTATCACCTTCGAAGGCGCCTTTCATGGCCGCACGCTGGCGACCATCGCCGCCGGCGGCCAGTATAAATACCTGGAAGGTTTCGGCCCCAAGGTCGAAGGTTTCGACCAGGTCGGCTTCGACGACATCGACGCCGCCGAAAAGGCGATCACATCAGAGACCGCCGCGATCCTGATCGAGCCGGTGCAGGGCGAGGGCGGTATCCGCCCGGTGCCGACGCAGTCGCTGAAGCGGCTGAGGCAGCTCTGCGAACAGCATGATCTGTTGCTGATCTTCGACGAGGTCCAGTGCGGCATCGGCCGCACCGGAAAACTGTTCGCGCATGAATGGGCTGGCGTCACGCCCGACATCATGGCGGTCGCCAAGGGCATCGGCGGCGGCTTCCCGGTGGGCGCCTGCCTCGCCACCGACGAGGCCGCTGTCGGCATGACCGCCGGCGTGCACGGCACGACTTTCGGCGGCAATCCGCTGGCGATGGCGGTCGGCAACGCCGTGCTCGACGTCGTACTGGCAGACGGTTTTCTGGAGGATGTGCAGCGCAAGGCGTTGCTGCTGAAGCAGGGGCTGGCGGGTGTCGCCGACGAATTTCCCGATGTCATTGAAGACATCAGAGGCAGCGGCCTGATGCTTGGCCTGAAATGCGCCGCGCCCAACACCAAGGTGAACATGGCGTTGCGCGACCAGCATCTGCTGGCGGTTCCGGCCGGCGACAACGTTCTTCGCCTGCTGCCGCCGCTCACCGTCACCGACGCCGAGATCCATGCGGCGCTCGACCGCATCCGCGCCGGCGCCCGGGGCCTGTCGGACGCCATCGCCGCGGCTGCGGCGAAATAACAGTCGGAAGACCCACATGAGCCTTCGCCATTTCACCGATCTTTCCGCCGTTTCCGAGGGCGATCTGCGCCTTATGCTGGACGATGCCGTCGTGCGAAAGGCAAGGCTCAAGGCTGGCGAGTGGACAAAACCGCTTGAAGGCAAGGTGCTGGCGATGATCTTCGACAAGCCGTCGACGCGCACGCGCGTGTCCTTCGACGTCGGCATGCGCCAGCTCGGCGGCGAGACCATCATGCTGACCGGCGCCGAGATGCAGCTCGGCCGCTCCGAAACCATCGCCGACACGGCCAAGGTGCTGTCGCGCTATGTCGATGCGATCATGATCCGCACCACGTCGCATGACCGGCTGCTGGAGCTGACCGAGAACGCGACCGTCCCCGTCATCAACGGGTTGACCGACGACACCCATCCCTGCCAGCTGATGGCCGACATCATGACCTTCGAGGAGCATCGCGGCCCGGTCGCCGGCAAGACCATCGCCTGGACCGGCGACGGCAACAACGTGCTGCATTCGCTGCTGGAGGCCTCGGCGCGGTTCCGCTTCAACCTCAACGTGGCCGTGCCGGAAGGCAGCGAGCCGGCGCAGAAGCATGTCGACTGGTCGAGGGCGCATGGCGGCAAGTTGAACTTCACCCGCTCGCCCGAGGAGGCCGTCCACGAGGCCGACTGTGTCGTTACCGATTGCTGGGTGTCGATGGGCCAGGAGCACCGTGCTCGCGGCCACAATGTCTTCTCACCCTATCAGGTCAATGCGGCACTGATGGCGAAGGCAAAGCCCGACGCGTTGTTCATGCACTGCCTGCCGGCGCATCGCGGCGAGGAGGTCACCGACGAAGTCATCGACGGCCCGCATTCGGTGGTGTTCGACGAGGCCGAGAACCGGCTCCACGCCCAGAAGGCGGTTTTGGCCTGGTGCCTCGGCGCTTGATCCGGGCTGCTGTGATCCTGGTCACCGTGATCCGGGCCGCCTTGATCCCGGCCGCCTTGATCCGGGAGTGCGTGATGCCTATCTCAGGCGCATCACGCAAATCGAGCGCGTTTCGACGCATGCGCCCCGGAGGGCGGCATCGCCGCGCCCCGGAGCTTTGTCATGTTGGAAACCCGTCAATTGGCTGAACATCAACCCAAACTCGGCGAATTCGGCTACGCCGGCGACGATCATGTCGTGCCCTTCGAGGTCGGCCCGCTCGACGTGCGCGGCCGCACCGTCCAGCTCGGGCCGATGCTCGACGCGATCCTCAGCCGTCATGACTATCCCGAGCCGGTCGCCCGCCTGCTGGCGGAAGCCTGCGTGCTGACGGTGCTGCTCGGCACCTCGCTCAAGTTCGAAGGCAAGTTTATCCTGCAGACCCGCACCGACGGGCCGGTCGACATGCTGGTGGCGGATTTTTCCACGCCGCATGCGCTGCGCGCCTATGCCCGCTTCGACGCCGACCGGCTGGAGGCACTGATTTCTGCCGGCGAGACCTCGCAGCGGACGCTGCTCGGCAGCGGTGTGCTGGCGCTGACTATCGACCAGGGCGCCCACACGCAGCGCTATCAGGGCATCGTCCAACTCGACGGCGAGACGCTGGAGGAGGCCGCCCGCACCTATTTCCGGCAGTCGGAGCAGATCCCGACCGATCTCAGGCTTTCGGTGGCCAAGCTGTTGACGCCCGGCATCGGCGGTGCCCGCGAGCAATGGCGCGCCGGTGGCATCCTGGCACAGTTCCTGCCGCAATCGGCGGAGCGCATGCGCGTGCCCGACCTTCCGGGTGGCGACGGCGATCCGCGCGAGGAGATCCATGATCCGGCCGACAATTCCTGGCAGGAACTGCTGGCGTTGCTTGGCACCATCGAGCCGACGGAACTGATCGACCCGACGATCGGCGCCGAGCGGTTGCTTTACCGGCTGTTCCACGAGCACGGCGTGCGCGTCTTCGGCGGCGTGCCGGTAGCCGACCAGTGCTCATGCTCCAGGGAGAAGATCCGCGGCATTCTTGGAGGCTTCTCCGCCGACGAGATCAGGGACAGCACCGAGGATGGCGGCATTCACGTCGCCTGCGAATTCTGCTCGAAGCAATATGACTTCGACCCGGCGGAATTTGCTGCGGCTCAATAGCCGGCGTCAGTGCTGCCTCGGTGCCTTCGCAGAGCTTGGTTTCTCGCCCCTCGCCCTGGGGCGAGAAGCCCAAGTGAGCCTCAGTTCACCGTCCGCCGCGTGCCCGGCAGGTCGAGCGAAAAGGCGGGGATGGCGACGTCGAACGTCTCACCCCGCTTATTGCGCATCGTGTAGTGGCCGACCATGATGCCGGATGGCGTCGAGAGTGGGCAGCCAGACGTATACTGATAACTATCGCCGGGATTGAGTTCAGGCTGGTCGCCGACAACGCCGGCGCCGCGCACCTCTTCGACCCGGCCGGTGCCGTCGGTGATCTGCCAATAGCGCGACAGAAGCTGCACGAATTCATCCGACTGGTTGTCGATGGTCACCTGGTAGCCCCAGACATAGCGGTTCTCCGGCGGGTCGGAGCGATCTTCCAGATAGAACGGCCTGACCTGCACTTCGATGTCGCGCGTGACGGCGCTGTACATAAATCACTCCACACTATGCAGACGGAACATTCGACCCTCTCCGCAGTTCGGTCAACGGGGTGCGTCCCCTCGGTGTCTGCCATCGTTGCCCGAATTTGTTAAGCGCAGGTGCCGAACAACAATGTCATTTAAGTGACACGTGACAATGATGGTGTGCAGGGCCGGGGATGGTGTGCAGGGCCGGGCGACTCAGCATTCTGTCGAACTGTTGAAAACGGCTTCATGCGGCCGGTTTTTTCTGGAGCGACCAGATATTGATGGAATTGACAGTCACAGCCGCCTTGCTTTCCATAGCTCTGCTTGTTGTCAATCTCGCCAGCATCCTGCTCGCTTCGTTGAAGCTGAAGCGGCCTGGCAGGATCACGCCGCCAGCCGTCGAGGCGCCGCCGGTGTCGATCGTCGTGCCGTCGCGCGGCGTCGAGCCGTTTACCGAGGAGACGCTCGAGCGCGCCTTCTCGCTCGATTGGCCGCACTATGAGCTCATTTTCTGCGTCGCCCATGCCGACGACCCGGTGGTCGGGCCGATCACCGATGCGATAGCCCGCTTTCCGGCCGTGCCGGCCCGGCTGCTGGTCGGCGACGACCGCATCAGCGGCAATCCGAAACTCAACAATTGCGTGAAGGCCTGGGAGGCCGCGCGCCACCACTGGGTCATCCTTGCCGATTCCAACGTCCTGATGCCGAGGGACTATGTCCAGCATCTGATGACGGCATGGCGGCAGGACACCGGCCTCGTCTGCTCGACGCCGATCGCCTCGCGGCCGGACGGGTTCTGGGCGGAGGTCGAATGCGCTTTCCTCAACACGCTGCAGGCGCGCTGGCAATATACCGGCGAGGCGCTCGGCCTCGGTTTCGCCCAGGGCAAGAGCATGCTGTGGAACAAGCCATTGCTCGACGCCAATGGCGGCATCCGTGCGCTTGCCGCCGAGATTGCCGAGGATGCCGCCGCGACCAAGCTGGTCAACGGGCTCGGACTGCGCGTCAATCTCGTTGCCGCGCCCTTCGAACAGCCGCTCGGCTTGCGCACATTTGGCGAAATCTGGTCGCGCCAGGCCCGCTGGGCACGCCTCCGTCGCGTCACCTTCCCACTGTTTTTCGCGCCCGAGATCCTGATCGGAGCGGCGCCGCCGCTGGTGCTTGCGCTGGTTGCGGCAGCAGGCGCCGGTTTCAGCCTGCCGGCTACCGCCATCGCCGTGCTGATAGTCGCCTATCTGCCGGAATGCGCTCTCGCCTCGGCCAAGGGCTGGCACCTGTCGCTGCGCATGATGCCGGCGATGGTTGCGCGGGACGTGATGCTTCCCGCCATCTGGGTGCGCGGCTGGCTCAGCGGTGCCGTCGACTGGCGCGGCAACACGATGACCATCCAAACCAGCGCCGTTGCGGAATTGGAAGAGACGCCGTCGGGCGCCTGACCCCGCCTGCTTTGCAGATCAGAGCGCAGCAGTTCGGCGCGTATCCCTACCTGGCGGCTTTCAAGGCCTGCTCGATGTCTTCGAGCAGGTCGTCAGTGTCCTCCAGTCCGACGGACAGCCTGAGCGTGCCTGGCCCGATGCCAAGTTCGGCCCGCGCCTCGTCGCTCAGATTCTTGTGTGTCGTCGTCGCCGGATGGGTGATCAGGCTCTTGGCGTCACCGAGATTGTTGGAGATCAGCACGACATCGAGCGCGTTCTGGAAGGCGAAGGCCGCCTGCTTGCCTCCCTTGACGTCGAGGCAGATCAGCGTCGAGCCGCCCGACATCTGCTTCTTGACGATCGCCGCCTGCGGGTGATCGGCGCGGCCGGGATAGATGACGCGGACAATTTCCGATCGCTCGGCGAGGAAGTCCGCGATCCGGCCGGCACTTTCCGTCTGCTGGCGCACGCGCAGCGGCAGCGTCTCCAAGCCCTTCAGCAGCGTCCAGGCATTGAAGGGCGAGAGGCTGGGACCGGTGTGGCGGAAGTAGTCGTGCAAATTCTCGTCGATCCACTTCTTGTCCGACAGGATGATGCCGCCGAGGCAGCGCCCCTGACCGTCGATGTGCTTGGTCGCCGAATACACGACGATATGGGCGCCGAGTTGCAACGGCTTCTGCTGCAAGGGCGTGGCAAAAACGTTGTCGACGATCAGCCGCGCGCCGATCGAATCGGCAAGCGAGGCCACAGCTGCGATGTCGACGACCTCCAGCGTTGGATTGGTCGGGCTTTCAAGGAAGAACAACTTGGTGTTGGGCCTGACCGCCTTTTCCCAATTGGCGATGTCGGTGCCGTCGACCAGCGTCGCCTCGATGCCGTATTTCGGCGCCAGCGTCTCGACCACCCAGCGACAGGAGCCGAACAGCGCGCGCGCCGCCACGATGTGGTCGCCGGCCCGGGCACTGCACAGCAACGCCGCCGTCACCGCCGCCATGCCGGATGCGGTGGCGCGGGCATCTTCGGCACCTTCCAGCGCACACATGCGCTTCTCGAACATGTCGACCGTCGGATTGGCATAGCGCGAATAGATGAAGCCCGGTTCCTCGCCCTTGAAGCGGGCTTCCGCCGCCTGCGCCGTGTCGTAGACATAGCCTTGCGTGAGATACATCGCCTCGGAGGTTTCGCCGAAGCCGGAACGCAGCGTTCCTGCATGCACGAGGGCGGTCTGAGGCTTCCAGTTGCGCGTTTTGCTCGTCATCACCTTGTTCCAAACACAAAAAATGGTCCAAACACAAAAAAACCGGCCGCGAAAGTCGCAACCGGTCGTACGGCCTTTCGGCCCGACGGTCCTTTAGCGACTTGTTTAACGTGGCTGCAAGCCGACCGGCCAAATCACCACGGGATAACGATCCTTTAGACCTGCACCGCGCTTGCGTCAATTGCCGGCATGATTAAGAGGTTTGTACCAGCGGGTTCCACGGCAAGAACCTGCGACAAGACGAGACCACGCCCGGCCTTCGAGCGGAGCCAGCTTTGCGGCAGACAGGCATTCTTCCGGATCAGGATATTTCCGCGCTGTACCAGTCGGGCGCGCTGAAGTCGCCGCGCGCGCTCGACGCCGACCAGGTCCAGCCGGCCAGCCTGGACCTCAGGCTTGGCGACAAGGCCTGGCGGGTGCGCGCCTCCTTCCTGCCCGGCCCCAACCACAGGGTTGCTGAAAAACTCGACCGCCTGAAGCTGCACGAAATCAATCTCACCGATGGTGCGGTGCTGGAGACGGGCTGCGTCTATATCGTGCCGCTGCTCGAGAGCCTGGCGCTTCCGGCAAACATTTCCGCCTCGGCCAACCCAAAAAGCTCGACCGGGCGGCTCGACATCTTCACCCGGGTGATGACCGATCGCGGCCACGAGTTCGACAAGATCGCTGCCGGCTACAACGGCCCGCTCTATCTCGAAGTCAGCCCGCGCACCTTTCCGATCATCGTCCGCGCCGGCTCGCGGCTGTCGCAGATACGGTTCCGCACCGGCAATGCGCTTTTGTCGGAAAGCGAGCTGCACGAATTGCACCGTGCCGAGACGCTCGTCGCCACCGAGCCGCCGAACATTTCCGGCGGCGGCATCGCACTGTCGATCGACCTCGATGGCGACAAGGACGGGCTGGTCGGCTACCGCGGCAAGCACCACACCGGCCTGGTCGATGTCGACAAGCGCGCCGCGCAGGATGTCGTCGATTTCTGGGACCCGCTCTACAAGAGCGGCGCCGGCGAACTGGTGCTCGATCCGGACGAATTTTATATCCTCGTCAGCCAGGAAGCGGTGCATGTGCCGCCGCTCTATGCCGCCGAGATGACGCCCTTCGATCCGCTGGTCGGCGAATTCCGCGTCCACTATGCCGGTTTCTTCGATCCGGGTTTCGGCCATTCGGCCTCGGGCGGCACCGGCAGCCGGGCCGTGCTCGAAGTGCGCAGCCACGAAGTGCCGTTCATCCTCGACCACGGCCAGATCGTCGGACGGCTGGTCTACGAGCACATGCTGAAGCGGCCGCAGGCGCTCTACGGCACAGATCTCGGCTCGAACTATCAGGCGCAGGGCCTGAAACTGTCCAAGCATTTTCGCGCCGCGCGCTGATCGCCCGCTATGATCAGACCATGCTTGCCTGACCTTACGGGTCGTGCTTGGCTGTCTTAGCCGTCAATACGGTTGGAACAAGGGGAACAAAAAATGCAGATTTCAAGATGGATCGCATCGGCAGCAACAGCCGTCATGCTGGCGATGTCAGTCGGGTCGCTGTCGGCGCAAGCACAGGAAAAGTTGAAGATCGCCACTGAAGGCGCCTATCCGCCGTTCAACACCATCACCGCGGATGGCAAGCTCGTCGGCTTCGACATCGACATCACCAATGCGCTTTGCGCTCAGATGAAGGTCGAATGCGAACTTGTCACGCAGGACTGGGACGGCATGATCCCGGCGCTCCAGGCCAAAAAATTCGACGCCATCATCGCGTCCATGAGCATTACCGAGGAGCGCAAGAAGCAGGTCTCCTTCACCAATAAATACTATACGACGCCGCTTTCGCTGGTGGCCTTGAAGGACAGCGATATTGCCTCGACCGAACCGGCGGCACTCGCCGGCAAGACGGTCGGCGCCCAGGCTTCGACCACCCAGGCCGACTATGCCCAGGATGTCTATGGCAAGGCCGGCGCCGAGGCGAAGCTCTATCCAACCCAGGAGGAGGCGGTCGCCGACCTGATGAACGGCCGTCTCGATGCCGTCCTTTCAGACAAATTCGTGCTGATGGACTGGATGAAGAAGTCGAGCGACGACTGCTGCAAGATGGTCGGCGACGTCAAGGGCACGGAGACCGAAGCCGGTATCGCCGTGCGCCAGGAAGACAATGCGCTGCGCGAAAAGCTCAACGCCGCGATCGACGCGATCGTCGCAGACGGCACCTACAAGAAGATCCAGGCCAAATATTTCGACTTCGATATTTATTGAGAGGTCGAAGCTGCGCGTTCTTCCTTCTCCCCTTGTGGGAGAAGGTGGCCGAGCGAAGCTCGGTCGGATGAGGGTGTTCCGGGGACACCAACGTCTCATTCCTTCCAGCACCCCTGCCATGAAAGTAACTTCAAACTCTGTTTCATTTCAATCGGATAGCGACTTGGGCCAGGGCTCGATTTTAAAACCGATATACCAGAGAAAGCGGCCCGCGCACCTTTCATCTACGATGGCGCCCGGCGCCGGGCGATGTGTCTCATCCGTCTCGGCACTGCGCGCCGATCCACCTTCTCCCACAAGGGGAGAAGGAGAAGGTTGGCGCCTAAAGCGCCTTCACCGCCACCTTCACCGGCTGCTCGATTTCAAGCGGGTTGCGCAGCGGCAGGCCGAAATCCTTGGCCTCGATCTCGAAGACGTCGCCGGCCTCGGTCCTGACGCCGTCGGCGAAGGACAGTGTCGCGGTGCCGAACATGTGCACATGCACGTCGCCCGGCTGGCGGAAGGCCGAATACTTGAAGTGGTGATGTTCGAGATTGGCGATGGTGTGCGACATGTTCGCCTCGCCCGACAGGAACGGTTTTTCCCACAGCAGCTGGCCGTCGCGGAGGATGCGGGAGGAACCCCTGACGTCGGACGGCAGCTCGCCGATCAGGATCTCCGGCCCGAACGAAGCGTTGCGCAGCTTGGAATGCGCGAGGAAAAGATAGTTCACACGCTCGGTGACGTGATCGGAAAACTCGTTTGACAGCGTGAAGCCGACGCGGAACGGGACGCCGTCGTCGCCGATGACATAGATGCCGGCGACTTCCGGCTCCTCGCCGGCGTCCTCGGCGAAGGCGGGCGACAGAAGTGCCGCACCGGGCGCCACTGCCATGGTGCCGTTGCCCTTGTAGAACCATTCCGGCTGCACGCCGGTCTGGCCCTTGGCCGGCTTGCCGCCCTCCAGCCCCATGCGGAACATCTTCATGGAATCGGTGAGCTGCTCCTCGCCGTCGCTGCTGAGCTTCTTGTGCATGGAATCGCGGGTCGCGGCGGAGCCGAGATGTGTCAGCCCGGTGCCGGTGAGGTGGAGATGCGCCGGGTCGGGATGGTTGATCGGCGACAACAGCCGCCCCTTCTTGTAGGCGGCATCGAGGTCGACCGCTTCGCCAAAACCCTTGCGCTCGATGAGGGCGACAAGCCCGGTGCCGGTGCGCGCGGCCTCCATCGCCAGCGAATAGACGCTGCGGGCGCCGTTGATGATTCTGGTCTTGCCGCCGTTGCGGGCGACGACGCGGATGGTCTCCGCCTCGTCGAGGATCTGGGAAATCAGCATGACGTACCCTCTCTCAATTGCCTTGGCCGGCCTGCCGGTCTTGCAAGCTGTTCCTGGCGCAGCTCGGACGGTGTCCGCGCCACGGGTGAAATTCTTCGTCCGGATTGCGCTCGCGGGCCCGGTCCCCTGGGGGGACTTCCTTGCGTCGCCCGGCAGCGCCGCGATGTGACCCGTGCCTCCTAAAAGCGCGCCGCGTTTGAAAACGGGCCCGCTTTAATCCTTGCTTTCATGCATACCGTTGTCCCAACACGCTGCACACGTCTGGCGACATGCATGAGTTCCCTCGCCCTCAAGCCTTGTTTTTGTTGTAGACGTCGAAGACCACGGCGCCGAGCAGCACCAGGCCTTTGACCACCTGCTGCCAATCGACATTGACGCCCATGATCGACATGCCGTTGTTCATGACGCCCATGATGAAACCGCCGACCACCGCACCAACCACCTGACCAACGCCGCCCATCGCCGAAGCGCCGCCGATGAACACAGCGGCGATGACGTCGAGCTCGCTGCCGAGGCCGGCCGCCGGCACCGCCTGGCCAAGGCGCGCCGCAATAATCAGCCCGCCGAGCGCCGAGAGCACGCCCATATTGATGAACACCATCAGGGTCAGCCGCTCGGTCTTGATACCCGATAGCTGCGCCGCCTTGGCATTGCCGCCCATTGCGTAGATGCGACGGCCGACCGTCATGCGTTTGGTGACGAAAACGAACAGCGCAATCAGCACGCCCATCACCACGAGAACGATTGGCAGGCCCCTGTAGGTGGCGAATTGGTAGACCAGAAACAGCGCCAGGGCGCTGGTCACCAAGGTCTTGACGACGAACAGCGAGAAGGGCTCGGCTTCGTAGCCATGCCGCTCGCGGCTGCGCCGTGCCCTGAGCCCGAAATAAGCATAGGCGACCACGGCGACGATGCCGAGCACGATCGTCGTCATGTGCAGCGTCAGGCCGCTGCCGACGATTGTCTTGCCGGCGGCGTTCACCACCGGCGGTATCAGCGTCAATGAGCCGATCACGTCGGGAATGAAGCCGGAACTGAGCGCCTTGAAGCCGACCGGAAGCGGCCCCACGGAAGACCCCCCACCCAGCAGCGCCTGGCAGATGCCGCGGAAGATCAGCATCCCCGCCAGCGTGACGATGAAGCTCGGTATTCGGTGATAGGCAATCCAGTAGCCTTGTGCCGCGCCGATGGCACCACCGACGATCAGGCAGATGATCGACACCACCAGCGGATTGCTGAAAGGGCCGAGAGGCCAGATGACCATCATCATCGCCGCCAGCGCGCCGATGAAACCGGCGACGGAACCGACGCTGAGATCGATATGGCCGGAGACGATGACCAGCAGCATGCCCAGCGCCATCACGATGATGAAGCTGTTCTGCTGCACCAGGTTGCTCAAGTTCACCGGTTTGAACAGCGTTCCGGACGTCGTGTACTGGAAGAACACCATGATGGCGATAAGCGCCAGGATCAGGCCGTATTCGCGCAGGTTGGTGACCAGCGCCGAGACAGCAATGCGCGGCCCTTGCTGCACATCTTCGGCGACGCCACTTTTCGGGACGGGACCGCTTTCGGTGCTCATGATGCTTTTCCTTCTCCGCGAACGATGGCGCGCATGATCTTTTCCTGGCTGGCATCACTCGCCGCCATTTCGCCGACGATACGTCCTTCGTTCATGACATAGATACGGTCGGTGATGCCGAGCAGTTCGGGCATCTCGGACGAGATGACGATGATCGCCTTACCCTCCGAGGCGAGCCGCGCGATGATCGTGTAGATTTCATACTTGGCGCCAACGTCGATGCCGCGCGTCGGCTCGTCGAGGATCAGCACCTCCGGATTGGCGAACAGCCATTTCGACAGCACCACCTTCTGCTGATTGCCGCCTGAAAGATTGCCGGTCATCTGATAAACGCTGGACGAGCGGATGTTGGTCTTGGCCTTGTAGTCGTTGGCGACGGCGAGCTCGCGCATGTCGTCGATCACGCTGTGGCGCGACACGCCGGGAAGATTGGCCAGCGTGATGTTGTGCTTGATATGATCGATCAGATTGAGACCGTAGGTCTTGCGGTCTTCGGTGACGTAAGCAATGCCGTGTTCGACTGCCTTGCTGACAGAGGAGACATCGATGGGCTTGCCCTTAAGCAGCACCTCGCCGGTGATGCCGCGGCCGTAGGAGCGGCCGAACAGGCTCATCGCGAATTCGGTGCGTCCGGCGCCCATCAGCCCGGCGATGCCCACCACCTCACCCTTGCGGGCGTCGATATCGATACCCTTGATCACTTGCCGCTCGGCATGGATCGGATGATAGACCGACCAGTTCTTCACCTGGAGCACGACCTCACCGATGTCAGGCTCGCGCGACGGATAGCGGTCGTCCAGCGAGCGGCCGACCATCGAGGTGATGATGCGGTCTTCCGAGATGTCCTTCTTGGCCAGCGTCTCGATCGTCCGCCCGTCGCGGATGATCGTGACCTTGTCGGCGACCCGGTTGATTTCGTTGAGCTTGTGCGAGATCAGGATCGAGGTGATGCCCTGCCGCTTGAATTCGAGCAGCAGGTCGAGCAGCGCCTGGCTGTCCTTTTCGGACAGGCTCGCCGTCGGCTCGTCGAGGATCAGCAACTGCACTTCCTTGCTGAGCGCTTTGGCGATCTCGACCAGTTGCTGTTTGCCGACGCCGATATTGGTGATCAGCGTCTTGGGGTCTTCCTTGAGGCCCACCTTCTTGAGCAGAGCGCTGGTGCGCGTCTCGTTGGCGTTCCAGTCGATGATGCCGTAGCTGGCGTGTTCGTTGCCGAGGAAGATGTTTTCGGCGATCGACAGCATCGGCACCAGCGCGAGTTCCTGGTGGATGATGACGATGCCGCGGCGCTCGCTGTCGTGGATGCCTTTGAAATGGCACTCATCGCCGCGATAGACGATTTCGCCATCATAGGTGCCGGCTGGATAGACGCCCGACAGCACCTTCATCAGTGTCGACTTGCCGGCGCCGTTCTCGCCGACAACGGCGTGGATCTCGCCTTCCTCGACGCTGAGGTTGACATTCGAAAGCGCCTTGACGCCGGGAAACGTCTTGGTGATGTCACGCATCTCCAAAATCGTCTGGGCCATCGGCAATACCACTCCTGCGAGGTCCGGAAACATACCGGGGTCGTTCACTGACGAAGCGGGGCCCTGCGTTGCGCAGGACCCCGGGTTTTACGTCTGCGGTTACTTCAGTTCTTCGGCCTTGATGTAGCCGGAATCGACCACCAGTTCCTGGTAGTTCGACTTGTCGACATCATGCGGCGTCAGCAGGATCGAGGGGACGACCTTGACGTCGTTGTTGTAGGTCTTGGTGTCGAGGCCTTCCGGCTTGCCGCCCGAGAGCACCTTGTCGACGAGCTCGACCGTCGCCTTGGCGAGTTCGCGGGTGTCCTTGAACACGGTCGAGTACTGCTCGCCGGCGATGATCGCCTTGACCGAAGCGGTTTCGGCGTCCTGACCGGTGACGATTGGCCATGGCTGATCGGCCGTGCCGTAACCAACGGCGCGCAGTGAGGCGATGATACCGCGCGACAGGCCGTCATATGGCGAGAGCACGCCATCGACGCGGCTGCCATCCGAGTAGTGGGCGGAGAGCAGATTGTCCATGCGGGCCTGGGCGGTGGCTGCCAGCCAGCGGAGCGTGCCGACCTTGTCCATGCCCATCTGGCCGGACTTCACGACGAGGGTCTTGTCGTCGATCAGCGGCTGAAGAACGGACATGGCGCCGTCGTAGAAGAAGAAGGCGTTGTTGTCGTCAGGCGAGCCGCCGAACAGTTCGACGTTGAACGGACCCTTGTTCTCGGGATAGCCGAGGCCCTTGAGCAGCGATTTCGCCTGGATGACGCCGACGCCGAAATTGTCGAACGTGGTGTAGTAGTCGACATTCGGGGTTTTCTTGATCAGCCGGTCATAGGCGACGACGACGACGCCGGCGTCAGCCGCCTTCTGCAGCGCGTCCGACAAGGTGGTGCCGTCGATCGAGGCGATGATCAGTGCCTTTGGGCCCTTGGTGATTTCGTTTTCGAGCTGGCTGAGCTGATTGGGGATATCGTCCTGCGCATATTGCAGGTCGACAGTGTAGCCCAGAGCCTCGAGCTGGGACTTGACGGCGTCGCCGTCGTTGATCCAGCGCTGCGAGGTCTTGGTCGGCATCAGCACGCCGATGAGGCCTTCGCCTGACTGCGCCGGGACCGTCATGGCCGCGATGCTAAGGGCCGCGACGGCGGCCAGTGTCTTGATGATCTTCACATTAACTCTCCCTGGTTGATGGACGCGCACCCTGGGTTTCGTGGGCCGCGCGATCGTGCAGGAGCGCCAAAACGCGCCGCTGCCGCCAAATCGATCTCCGGTATCCTCCCAATCGGCCCTGAGACTCTGGTTCCGGTCGATGCGATTTTTCTCGCTGGCGACGGTCAGGTTTCAGGACGCGCAAAGGTGTGGCGCTTTGCCATAACTGTCAAATGCGATCTTTGGTAGTTGCTATACCCAAACTGGTATACTGAAAGTGGCCAAAAGAATTGAAAGTGGCCAAAAGATCGGGCCGGGATTGCCGGCCGGTCACCAGCGAGGAGCAAACGGAGATCATGGCGGCGCTACGGGATTCTGGCGGACTTTCGGATGGTTATGGGCAACGTCCCGGCAGGAGTGAGACCTTGCTGCGCAGCGGCCTCAGTCTGCGCCACATGCGCATGATCGCAGCCCTCGACGACCATGGCCGGGTCAGCGCGGCAGCCCAGGTCATGAACATCTCCCAGCCCGCCGCCTCTCGCATGATCGCCGAGATGGAGGCGGTGCTCGACGTCAAGCTGTGCGAGAGGCTGCCACGCGGCATCACGCTGACGCCCTATGGCAAGTCGTTGGCGAGGCGCGCACGTTCGATCCTGCTCGAGATGCGCGAGGTCGACCGCGAGATATCCGAGCTCAAGGCGGGCAAGGGCGGCTCGGTGTTCCTGGGCGCGGTGACGGCCCCTGCAATCGAGCTCGCCGTGCCGGCGATCCGCGAGATCCGGCGCATCTATCCGCGTATCGAGATCACCATGCAGGTCGAGACCTCCAATGTGCTGGCGCGCGAACTGATCGCCACACGTCACGATTTCATCATCGCGCGCATCCCCGAGGACCTCAATCCGCGGCTGTTCGAGGCCCGCGTCATCGGCGTCGAGAAAGCCTGCCTCATCGTGCGCCGCGGCCACCCGCTGGCCAAGGGCAAGGCGGTGCGGCTGGAGGAGACCGCCGCCTATGACTGGGTTTTCCAGTCGGGCGGCTCGCCGCTGCGCCAGGCGATGGAGAGCAATTTCCTGAACCGCAACATCGCGCTGCCGGACCGCATCCTCAACACCAGCTCGCTGCTGCTCACCCTGGTCATGGTCGCGCAGTCGGACGCCATCGCGCCGGTGTCGATCCAGGTGGCGAAGTTCATCCAGAACCCCGAGGGGCTGGCCGGCGCCATCGACGTCGTCCAGACCGAATTCGACATCGAGGTCAGGCCATACAGTCTGATCACCGTAAAAAATCGCGTGCTTTCGCCGGCGGCCAAGATGCTGCACGACTTCATTTTGCGCGAGGTGGGCTGACGGCGTTAAGTCAAGCGATCCATTGCCAATCCACTCTTCGGCCATGTCGCTTCAATCCCGGGTCGCTTCAATCAGAATATCGCTCGAGCGAAGGAACCACACCGGGCCGTGCCGCGTCATAGAAGCGGGCTCCTGTGCAGGGCCCAGGGAGCTATCGATGATCAGGCTTCTCCTCGTCTTCGCCGCGATGCTTGCCGTCGCGTGCGGCGGGGCGCGTTCGGCCACGCTGGACCTGGCGACCGTCAATCAGGCCCAATTCACCGCCGGCGAACCGAAGGAGGTCGATCCGACGGTGCTCAAGGCGCAGATTCTTTTGGATCGCGCCCGCTTCTCGCCGGGGCTGATCGACGGTCGCCTCTCAGAGAACTTCGCCAAGGCACTCGCCGCCTTTCAGCAGGCGAACGGACTCCGATCCGATGGCAAGCTCACTGCGGAGACCTGGCGCAAGCTCACGGCGACCTCCGCCGACCCGGTGCTGGTCACCCATGAGGTGACGCGCAAGGATTTGCGCGGACCTTTCACCAGGCGTATTCCGGCTCGCATGGAGAGGATGGCCCGTCTGCGGCGGCTCGCCTATCGCAACGCGTTGGAGAAGCTGGCGGAGCGCTTCCATGTCAGCGAAAAGTTGCTCAGGATGCTCAATCCGGGCGCCGGCTTCAGGAAGCCCGGCAAGACCTTGATCGTGCCTGATGTTGGCCGCGGCGATCCTCCCGCCGGCGTAGCCGGCATCGAGGTCGACAAGGGCGCTCGCCTGGTGCGCGTGCTCGATGCTTCCGGCAAATGGCTCGCAGTCTACCCCGCCTCGATCGGCAGCGATGAAAAGCCGGCGCCAAGCGGCACGGCGCAGGTCAAGCGCGTGGTGCGCAATCCGACCTATCACTACGATCCGGATTTTGCCTTCAAGGGAGTCAAGACCAAGCGTCCCTTCACCATCGCCGCCGGGCCGAACAATCCCGTGGGATCGGTGTGGATCGATCTCTCCATCGAAAGCTACGGCATCCACGGCTCGCCCGAACCTGGCAAGATCGGCACAACCTTCTCGCATGGCTGCATCCGATTGACCAATTGGGATGTCGAAGATCTCGGCCCCATGGTGCAGCCGGGCACGAAGGTCGAGTTCAAGGACGAGACCGCCGGCGCCGTCGACGAGCTTGCCCCCTAGCAAAGCGGACTGGCCCGCCACCTGCTCTCGCAAGGCCCGGGCGCGCGCCGGAGACGATGCCGGATGACGTCCTATGGACCTGGCCTTCAGGCCGGTGGCGAGCTACGAGGTGGCTGAAGACCCGTCCGACGACCCCGGCAAACGATCGCGAATGGCTTCCTCAGTTTTGTTTGCGGTCGATTCCACAACTTTGCCGACCTTGCCTGCTAGGGTGCCTGCATCTCCACCCGAGCCTTGCCGGTCGGCCTCTTCCTTGACCGTTTCGTAGGCCTCGGAAGGCTCATGGTCGGACTGCATAATGACGCGCCACGCCTAGCTCTCATTAAGGTCAAAGCTCACCGGAAGGTTGTAGTCTATTGCACGATTGGCAATCATGTTCGCCAGGTCGGAATCTGAGACCGAACATGCCGGTACGGTCTGTTTGAGCGCCTTAACGGCGAGCCCCGTCGATATGAAACTATGGCGCCGCCTCCGACTATTTACATACTGTTCGATGAGATTTTCGAGCTCACGCATGTGCAATCCTTCTTTGACGTCAACTGTGCCAATTGAACCCAGCCGTAATCGATCCGGAGCGAGGGCTCATTCACATTGTTTATTTGACGAGAAATCTTGATGCCGCATCAGTGCGCCGACGCGTCTTGGCCGAGGGCGGTCACCGTGGCTCATGGAAGAGATTTAGGTAAGTCGTATCAAAGTCGGCCAGTAAGGCCAATCGCTGGAAATCAAGGATAACAATCCTCCGGTCTTTCCAGATAACCAGGTCCTTCGCTCGAAGCTCCTGCAGTGTCCGATTCACGTGAACTACAGATAGACCAAGCACGTCCCCCATTTCCGCTTGCGTCAGTGGAATAGCGAACTTCTGGTCAGAGGCCAATCCGACTATCTCTAATCGGACATACAACTCGCAAATTATATGTGCGAGATGCTGTTTGGCGGAGCGACGCCCGAGGCAGGTTATCCAAGTCCTTTGGATCGAGGCGTCGATAGTCGTCGAAAGCCAGAGCATCCGGGTGAGATGTGGACTTCCACCCATTGCTGTAAGCAGGTCTTTGTGTCGAATGAAAACTACATCGCACGAACCCAGCGCGCTCACGCTGTGATCCATCACTTTTAGCAGTAAACTATGCAGATCGACGAAGTCACCCGGCACGTGAATTGCCGTTATTTGACGCTTTCCTTCCCGAATAGCCTGGTTTCGAACTGCGAACCCATTCGCGACAAGGCAGCTTTCGGTGGGGCGGGATCCCTCCCTGACGATCTCCTCATCGGGTCCGAAAGTTACCGGCCGAACCGGAAGAGCCTCAATGAGCGCGATCTCGTCTGGCGGCAGGGTGTCGCGGCGGTCGAGCATCTGAACCAGGAGGTCTTTGCCGAACATCGCGGTGCCTTTTGAGCAGATCAGGCATCGAGTTCCAGCGGCTCGTGCCAATTGACATGCCGCAGGTCCCGAGCATCTACGACTTGGCCGCCTGTCGGACACAGATAGAAAAGGTCGCTCTCATGTTTGACTTCTTCGCTATGTCGCTTGCCGGTCATGGGCGGCTCTGGTTGTGAAAAGTTCGGTCGTCGTTCGAGATCCGTTCTTGTGTGGTCACGGCGTTTCCGAGCTTCCGAGCCTCCCGATAAAGGGTCTCGCGATCATTGCCGTGCTTGCCAAAAAGCTCGCGGATCTGCGGTATTGAGAGGCCGAACTTGGTAGCGAAATAGCGGAATTCATAGTCTTGGTCGCGCGCGACGCGGTTTCCGTCGCCAGAACCTCTATTGCCCTTGTCGTCGGCCATTTTGGTTCCTCCCTGGCTGGCCTTCAGATCAAACGCAACGCGGATCGGCATCTTTTGTTGCCGCCTCTTATTAGAATCACGTTATGTTCTGTTCAGCTGATATAGGCCGCTCACCTGGACCTGATGATGTGGTCCTGTGAGGTGCGGCGCCGGCCGGCCCGACTGGGTAAGCTGGAGCGGGTAGCGGGAATCGAACCCGCGCGTTCAGCTTGGGAAGCTGACAGGCTACCATTACATCATACCCGCGCAGCAGCCTCGTTACCACGCAAGCCGGCATTCGGGCAATCGTTATGCGTGCACTCGTGTGCGCTCATGCCTTGCCAGCCGCCAGACTGTTATTCCGTCGTGGCAACGGCATCGTCTGAGGCAAAGGCCGGCCAGTATTTCGAAATTGCCAGCGTGGCCCCGACGGTAGAAAAATGGCCGTAGTCGAAATAGAGGAACTGGCCTGCGTCTGCGTAGGAGCAGCGTCCGGCGCTGCAGAGGAAATTCAGCGGATCGATGAAGGTGGCGCCTTTGGTAAATGCGCGCACACGGTTGTTGATGTCGGGATCCATGGCCATTGGCCACGATGTATCATCGAGATTTTCGCGCTTTGCGAAGAACGCGATTTTCCGAACATCGGTTATGAACTGCGGGGACTGGCCGATGACAAAAACGCGCACACCCAGGCCACGAAGCGTATCGATCGTTTGCTGGAGACCGTCGAAACTTCTGGCCTCATAATCGGTCCACCGACCGCTGAGCACGACCGTCTTGATGCCAGCGTCCTGGACAATCTTCAGGGCTTGCTGATTGAACCGCATGCAATCCGGGCGTCCATAGGAGAAGTAGGACAGAATCGGGGGACAGCCCGCGTAGGTGTATTCCACGATATTGGCCCGGAGTTGATTTATGTTGGCGTCCAGGCCTGGAACATAGTGGGCGGCGAACGAGTCACCCCACAACAAAACGGTTGTAGGGAAGCCGCGTGTGCGCGTGCAATCCTCGATATTCCAGTTTTCGATCCGGCTGCCGCCCTCGTTGAAACAGGTGCCATTGCCCCAGTCCCCGACAGGAATCCGCTGTTGGACATAATCTGGAAAGCGTTGCGGAAAGCCGTTGCCGAGCGCCCCGGCCGCCCCGCCAAGGCAAAGAACAGCGATTGCGCCCGCTGAAAAGGCGAAGATGGGCGCTGGGGCGGTGAAGCTCCTTTTCTGCCGAAACGGCTGCTCGACGTATTTCCAGGAAAACGCAGCCAGCGCGAAGCTTGCTACCGTCAACGCAACGGTCATCGAGGGGTCGAATTCTTCCAGTGAGAGATAGTGCGCAAACGCATTGATCGGCCAGTGGACAAGATACAGCGAATAGGAGATGAGGCCGATCCAGACCAGCGGTCGGACTTCGAGCAGGCGGGTAATGATCGTCGAGGGGCTGTTTTGGCCGACATAGATAAGCAGGACCGTTCCGACGCAAGGATACAAGGCGTTGTAGCCCGGGAACGGATCGCTTTCCGAAATCGTGAAGAACCCGATGGCAAGAAGGCCAAATCCGGCCAACCCGAGCAGTTCCATAAGAAACCGGCTGCTCAGGGGCGGGGGGCGTTTCAGCATGAGCACGGCGCCCAGCATGAGCTCCCAGATCCGTGTCGGCAGCAGGTAGAATCCCGCGTTTGGCGCCAGCCACGTCGCCATGACCGCCAGCACGAAGCTGCCGAGGATGATCGGCAGGAGTATCGCCAGCCAGCGTTTGCCAAAATAGCGATAGATCAGGAACATCAGGATCGGGGCAAAGATATAGTACTGCTCCTCGACCGAAAGCGACCACGTATGCAACAGCGGTCGGAGCTCGGCATCGATCGAGAAGTAATTTGACGTTTTCCAGAAATAGATGTTCGACCAGAAAGTCGAAGCCGCTATGACGCTGAGACTGAATTCATGCAGATCCGACGGTAGAAGAATGAACAGGGCCGCAATACAGGTGAGAAGCGTGACAAAGATCAGCGCCGGCAGGATGCGCCGGGCGCGGCGCCAGTAGAAGCTGACGATCGAAAACTGGCCGCGTTCAAGGTCGTCCAGCAGGCTTCCGGTGATCAGGTAACCAGATATGACGAAGAAGATATCGACGCCGGTAAAGCCGCCTGGAATTGCCGAGATGCCGAAATGGAAGAGTACGACCGGCAGTACCGCAACGGCCCGAAGACCATCGATATCGCGCCTGTACTTCATTCAAGAAGCCCTGTGTTCGCAAGTCACGGTGAGGCGGCGCAGTCCGTCCATCACCGGGCGATGAGTCTGGCAGGTCGATATCAACTGGTTACCCTCTGTCGCCCAATTTTGCTGCACTGCAACATAAGTGTCAAGAGCACAATTCGGCAAAGCGCCGCCCAGAGCAACTGAGTAGCAACTGAGCGATCGCCTTGATGCCGGGCGGCCAAGTGCGTATTTCTGGAGTTGTGCCCGAATCGGGGCAACCGAAATCTGGAGACACGCCTTGTCCGCACTGACGCGCTTTCTCGGCGACACGCCGCTCCGGGTGCTCCTGAAGCTGCTGGTGCTGTCGTTCCTCGTCGGCCTTATCATGAACGCTTTCGGCTGGTCGCCGATGGATGTGCTCTACGGCATCCGCAATGTCTTCGTCGATCTCTGGAACCTGGGCTTCCGCGCTATTGACCGTTTCCTCGGCTACATCCTTCTCGGCGCGGCGATCGTCATTCCAGCCTTCATCCTGCTCAGGATCGCCAACTACCGGAAATAGAGCAGACGCCGAACCGAAGGTTAGCGTGCGATAACGGAAGCCGGATTCGAGGCCAAAACCGTAAGGCGGTTAGGCGAAGCCCGAGGCCGTTTCGAACAGGATGGCGTGGCGCGCGGCCAAAGCCGCCACGTCAGTCGAATAGCCGCCGCCGATAACGCCGCAGACCGGGATGCCGAGCGCGCGGAAATGACGGATCACCATGTCGTCGCGCGCACGCAGCCCGTCGTTCGACAGCGACAACCTGCCGAGCCGGTCCTCGGCATGAACGTCGATCCCGGCATTGTAGAAAACAATGTCCCAGCGCGCCCTGGCGGTGAGTTCCGGCAGGATGCCGCCCAACCTTTCGAGATAGGCCGCATCGCCGATGCCGTCGGGCAGGGCGATATCGAGGTCGGAAGCGATCTTGCGCGTCGGATAGTTACGATCGCCATGCATGGAAAAGGTGAAAACGCGCCGTTCAGCGCCCAAAATGTCGGCCGTGCCGTCACCCTGATGCACGTCGAGATCGACGATCAGGATATTGCCGGCGGCTGCTTCGGCAAGCAGCACCAGTGAAGCCACCGCAACATCGTTGAAGGTGCAGAAGCCGGCGCCTTGCGCGCGCCGCGCATGATGGCTGCCGCCGGCGGTATTGCAGCCAATACCGTTCAGCAACGCCAGCCGCGCCGCCAGCACGGTGCCACCCGTTGCGAGTTGCGCCCTGAGCGAGACGCGCGGGCCTACCGGAAAGCCGATCTCGCGCTCGATTTTTTCTGGCACTTCGCAGGCCAGCACCTGGTCGACATAGCCGGCGGCATGGGCAAGCTTCAGCCATGATGCCGGGGCCGGCTCGGGCATGTTGAGCGCGGCGTGGCCGGCCAGTCCGCGCGCGCCCAAGGCTTCCATCAGCAGCTTGTATTTGCTCATCGGAAAACGATGGTTGACGGCAAAACCGGCGTCGTAGTCGGGATGATGAACGATCTGCAGGGGCATGAGCGGCAGGTGCTTTTAGAGCGACTTCGGGTTAGAGCGGCTTGGATGCCCATCGGTCGAGGCTGGTATCGCGCAACTCGCGCAGTGATTTGAGCCGTTGCATGTCGGCGAACCGGACCATACCCGCAACAATGCGGCCCGGCAGTGCCGGCCCGGCATAGATCATGCCGGTGTAGAGCTGGACGAGATCGGCGCCGGCGCGGATCTTTTCGAGTGCGGTCTCCGCGGAATCGACGCCGCCGACGCCGATGATGGCGGGGTCCGGGCCAAGCAGTTTGCGCATCTTTGCCAGCACGATGGTCGAGCGCTCGAACAGCGGTTTTCCCGAAAGCCCGCCGGTCTCGCCGGCAAGGCCGGCGCTGCGCAGCCGCGGCCGCGCGATGGTGGTGTTGGAGACGATGACGCCGTCTATTGCTTTCTCGGTGACCTCGGCGGCGATGTCCTCCAGTTCGGCCTCGACCAGATCCGGCGCGATCTTCAGAAAGATGGCCGGCTGCGCGGCCGCTGCCGCACGTGCGGCCACGACGCGCGACAGCAACTCGCCAAGCTGTTCACGCGCCTGCATGTTGCGCAGGCCCGGCGTGTTCGGCGAGGAGATGTTGACCGTCAGATAGCTGGCGTAGGACGCAAACCTGGCAACGCCGCGTTCATAGTCACCGACGCGGTCTGTGCTGTCCTTGTTGGCGCCGATATTGACGCCGACGATGCCGGCGCGGCCCTTGCGGGCGGCAAGCCGTTGTTCGGCGGCCGCGTGACCCTCGTTGTTGAAGCCCAGCCGGTTGATCACCGCGTCGTCTGATGTCAGCCGGAAAATGCGCGGCTTCGGGTTGCCGGCCTGCGGCAGCGGCGTGATCGTGCCGACCTCGGCAAAGCCGAAGCCAAGGCCAAGCAGCGCATCGGGAACCTCGGCGTTCTTGTCGTAGCCGGCGGCCATGCCGAGCGGATTGGGGAAATCGATGCCGCAGACGCTGACTTTCAGCCTGTCGTCGCGCACGGTTCTCCCGCCTGTCGGCAGCCCGCATTTCAGCGCCGCGATCGACAGGCCGTGGGCTGCTTCTGGATCGAATGCGAACAGGAACCTCTGGCCGAGCCGGTCGAGCACGCTCATTCGGCCTCCAGCGTCGGGAATTGGTGCAGGCCATCGGTGCCGAGCGGCAATGATTGCACCCAGACGACGACGTTGAGGTCGAGCGGGCCGTAAAGATGCGGGAACAGCGCACCACCGCGCGAGACCTCGTATTTCAGCGCATCACCCAGTCTGGCGCCATCGACGGCGACCAGCAGCAGCCCGGTCCGGCCGGCAAAGTGTTTTGCCGCGGTTTCCCTAGCCTGGCCGGCGGTGGAAAAATGAATGAAGCCGTCGGCGACATCGATCGGCGCGCCGGTGAAGCGGCGATTTCTTTCGGCCTCGCGCCACAGCGGTTCAGGCACTATCTTGTAGATAAGCTGAGACATGGTTGCGCTATAGTCCGAACCAATCGTACGGGGAAGAGGCAAGCAGGTTCCGGAAAAGTGTCACACGGTTTTCCGACAGGAACCTGCGTCAAGGTAAAGGCCAGGGTTCTTCCCCATTTCCGGCGCAAACATGCGATAAGATTATGCTTACTGGCCTATGGAGGACAAACAATATGCGTCCGCAGCACGTCTTGATCCCTGCAGCCCTCGTCTCGCTCGTCGCGGCATCAGCCTTTTCCGAGGAAGCCGACCGCTACCGGTTGGAAAAGTCGGCCACCGGCTATGTCCGCATGGACACGCAGACCGGTGCGATGTCGATCTGTGAGGAGCGTTCCGGCCAGCTCGTCTGCAAGATGGCGGCCGATGAACGCGCCGCCTTCCAGGACGAGATCGACCGGCTGCAAAATTCGGTGAAGGCGCTCGACCAGCGCGTCGTCAAGCTCGAGAACTCGCTTGCCGCCCGCTTTGAGTCGACATTGCCCAGCGAGGAGGATTTCAACAAGACGATGAGCTACATGGAGCGCTTCCTGCGCGGCTTCATGGGCATCGTCAAGGACATGGAAAAGGACAGCGGCGAGGATGGCCTCAAGCCCAATTCGCAAAAAACCTGAGCACCGTTCACCGGGGAAGCCCGGCGCACCGGCTTGCCGCTTGAAAACGGCTGATATCGCCGCATAATCGTTCGACTGATCCCGTAAGAAGCAGACAATCACCAATGGGATTCGGGGAGGGCCATGTGCCGTCGGGCTATACTTTCGTCGTCGCTGACGATCATCCGCTTTTTCGCGGCGCGCTGAGAGAGGCGCTTGCCGGCATCGGCGACGTCGCCGGCATTCATGAGGCCGGCGATTTCGAAAGCGCCAAGGCGCTGGTCGTGGCCAATGAGGACGTCGATCTGGTGCTGCTCGACCTGTCGATGCCGGGCGCGAGCGGCCTTTCCGGCCTGATCTCGCTGCGCGGCATCCATCCGACGGTGCCGCTGGTGGTGGTGTCGGCGCATGACGATCCGGTGACCATCCGGCGCGCGCTCGACCTCGGCGCTTCGGGTTTCATCTCCAAATCGGCCAGCATGGAGGAGATCCGCAGCGCTGTGCAGTCGGTGCTTGCCGGCGACATCGCTGCGCCCACCGGCATCGATCTCGGCGTCGAGCGCGATCCCGAGATATCCGATCTGATCAAGCGGCTGCAGACGCTGACGCCGCAGCAGACGCGCGTGCTCGGCATGCTGGCCGAAGGTCTGCTCAACAAGCAGATCGCCTACGAGCTCGGTGTCTCCGAAGCGACGATCAAGGCGCATGTCTCGGCCATTCTGCAGAAGCTTGGCGTCGACAGCCGCACCCAGGCGGTGATCCTGCTGTCCAAGATCGGCAGCGACCCGCTGGCGGCGGCCGGCTGACCTCCGGCGCTACTCGGCTGCCGACGCCAGCGGTCTGACCCTCGCCATCATCGAGCGCAGCACCGCTGGTTTGAGCGGCTTGTTGATCACCGGTACGTCGAGCCTGCCGGCGCTGGCGCGCACCTCGCTCGAGCGGTCGGCGGTGACCAGCACCGCCGGCACGTCATGGCCATGGATAGCGCGCAGTTTGGCGATCGCGTCAAGGCCGGTCTCGCCGTCGAGATGATAGTCGGCAAGCACGATGTCGGGTCGACGCATGCCGGACCCCTCGAGGTCCCCCGAGCCGGCAAACGTGTCGACGCTGCAGCCCCAGCCTTCGAGCAGCAGCCGCATGCCGTCGAGGATGCGGGCGTCGTTGTCGATGCAGAGCACGCGGAGCCCGGCAAGCGAAGCAGCCGTGCGGACCGGCGCCTTGGCCTCGATCTCGCGCCGCGGCTCCTGCACTGCCGCGACCGGCAGGACGACGGAAAAGCGTGTGCCCTTGCTCGGGCTTGAAAATATCTGGAGTTCGAGGCGCAAGACGCGAGCGATGCGGTCGACGATCGAAAGGCCGAGCCCCAGGCCTTCGGCTTCGCGGGCACCCTCATCGAGCCGGGTGAATTCGTGAAAGACCGTGTTCAGCTTGTCGGCGGCAATGCCGATGCCGGTGTCGATCACCTGTATCTCGGCCAGTTCGCCGCGCCGCCGCACGCCGACCAGGATGCGGCCATGGCGGGTGTATTTGATGGCATTGGATACGAGGTTCTGGATCAGGCGGCGCAACAGATTGCGGTCAGTCGTCACGCTGAGCGACGATGGCATGATCGTCAGGCTGAGTTTCTTCTCGGCGGCAAGCGGCTGAAAGTCGTTGCCGATCTGGCGCAGCAGTCCGTCCAGGCTGAAGGCCGTGTCGTCCGGTTTCATCGCGCCGGCGTCGAGACGGGAAATGTCGAGGACTGCGCCGAGAATGGTCTCGACCGATTCCAGCGAGGATTCGATGTTGATCGCGGCCTTGCCCGCAGGTCCCTTGCCGGCCTTTTCGATCAGCGACGAGCAATAGAGACGAGCAGCGTTCAGCGGTTGCAGGATGTCATGGCCGGCGGCAGCGAGGAAGCGGGTCTTGCCGAGATTGGCCTCCTCCGCCAGCATCTGCGCCTGTGCCAGCTCCTCGTTGACGCGGGTCAATTCGACGGTGCGGTTCTTGACGCGCTGTTCGAGCGTTTCATTGGCGCGCTTCAGCGCCAGATCCTGCTCAACGCGGCCGGAAATGTCGGCATAAGTGGCAACGATGCCGCCATCCGGCATCGGGTTGGAGCGCAATTCCAGGATGCGGCCGCTGGTCTTCAGCTCCATCTGCCAGGGGCTGACGAAGCTGGTGAGGCGGTTGAGCATCGCCACCCGCTGGTCGGCCGGAATGTCGCCGCGCTCGGCAAGGTGGCGCAGGATGCGGTCGAGCGAGACGCCGACCTGGCCCATCTCGTCGGGCAGGTCGAACAGCGCCCGATATTGGCGGTTCCAGCAGATCAACCGGAAATCCCTGTCGAAGACGGTGATGCCCTGTTCCATCTGGTCGAGCGCGATCTGCAGCAGGTCGCGGTTGTGCTGCAGCGCTTCGGTGGCGTCGTCGAGCAGGCGAAAGGCGTCCTTCGCCTCTCGATCATTGCGGCGCAGCAGCAGCGACAGGATGAGCCGCGCCGAAGAGGAGCCGACGGCACTTGCCAGAAGCTGCTCGGAGAAACGGATGACGTCCATGCTGGCCTGCTCGTTGCCGTGCAGCGAAGCGCCGTTGCTCTTTTCGAACGACTGAAACGACCGTTCAGTGCGTTCGACGCCAAGATAGCGCGCGATGGTGTCCTTGAGGTCGTTGACGGTGACGGTGGTGCGGAAGCGGCGCAGGCTCGGCATCGGGCTCGCCTCGCGCGGCACGAAAATCGACGCCTGGATGCGCTCCAGCGGCACCGACGCGCGCGACAGCGAGCCGAGCACGAAGAACAGCGTGTTGACCGACAGGCTCCACAGGACACCGTGGTTCAGCGGCTCGGCGACGGTGCCAAACAGTGCTTGCGGCCGCAACGCTTCGAAACCGAACAGGCCGTGGACGACGATGCCGGTATCGGACGCGGCGAGCGAAGGAAGCAGCAGCGTATAGCTCCAGACGACGATGCCGGCGACCATGCCGAGCGCCGCCCCCCTGCCGTTGGCGCCGCGCCAGATCAGTCCGCCGATCAAGGCCGGCGCGAACTGCGCGATCGCGGCGAACGACATCAGGCCGATCGAGGAGAGCCGCGCGCTGTTGGTGCTCTCGCGATAATAGAGGAAGGCGACGAACAGCATGATGAAGATCGCCGCCCGTCGCACGTTGAGGATGAGCGCTGACCAGTCCTCGTTCTCGGATGTCGTGGTCTTGAGCAGGCGACGCACAAACAGTGGAATGACGAGATCGTTGGAGATCATGATCGACAGCGCGACGCTTTCGACGATCACCATCGCGGTCGCCGCCGACAGGCCGCCGATGAACGCCGCCATGGCCAACACATCGTGACCGCTGAGCAGCGGCAGCGACAGGACATAGAGGTCGCTGCTGGTCCTGGTGCCGACCAGCGCCAGGCCGGCGAGCGCGATCGGCAGCACGAAAAGGTTGATCGCCACCAGATAGAGCGGAAACACCCATGTCGCGGTGCGCAGTTCGGCCTCGCTGCGGTTCTCGACGATGGTGACATAGAACTGGCGCGGCAGCATGATGATGGCGAAACCGCTCAAACACGTCAGCACCAGCCAGGTTGCGAGCGAGGTGCTGTAGCCCATCGCTTGCTGAACTTGCGAATTCTCGGCGAGCTTGTCGACCATATCGCCCGGGCCGCCGAAGATCAGGAAGGTCACCATCAGGCCGATCGCCAGGAAGGCGGCGAGCTTGACCACAGTTTCGACCGCTACCGCCAGCACCAGCCCGTCCTGGTGTTCGGTGGCGTCGGCGTGGCGCGTGCCGAACAGCACCGCAAACAGCGCAAGCAGCATGGCGACGACCAGCGAGATGTCGCTGACGAATGGATCGAACGAAGGCGGCGAGCCGGTATAATGCTCGACCATTAGGCTGACCGAGCCGGAAATCGCCTTCAACTGCAGTGCCATGTAAGGCACCGCGCCGATCGTCGCGATCAGCGTGGCGATCGCTGCCACGGCAAAACTCTTGCCGTAGCGGGCGCCGAGGAAGTCGGCGATCGAAGTGATCTTCTCTGTCTTGGCCAGCCTGACGATGCGCCGAAGCAGCGGAAAGCCGAACACGAACACCAGCACCGGGCCGATATAGATGCCGAGGAATTCGAGGCCGCGCTCGGAGGAAAGGCCGACCGAGCCGAAGAAGGTCCAGGAAGTGCAGTAGATCGCCAGGCTGAGCGCATAGATGAAGGGCCGGGCCCGGTCAGGCCCGGATGTCGTCGAGCGTTGGTCGCCGAGGCTGGCGATGACGAACAGCAACGTCACATAGGCGATCGCGATGATGACGATGAACCAGCCCTGCACGGCCCAAAAATCCTCCCTTGCCGGTTTTTGCATCCGGCCTGCTGAGACGCAATCACAGCTTGGCGATCAAGTCCATCGCGGCTTTCGGCGCAGGATGGCTGCGGGTTCGGGAAATTTTGGCCGGAACCGGTCTTTTGCCGATGCTGCAACCGCAGGTTTTTGCTATTGTGCCAGTGGGGGGAACGAAGCGGGGCCGAACGAAGCGGGCAGAGGCGGCGGCCTGGCCCGTCAGGGCAAGGAGGGTCGGATGCTGAAAGAATTCCAGGAATTCATTTCCAGGGGCAATGTCATGGACCTGGCCGTCGGCGTCATCATCGGCGCCGCCTTCGGCAAGATCGTCGAATCCCTAGTCAACGACATCATCATGCCGATAATCGGGGCGATTTTCGGCGGACTCGACTTCAACAATTATTTCCTGCCCTTGTCCTCAGCGGTCAACGCCACATCGCTGGCGGAAGCCAAGAGGCAGGGCGCAGTCTTCGCCTATGGCAGTTTCATCACCGTGGCGCTGAACTTCATCATCCTCGCCTTCATCATCTTCCTGATGGTCAAAGCGGTGAACGATCTGCGCAGGCGGCTGGAGCGTGAGAAGCCCGTTGCGCCTGCTGCCGCTCCGCCGGCCGATGTCGCGCTGCTCACCGAAATTCGCGATCTCCTCGCTAGGAAATAGCGCAGGGGCAAGATCTCTGGACCAAAACCCCGGTCGATTTCGGCGGGGGTTTTCTATTTTCGCCTGTCGCAAAACACGCTAGCTGTCCGGAAGGCGAAAAACGGATCCATCCATGACCCTGATCGAGAATTTGCGCGCCGAGGCCCGGGCCGCGCCCGAAAGCGGCATTGTCGCCGTCATGAACCGCGGCCGCGACCGCGACGGCATGATCCCGCTCTGGGCCGGCGAGGGCGACCTGCCGACGCCCGCCTTCATCACCGATGCCGCTGCCCGGGCGCTGGCCGGCGGCGAAACCTTTTATACCTGGCAGAAAGGCATCCCCGAACTGCGCCAGGCGCTCGCCCGCTATTACATCAGGCATTTCGGCAAGAGCTTCGCCGAGCAAGAATTCATCGTCACCGGCTCTGGCATGCATGCCATCCAGCTGGCGCTCGACGCTGTCGCCGGCAATGGCGACGAGGTCGTCTATCTGTCGCCGGCCTGGCCGAACTTCGCCGCAGCCGCCGGCGTGGCGGGCGCCGTCCCGGTCGCAGTCACGCTCGACCAGTCCGGCAATGGCTGGTCCTGCGACATCGGCAAGATCGAGGCGGCGATCACGCCAAGGACAAAGGCGCTGTTCGTCAACACACCGTCCAACCCGACCGGTTGGACCGCCGACAGGCAGACGCTGCAGGCGATCCTCGACCTTGCCCGCGAACGGGGGCTGTGGATCATCGCCGACGAGATCTATTCGCTGTTCCACTACGGCGACAGCCGCGCGCCGTCCTTCATCGACATCATGGCCGACGAGGATCGCATCCTGTTCGTCAACAGTTTTTCCAAGAACTGGTCGATGACCGGCTGGCGGGTCGGCTGGATCAAGGTCCATCCCTGCCTGCAGCAGGTGTTCGAGAACCTGGTCCAGTATTCGACCTCCGGCGTTGCCCAGTTCATGCAGCGCGGCGCGGTCGTCGCCCTCGACGAAGGCGACGCCTTCATCGTCGAGCAGGTGGAGCGGGCGAGGGCGGCGCGTGACCTGGTCTGCGGCATCCTGGCTGCGACCGGCAGGGCACGCTTTACCGTGCCGCAGGGCGCGTTCTATCTGTTCTTCGCAGTCGACGGCATCACCGATTCACGCGCCGCCGCCTTCGACATCGTCGACCGCGCCAATGTCGGCCTGGCGCCCGGAACCGCATTCGGTCCCGGCGGCGAAGCCTTCCTCAGGCTATGCTTCCACCGCCGCCTCGACCAGCTCGAGGAGGCCGCGCACCGGCTGGCGAAGTGGATGAAAAGTGTGTGAGGTTGTTGAGGTCCGCGCCAAGCCGGACAGCTGCGAACCGTTGCACTCCTTGGCCAACGTAACGGCATGGATCTTAGGGTCTGCGCCGCGTCGCTTCGCTCCTTGCTACGTCCTAGGAAGACGAAGGTAGCGGAAGCTCAGCCGCCGGACTTCGGCACCAGCAGCGGAATGACGCGGTCGCTTTCCCTCACCGCCGGCCGGCCCGCAGAACCGTAAGAGATGCCCAAGGCATCCCAGGTCTCGACCAGCGCGTCCTGAAGCGCCGCGATCAGCTGATCCGAATGGAATGGCGTCGGGGTGATGCGCAGCCGTTCGGTGCCGCGCGGCACGGTCGGGTAGTTGATCGGCTGGATGTAGATGCCGTGGACGCCGAGCAGGCGGTCGCTGGCCATCTTGCACAGTTCGGGATCGCCGACGAGCAGCGGCACGATGTGGGTAGCGGAGTCCATCACCGGCAGGCCCGCGGCAGTAAGAACCTGCTTCGTCCGCGTCGCCTGGCGCTGCTGCGCGGCGCGTTCGGCCTGTGAGCGCTTGAGATGGCGGATGGACGTGGTCGCCGCGGCGGCAATGGCCGGCGGCAGCGCCGTGGTGAAGATGAAGCCCGGCGCATAGGAACGCACGGCATCGATCACCGCACTTGTGCCGGTGATATAGCCGCCGAGCGTGCCGAACGCCTTGGCCAGCGTGCCTTCGATGATGTCGATACGGTCGGCCAGCCCTTCGCGCTCGGTGATGCCGCCGCCGCGCGGTCCGTACATGCCGACGGCATGCACCTCGTCGATATAGGTCATGGCGTTGTAGCGCTCGGCAAGTTCGACGATCTGTTTGATCGGCGCGATATCGCCATCCATCGAATAGACGCTCTCGAAGACGATCAACTTGGCGCGCTCGCGGCCCGCCGCCTGCAGTAGGCTTTCGAGATGCGCAACGTCGTTGTGGCGGAAGATCTTCTTCTCGGCGCCCGAACGCCGCACGCCCTCGATCATCGAGGCGTGGTTCAACTCGTCCGAGACGATCAGGCAGTTGGGCAGCAGCCGGGCAATGGTCGAGATCGAAGCTTCGTTGGAGACGAAGCCGGAGGTAAAGACGAGCGCGGCTTCCTTGTCGTGCAGGTCGGCCAGTTCCAGTTCGAGCTCGACCAGCGGATTGCTGGTGCCGGAGATGTTGCGGGTGCCACCGGCGCCGGATCCCATCTTGCCGGCGGCGTTCTGCATCGCGGCGATGACGTCGGGATGCTGGCCCATGCCGAGATAGTCGTTGGAGCACCAGACGGTGATTTCCTGGGCGCGGCCGTTGGCGCGCCAGATGGCGCGTGGGAAGTTCCCCACGATGCGCTCGAGGTCGGCGAAGATGCGATAGCGGCGCTCGGCGTGGAGCTGGTCGATCGCGTCTTCGAAGAACCGCTGATAGTTCATTTCGGCTTCCCAATTTTTCCGTGGGATCATAATCATTGCCCTATTCGCCGTCTACTTGGCCTTTTTGGTCAAAATGCCACGCCCCAAGCCTGTTCCTAACGGCCACGGATCATGGCCTATTCCCTTGATGTGGATCAATTTTGTTTCAGGACGATGCCATGCGCCGATGAGACTGGTTACCGCAGGCACTGGTGGACATGGACTAATGGCCTGGCGGCAGACTTTCCAGTAAGGCGGGTGTTGAGACAGCTTCCGACAAATCTTGAGCAGCGAGGACACGGATGACGGTTTTGGTGACAGGCGGCGCCGGCTATATCGGCAGCCATATGGTCTGGGAACTGCTGGACGCGGGCGAGAGCGTTGTCGTCCTCGACCGGCTTTCGACCGGCTTCGAATGGGCGGTGGCGCCGGAGGCAAAGCTTGTCGTCGGCGATGTCGCCGACAAGGAGCTGGTCGGCGGGGTCATCCGCGACAATCATGTCGATGCGATCATCCATTTTGCCGGCTCCATCGTGGTTCCCGAATCGGTCGCCGACCCGCTCGGCTATTACGAGAACAACACCTGCAAGACGCGCACGCTGATCGAGACCGCGGTGCGCGAAGGCGTGCCCAATTTCATCTTTTCCTCGACCGCCGCCGTCTATGGCGGCGCCGGGCTGGAGCCGGTGCGCGAGGATGCGCGCCTTGCACCGGAATCGCCCTATGGCCTGTCCAAGCTGATGAGCGAATGGATGCTGCGCGACGCCGCAATCGCCCACGGCTTGCGCTATACGGCGTTGCGCTACTTCAACGTCGCCGGCGCCGATCCGAGGGGCCGCACCGGCCAGTCGACGCCGGGCGCCACGCATCTGATCAAGGTCGCCTGCGAGACGGCGCTCGGCAAGCGGCCCTTCATGGAGGTGTTCGGCACCGACTATCCGACGCCCGACGGCACTTGCATGCGCGACTACATCCATGTCAGCGATCTGGCGGCGGCGCATCGGCTGGCGCTGGAACGGCTGCGCGCCGGGGGACCAAGCCTCGTCGCCAATTGCGGCTACAGCCACGGCTATTCGGTGCTCGAAGTTATCGACAGCGTGCGCCGCGTCTTTGGCCATGATTTCGACGTGCGGATCGGCGAGCGCCGTGCGGGCGACGCGGCGGCGGTGGTCGCCAATTCGGAGCTGGCGCGCCGCGAGCTCGGCTGGACCCCGCAACGCGACGACCTCGACCAGATCGTCGCCGACGCGCTGGCCTGGGAGCGTATCCTGACCGGCAAGAATTCGGCGCGGAGCTGAAGTCCCGGTTTTTTCTCCGTGGGCTCGTAGGTCGAGCGTAGAAGCGCTATTGAAGGAGCTGCGCGGCTGAAACGTGGAGGCGTTTCGGCCGTATCTGATCCTTGGGGGCGGCATGAAGATATTGGTCCTTGGCGCTGGCGTCGTCGGCACGGCGGCGGCCTATTATCTGGCGAGCGACGGCCACGAGGTGACCGTGATCGATCGCCATCCGATGGCGGCGCGCGGCACCAGCCAATCGAATGCCGGTCTGGTGTCACCCGGCGACGCCACCGCCTGGGCCTCGCCCGCTGCGCTGAAGACGTTTTTGCGCGCGCTCTACAACCACGATCTCGGCATCAAGGTGCGGCTGCGCTTCGATCCTTATTTCTTCGCCTGGAGTCTGCGCTTCCTGCGCCAATGCACGCATGCGCGACTGCGCGCCAACACCGACATCAAGCTGCGCCTGGCGCTTTATTCGCGCGACTGCATCAACGCCATCTCGGCCGACACCGGCACTCACTATGACGAGCGCAAGAAGGGCATTCTCTATTTCTTCCGCTCGCAGCAGAGTTTTGATACCGGCACCGACAATTACCGCTATCTCGCCGAGCACGGTCTGCCGATCGAGATCGTCGGCCGCGAGCGGCTGGTCGAGATCGAGCCCGGCCTTGCCGGCGCCAGGGACAGAATAGCCGGCGGCGTCTATTCGCCGATCGACCAGACCGGCGACTCCAGCCAATTCACCCGAAACCTCGCTGCCTATGCCGCCGAGAAACTCGGCGTCCAGTTCCTCTACGGCACGACGGTCGAAGGCCTCGACATCGAAGGCGATCGGGTGCGCGCGGTGATGACCTCGGCCGGCCCGATAACAGCCGACGCCGTGGTCATCTCGATGGGGCCGGAGAGTGGCCTGCTCGGCCGCCGCTACGGCATCGACCTGCCTGTCTATCCGGTCAAGGGCTACACCGCGACCGTGCCGCTGGAGGACGAGGGCAAAGGGCCGACCATGGGCGGCGCCGACGAGGATCAGCTTATCGGCTATTCCAGGCTCGGCAACCGGCTGCGGCTTGCTTCGACCGCCGAGTTCACCGGCTTCGATCGCAGCCACAAGCCGAGCGATTTCGCCGCCATGTTCAGGACCGGCAAGGAGCTTTTCCCAGGCGCCTTCGACGAGAACAAGGCCGAGCTCTGGGCCGGCTTGCGGCCGATGATGCCGAACTCGGTGCCGGTCATCGGCCGGGCGCGCTACAGCAATCTCTACCTCGATACCGGTCACGGCCATGTCGGCTGGACCATGGCCTGCGGCTCCGGAAAATTCCTTGCCGATATGGTCGCCGGCCGCAAGCCGGAGATCGACCCGCAAGGACTGGTCTACGTCAATTGAGGGAGAATTAATCGTCGTGTCGGCACCGGGAAGATAAATGCGTCTAATACCGTGCACAAATTCTGAGTAGAAAAATGTCGGGACCGCAAGTCGCCATCGATCTTGGCCGCATCGAGCGCAACGCGCGCAACATAGTCGACCGCTGCGCCCTGTCCGGCATCAAGGTCTTCGGCGTCACCAAGGGCACTTGCGGCATGCCGCAGGTGGCGCGTGCCATGCTGCGCGGCGGCGTCGCCGGCATCGCCGAATCGCGGTTCGAAAACATCCGCCGGCTGCGTGACAGCGGCATCAATGCCCCGATCATGCTGCTGCGCAGTCCGCCGATGGCGCGCATCGAGGAGGTGGTGCGCACTGTCGACATCAGCCTGCAATCCGAACTCGCCACCATCTGCGAAATATCGCGCATCGCCGAGCGCATGGGCCGCGTCCACGACATCATGCTGATGATCGATCTTGGCGATCTCAGGGAAGGCATCTGGCCGAACGACCTCATCCCGACGGTCGAGCAGATACTGGCGCTCGGCGGCGTGCGCATCGCCGGCATCGGCACCAATCTCGGCTGCTTCGGCGCCATCATGCCGACGCAGGAAAATCTCGGACAGCTCGTCGCCCATGCCTACAAGACCGAGCGCCTGTCCGGCGCAAGGCTCGACTGGATCTCGGGCGGCGCGTCATCGTCGCTGACGCTGCTGCTCGAAGGCAGGCTGCCCGCCGGCATCAACAATCTGCGGGTTGGCGAGGCGATCCTGCAGGGTGGCGTCGAAACCTTCCGCGACACGCCGTGGGCCGAACTCGAACCCGATGCCTGCCGGCTGACCAGCGACATCATCGAGGTCAAGCTGAAGCCGTCGCGGCCGATCGGCCAATCCGGCTACGACGCTTTCGGCAACCAGCCGGTGTTTGCCGACGATGGCGACCGGTTGCGCGCCATCGCCAATATCGGCCGCGAGGATGTCTTGATCGAAGGTTTGACGCCGATTGCCAAGGGCGTGCGGGTGCTCGGCGCCTCCAGCGACCATCTGCTTCTCGACGTGACCGATGCCGAGCCGCCACCCGCCGTCGGCGATCGTGTCGCCTTCCGCATGAGCTATGGCGCCATGCTGCTGGCAATGACCTCGGAATATGTCGAAAAGGCGCCAATGCACGATGTCGAGGATTTCTCCGGCCGCAAGATGGTGTCGATATCTGCCGAACCGGCGGCGGCCGGCATCCTGGCCAGGAGGCGACCGGCGCCCGGCTGGAGGCGATGAATTTCGATGTCGTCGAACTGGCCGATATCGAGCGGCCGCCGTCCGGCCTGGTCCGGCTCACCGCCGGCAGCGATCGGCGCATCGCCCACAAGGCGCTGACGGCGACCGCGCGGGCGACGCACTCGTTTGGCCTGATCTGGATCGATTCCATCGCCGCGCTGATGCCCGAGGACGAAGACGGCATCGACCTGCCGGAAGCTTCGGTGCTGGCGCGGGCGCTCGGCCTCGATCACAAGCCCGGCGCGCTGCAGCCACAACTGTCGCCGGAAAACGTCGGCATTGTCGGTTTGCGCCATGCAGATCCGGCCGAGGCCCGGGTGCTGAAGGATTCGCGCGTCTGCGCCTTCACCATGACCGACATCGACGCCATGGGCATGCGCGACGTGATGCACGAGGCGATCCGCATCGCCTCCTCCGGCACGCAAGGCTTTCATGTCAGCTATTCGCCTGAGGTGACCGAATTCGCCGGCTGGGCGGCAGGCTCCGGCGGCATTACGGTGCGCGAAACGCATCAGGCCATGGAGGCGATCGCGTTGTCCGGCGGGCTGTTGTCGATGGACGTTTCCGGCCTGACATCAGGTCTGGAACCGCGATTGGCGGCGGAAACGGTCAATTTCGTCATGTCGGCGTTTGGCAAGCGGATTTTGTGATCAGCCCTGTGCGTCGACCGCCGCGCGCCATGAACGTGCATAATCCGCCCAGGCCGGGTCGACCGGCGGTTCGAACCTTTCGCCGGGGCCTTGTACCGTTCCTTGGTCCGACGCCAACAGGGCGGCGCCGATGCTGGTGCCGGTTGCGGCCTCCGACGCGATGACGGCACGTGCGGTGGCTGCAGCGAGCATGCGCGTGAAAAGCCGGTTGCGGGCGAACGGCCCCTCGACGGTCGTCGGGCCGCCGGCGTCGATCAGGTCGAGGCAGGTCGCGGTCATCAGCGCCAGGTAGAAAGAGATGGCGGCAAAGCGCTGGCCGCCGTTGATGCCGTCGGCGTCGAGCCATGCTGCTCTGTGGTGCGGGAACGGCCCCGAACCCTGTTGGGTCGAAGGCAGCAGGGACGTCTTCCGCGCGAGCACTGTGGCTATGTCCGCTTCGGTCCAGTCATCCGATTGGCCTTCCGTCAGCAGCGAAAACTCACGGCCGCCCATGAAGCGTGCCGAGGGCACTGGATCACCGAGCGCGTTGACGTTGACCAGCGTGTCGCGGGCCGGGTCGAGCGTGACCTTGTTGCCGCCGACAGCCATCGACACCACCCAGGTGCCGGTCGAGACGACCGAGAACGGCGGCGTATCGGACAGGAGATGCGGCAGCAGCGAGGCGTTGGAATCGTGCAAGCCGCAAAACACCGGCGTTTGCGGATCAAGCCCGGTCCGTATCGCAAGCGCGGGCAGGATCGGGCCAAGGCGATCTTTCGCCGGCCGCACCGGCGCCATCAGATGGCGCCATTGCATCTTGTCGACCAGCGACGAAAAATCGGCCTTCCACGGGTTCCACAGATCGGTGTGGCAGCCAAGCGAGGTCACTTCATTGGCGGCGACGCCGGTCAGGCGCAAGGCCCAGTATTGCGGGTACATCAGCATCGCGGCGGCCTTCGCGAACTCCGCCGGGAAGCGCTTCTGCTGCCAGAACAGCTGCGCGCCGAGATTGAGGCCGACCGGCAGGCGCGGCGTGCCCGTCTCGGCGAAGGCCGGACGGTTCGTGTCATAGTCCTCGGCAAGGGTGTCGGGCCCGGCAAATTCATAGTCGAGCACCGGCAGCACCAGTTCGCCGGCAGTGTCCACCAGCACGCCCGTCGCGCCATGGGTGGTGATCGATATCGCGTCGATGCGCTGTTCGCGATTGATCTCGGCGAGGTTGTCGAGGATGAACGACCACAGAAGCTCGACATCGTGGTGCGGGTAGGGACCGTCAAGGACAGGCGCGTTCGCCATGCGGCGCAGCGCAACTTCGCGCAGATCGGCGAGATCGACCAGCGCCACCTTGGCGTTGGTCTTGCCGATATCGATGACGGCGACGTGGCGGGTCATTCCATATGGAACATTGTTTCCAGCGGCACCGCCACCGGCTCGTTATCAGGTCTGGTCTCCATGATGTTGGCCATTTCAGCCCACCAGCGCTGCATCACCTTGTGCTTTGGCAGGTCGTCCATGCCGTGGCCGTCACGCCGCCACAGCACGCCGAACAGTATGTTGGTCTCATCGTCGAGATGGATCGAATAGTCGGAAACGCCGGCCTGTTTCAGCAGTGCGACCAGCGACGGCCAGATGTCGTCATGGCGCCTTTTGTATTCGGCCTTCATCCCCGGATAGAGCTTCATCTTGAACGCGTATTTTTCGGCCATCAGGTAAAACGCTCCCGCCGCACCCGCCGCCAGACGATCGGCAGCGCGATGACGATGATCAGCAGCAGGCCGATGAAGATCGACATGACGATGCCCGGCACATTGAGCAGCCCCAGGCCGAAAGTCACCAGCCCCATGATGAAGGCGGCGAGCACCACGCCCAAAATGCTGCCGGCGCCGCCCAGGATGCTGACGCCACCCAGCACCACCATGGTGATGACTTCCAATTCATAGCCTTGCGCGATCGATGGCCGGGTCGAGCCGAGCCGCGAGGTGATCAGCACCGAGGCGATGCCCGCCATCAGCCCGGTCAGGCAGAACAGGATGAACTTGATGCGGCCGACGCGCACGCCGGAAAACTGTGCCGCGACCGGGTTGTTGCCGATGGCGAAGACGCGGCGGCCGAAGCTGGTCCGGTGCAGAAGGAACCAGTAGATGACCGCCGCGACGAGGAACAGCGTCAGCTCGAACGACACCACCCACCAGACATAGCCCTGGCCGAAGAAGGCGAAGCCGGAGGGATAGCCTTTGTAGGCCTGGTCGCCGAGGACGATGAAGGCGATGCCGCGAAACAGGCTCATCGTGCCGATGGTGACGACGATCGACGGCAGGCCGAGCCTGGTGACGAGCAGCCCGTTGAAGGCGCCGCAGCCGAGCCCGACCAGGATGCCGATCGCCACCAGCACCGGCGTGCCGGCGCCGGCCTGCACCGCCATGCCCATCATCGTCGAGGCCAGTGCAATGATGGCGGCGACCGACAGGTCGATCTCTCCGGAAATGATCAGCAGCGCCATGGCGAGCGCGATCAGCGCCTTCTCGGTGAAGTTGAAGGTCAGGTCCGACAGCGACCACGCGTCGAGGAAATAGGGCGAGGCGAAGCTGTTGACGGCAAAGATGGCGACCGCCACCGCGACCAGCAGCGCCTCCCACGAGAAGATCGCCGAGTTGAGCGGCGCGTCGAGCCGGTCGGGAATGTGGCGCGGGGCTGGGGTGTCGGTCATGCCGCTTCCGCCTTCTTGAGAATAATGCGGCCTTGCCGGCGTTCGCCGCGCGCGTTGAGCACCACGGCCAGGATGATGGCGCTGCCCGAAATCGCCATCTGCCAGAACGGCGAGATGTTGATGACCGGCAGCGCGTTGGAGATGATGCCGAGGAACAGCGCGCCGAGCACCGCTCCGCCCACCGAGCCGATGCCGCCGGCGATCGAGATGCCGCCGATGACGCAGGCGGCGATGATGTTGAGCTCGTAGCCATTGGCGACCTCGACCGAGGCGATGACATAGCGCGAGATCCAGAGATAGCCGCACAGACCGGCGGCCATCCCCGAGATGCAGAAGACAATGAACTTGGTGCGGCCGACATCGATGCCGGCGTAGATCGATGCTGTCGGATTGACGCCGATGGCATAGATCGAGCGGCCGAGCGCGGTGCGCGTCATCAACAGGAAGAACAAGGCGATGACCAGTATGGCGATCCACGACAGCACTGGAATGCCGAGAAAGGCCGCGCGCTGCAGGCCGATGAAATCAGGGCTCATCTGATCGGCATTGACCCAGGCGCCGCCTGAAATGACGAAGGTGGCGCCGCGATAGATGGTGAGCGTGCCGAGCGTCACCACGATCGAGGGCATGTTCAGCCGCCATACCAGCAGGCCGTTGATCGCGCCGAGCACCAGGCCGACCAGAAGTGCGATGACGATCAGCAGCGGGATCGGGATTGCCGGATGCGCTGCGTTCAGCATCGCCACCACCATGCCGGTGAAGCACAGGTTGGACGCCATCGACAGGTCGATCGAGCGGGTCAGGATCACCACCATCTGCCCCAGCGCCAGGATCATCAGGATCGAGGTGTCGTTGAACACCTGGCGCAGATTGGCCGGATTGGCAAAACCCGGAAAGCGCATCGAGATCAGCCCGATCAGCACGACGATTGCCGCGAGCAGCCAGACTTCGCGATACTTCAGAAAAGCCTTCATGCTGCGATCCCTGCTGCCGTCTTGACCAGCGTCTCGGCGTCGAGCTTCTTGTTGTCATAGATCGAGGCGATGCGGCCCTCGCGCATGACCACGACCCGGTCGGACATGCCAAGGATCTCGGGCAGTTCGGACGACACCATGATCACCGACAACCCTTGAGCGACCAGCTCGGCCATGAAGCCGTGCACGGCGGCCTTCGAGCCGATGTCGATGCCTTTGGTAGGCTCGTCGAGGATGATCACCTTGGGCGCGGTCGCCAGCCATTTGGCGATGACGATCTTCTGCTGGTTGCCACCCGACAGCGTGCCGACATCCTGGCTGAGCGAGGCGGCGCGCAGGTCGAGCCGCTCGGTGTAGGCACGGGCCAGCGCGAACTCTTCCGCCAGTTGCAACACACCTGACTTGGACGTTCGTTTGAGCGAGGGCAGCGAGATATTCTGGAAGATAGGCAGGCCGATCACCACGCCTTGCTTGCCGCGTTCTTCCGGCACGTAGACGATACCGGCATCGATCGAATCCGCCGCCGATTTCGGGGCGATCGAGTTGCCTTCCAGCGTGATGGTGCCGCTGCTGGTGCGGGTGATGCCTGATATCGCCTGCATCACCTCGCTGCGGCCGGCGCCGACAAGGCCGTAGAAGCCGAGGATTTCGCCCCTGTGCAGCTCGAAGCCGATGTCGTCGAACTCGGTCGGATGCGACAGGCCGGAGACGGCAAGCACCGGCGCGCCGATCTCGGCCTTGCGCTGCGGAAAGATGTGATCGACGGCGCGGCCGACCATCATGCGCACGATCTGGCTCTGGCCGGCATCCCTGATCAGGCCTTCGCCGACCATCTCACCGTCGCGGAACACCGTATAACGGTCGGCGATGCGGTAGATTTCGTCGAACTTGTGGCTGATGAACAGGATCGCCTTGCCTTCGCTCTTCAGGAACTCGACCAGCAAAAACAGCTCCTCGATCTCCTTCAGCGACAGCGCTGCGGTCGGCTCGTCCATGATAACGATCTGGGCATCGATCGACATGGCGCGGGCGACCGCGACGAGGTGCTTGTTGGCGATGCCGAGATCCTTCAGCCGCGCATCGGCGTCGATGTGGCCGGCGCCCATGGTGTTCAGTACTTCACGGGCATTCTTGCGCATGGTGCGCCAGTCGATGGTGCCGAAGCGCGATCGCGGCGCATGGCCGAGAAAGATGTTTTCGGCCACCGTCAGGTCGTCGAACAGCACGGTTTCCTGGTGGATGGCGGTGATGCCGTGCCCGAAGGCGGCATGCGCGCTGGGCAAGGTGACGGCCTGGCCATCGATACTGATCGTGCCTGTGTCAGGCTGGTAGATGCCTGTCATGATCTTGACCAGCGTCGACTTGCCGGCGCCGTTCTCGCCGATCAGCGCGGTTACCTGGCCGGGGTAGAGCGACAGGCTGACGTCGTGCAGCGCGCGCACGCCGGGAAAACTCTTCGAGATGCCGGCCAGGGTCAGGCGCGGAGCCGCAGCCAAAGGCTGCTCGGTGGTCGGGTCGAGTTGGGCTGTCGTGTCCATGGTCGTATCAAGCCCTGAAGCAAGGTTCGTTTGAAGGCGCGGCGGAACCTGAGCCCCGCCGCGCCGGCTTGAAGCGCTCCAGGATCAATAGATCTTGGAGAACTCTTCGATGTTCGACTTGTCGAACTTGAAGGGCGGAGCCATCGCGGCCGAGTTGGTGTCGTCGAGGGTGACTTTGCCGACGCGGCCGATCGACAGCGTCGCACCCGGCTTGGCTTCTTCCTTCTTCACCGCCAGATCATGGGCGAGGTAGACGGCCGAGTAGCCGAGATCGATCGGGTTCCACAGCGCAACCGCCTGGCTGGCGCCGTTGTCGATGAACTTCTTGAACTCCGACGGCAGCGCCAGGCCGGTGACGTTGACCTTGCCGATCAGGCCTTGGTCGGTCACCACCTGGGCGGCGGCGACGACGCCGACGGTGGTCGGTGCGATCATTGCCTTGAGGTTCGGATAGGATTTCAGCAGGCCCTTGGCCTCGTCCGTGCTCTTGGCCGAGTCGTCGTCGCCATAGACGGTAGCGACGAGATTGATCTTGGGGAATTTCTCCGGCAGCACCTTTTTGGCCGCTTCGATCCAGGCGTTCTGGTTGGTCGCGGTCGACGAAGCCGACAGGATGGCGACATCGCCGCCTTCCGGCAGATAGTCGGCGGCAAGCTTGATGATGGTCTCGCCGATCAGGTTGGTGTCCGACGGGTTGAGGTGGAGCTGGCGGCCTTCCGGAGCGACGCCGGAATCCCACGAGATGACGGTGATGCCGCGATCCATCGCCTTCTTCAGCGCCGGCACCAGCGCGTCGGCGTCATTGGCCGAAATGGCGATCGCGTCGACTTTTTGGGCGATCAGCGAATTGATCACCTCGATCTGCGCTTCGGCGGTCGCCTTTGTCGGGCCGGTGTAGATGATGTCGACATCTCCGAGTTCCTTGGCCGCCTCTTCGGCGCCCTTGTTGGCGGCATCGAAGAAGCCGTTGCCGAGCGACTTCACAACCAGCGCGATCTTGACGTTCTCGGCATAGGCCGCATTCACGAACATGGCGGCCGACAACGCCGCCGTGACCATCAATTTCTTCAAGAAGCTCATTCGAATATCCTCCCTTGAGCGTTGCATTCCATCACCGCTGCGGTCGTCTCAGGCCTGCAGCGAAGATTCTTCCTTGTTGCCTAGCGTTGTGCGGGCGACGACCAGCGTCACACCGGCGGCCTCCAACATCTTGGCCTCGCGATCCTCGATGCCGTCGTCGGTGATGACCGTGGCAATGCGCGACAGGCCGCACAGGATCAGGCTCGAGCGTTTGCGGAATTTTGACGAGTCGACCAGCACCACCAGTTCGTCGGCCTGATCGATCAGTTTCTGCTCGGCCTGGATCAGCAGCGGATCGCCTTCCATCAGGCCGAGTGGCCCGAGCCCTTGCGCCCCCATGAACATGCGGCGCGCATAGAAATTGCGCGTCACGTCATTGTCGAAGGGCGACAGGATGATGTTCTGCTCGCGGTAGATGGTGCCGCCCGACAGCATCACCGTGTTCTTGGAGTGCTTGAGCAGGTGCTCGGCGATCGGGAAGGAGTTGGTGAAGATCGGCATGCGGCGACCGGTCAGGAAATGCACCATCTGGAAGGTGGTGGTGCCGCCATTGATGATGATCGGCTCGCCGTCCTTGCACAGTTCTACGGCGTCCCGCGCGATCGCCCGCTTCTGCGCAGCGTTGATCGTCTCGTTGACGGAAAAAGGCCGGCCGGCAAGGCCGATGAATTGCGGCGGGGTGATCGCCTCGGCGCCGCCACGCACCCGGCGCAGGCGCTTTTGCACATGCAGTGCGGCGATGTCGCGCCGGATCGTCGCCTCGGATGAATCCGTCAGGTCGACCATCTCCTGCACCGTCACCACAGGCTTTTCCTGGACGGCGGACAAAATGATCCTGTGGCGCTCTTTCTCGTGCATGGTTCCTCCCTGCTTCAGCATCTAGGCACCCAAAACGCGCAGTGTCAATCATTTCCGATCATATAATTCCATTGTGCAGTGCAATATGATCAATCTTGATCGTTTGTGATTGACAATGCCGCTGCTTCCGTGGACATTCGACCGAAGCTGACCCGCTATGCGGTCGCAATTGACCGCACCGTTTGCGCGTCTCACGTCACGGGAGGATTACCTATGCTTGACAAGCGCTCCGGCACGCGCCTCGCCAATCTTTGGGATGAGGCGACAGCCCTGGGAATGAGCGAGCCGGAACGTCTCGTCTACGGCTCGAATGTTCTTGGCTCCGACAAGCGCGTCACCAACTATGGCGGCGGCAACACCTCTTCCAAGATCTGGCAAAAGGATCCGCTCACCGGCGAAAGCGTGGAAGTGCTGTGGGTGAAGGGATCCGGCGGCGACAGCGCCTCGATTAAAACAGACGGTTTCGCCACCCTCTACATGGACAAGTTGCGCGCGCTGAAGGGTCTCTATCGCGGCCTCGAGCATGAGGACGAGATGGTCGCCTATCTGCCCCATTGCACCTTCAATCTTAACCCACGCGCGGCCTCGATCGACACGCCGCTGCACGCCTTCGTGCCGAAGCCGCATGTCGACCACATGCATCCCGACGCCATCATCGCGATTGCCGCCGCCAAGGATTCGCAGGCGCTGACCAGGGAGATCTTCGGTGACGCGATCGGCTGGCTGCCATGGAAGCGTCCGGGCTTCGAGCTCGGCCTGTGGCTGGAAAAATTCTGCTCCGAAAACCCTGAGGCCAAGGGCGTTGTGCTGGCAAGCCATGGCCTGTTCACCTGGGGCGACACTCCAAAGGAATGCTACGAGACGACGATCTCGGTGATCAACCAGGCGATCGACTGGTTCGAGCGCAAGTCTGAAGGCAAGCCGATCTTCGGCGGCGAAGTCGTCAAATCGCTCGACGCGCCGGCGCGTCGTGCCGTGGCGGCAAGGCTGATGCCGAGGATCCGCGGCCTGATCTCGGAGAAAAGCCACAAGCTCGGCCATTTCGACGATTCGCCGGCCGTGCTCGAATTCGTCAATTCGAAGGATTTGCGCCCGCTGGCGGCGCTCGGCACCTCCTGCCCGGATCATTTCCTGCGCACCAAGATCCGGCCGCTGGTCATCGAATTCGATCCCAAAAATCCCGATGTCGACGCCGTCATCGCCCGTCTCGCCGACGATGTGGCCGAGTATCGCGTTGGCTACCAGGCCTATTATGACAGGTGCAAGCATGCGGATTCGCCGCCGGTGCGTGATCCGAACGCCGTGGTCTATCTGATGCCCGGCGTCGGCATGTTCACCTTCGCCGGCGACAAGGCGACGGCGCGCATTTCGGGCGAATTCTACGTCAATGCCATCAATGTCATGCGCGGTGCCTCGACAGTGTCGACCTATGTCGGCCTGCCCGAGCAGGAAGCCTTCGACATCGAATACTGGCTGCTCGAAGAGGCGAAGCTGCAGCGCCTGCCAAAGCCGAAAGCGCTTGCCGGCCAGATCGCGCTGGTCACCGGCGGCGCCGGCGGCATCGGCCGGGCGACGGCCAACCGGCTGCTGCGCGAGGGCGCCTGCGTCGTGCTGGCCGACATCGACGAGACCGCCCTTGCCAGCGCCAATGACGAATTGGCCAGGGCCCATGGCAAGGATTTCGTGCGGCCGGTGGTGATCGACGTCACGTCGGAGGACCAGGTGATCGCCGGTTTCGCCGAGACGGCTGTCGAGTTCGGCGGCATCGACATCCTGGTGTCGAATGCCGGCCTGGCAACCTCGGCGCCGATCGAGGAGACGACGCTGGCGCTATGGAACAAGAACATGGACATCTTGTCGACCGGCTATTTCCTCGCATCGCGCGAAGCATTCCGGCTGTTTCGGGCGCAGAAGATCGGCGGCAATGTCGTCTTCGTCGCCTCCAAGAACGGGCTTGCCGCATCGCCCAATGCCGCCGCCTATTGCACGGCCAAGGCCGCCGAAATCCATCTGGCGCGCTGCCTGGCGCTGGAAGGCGCGGAGGCCCAGATCAGGGTCAATGTCGTCAATCCCGACGCCGTGCTGCGCGGCTCGAAGATCTGGACCGGCGAGTGGAAGGAACAGCGCGCCGCCGCCTACAAGATGTCGACTGACGACCTTGAGGAACACTACCGCTCACGCTCGATGCTGAAGCGTTCGGTGTTCCCCGAAGACATCGCCGAGGCGATCTATTTCTTCGCCTCCGACATGTCGGCCAAGTCGACCGGCAATATCGTCAATGTCGATGCCGGCAACGCCCAGAGTTTTACGCGCTAGGCGATCATTTTTTGAGGGTGGCGCTGCCCCTCACCCTTACCCTCTCCCCGTGAACGACGGGGAGAGGGGGTCGCCAATGCCGGACACGCTTGTCCTTCTCCCCGTCGCTATACGGGGAGAAGGTGCCGGCAGGCGGATGAGGGGCAGCGCCAACCGAACGCATTTGGGAGGAAGCACCATGTCCGAAACCATCATCTCAGCCGACATCGTCGACAGGGACAATCTCGCGCGCGCGGCCGAGCTCAAGCGCGATTACGATGCGCTCGGCGAACGCCTTGATCGCCGCGGCATCGCCGTCGACGCCATCCGCGACAAGGTCGAAAAATTCGCCGTGGCGATCCCGTCCTGGGGCGTCGGCACCGGTGGCACCCGCTTTGCCCGCTTTCCCGGCGCCGGCGAGCCGCGCGATATCTTCGACAAGATCGAGGACTGCGCCGTCATCCGGCAGTTGACGCAGGCGACACCCACCGTCTCGCTGCACATTCCGTGGGACACGGCCGACCCGAACCGGCTGAAACAGGCGGCCTCGCGCTTCGGCCTCGGCTTCGACGCCATGAACTCCAATACCTTCTCCGACGCCAGTGATCAAAAACTGTCCTACAAATTCGGCTCGCTGTCGCATGCCGACGCCGGCACCCGCCGGCAGGCAGTCGAGCACAATCTCGAATGCATCGAGATCGGCAAGACGCTCGGCTCAAAGGCACTGACGGTGTGGATCGGCGACGGCTCGAATTTCCCCGGCCAGGTCAAATTCGCAAAGGCGTTCGAGCGCTATCTCGACGCAATGAAGGAGATCTACGCCAAGCTGCCGGACGACTGGAAGCTATTCACCGAGCACAAAATGTACGAGCCGGCCTTCTATTCGACGGTCGTGCAGGATTGGGGCACCAACTACATCATCGCCAAAGAGCTCGGCGACAAGGCCTTTTGCCTGGTCGACCTCGGCCATCATGCGCCCAACGTCAACATCGAGATGATCGTGTCGCGGCTGATCCAGTTCAAGAAACTCGGCGGCTTCCATTTCAACGATTCGAAATATGGCGACGACGATCTCGACGCCGGCTCGATCGATCCCTACCGGCTGTTCCTCGTCTTCAACGAACTGGTCGATGCCGAGCTTGCCGGTGCCGAAGGTTTTGATCCGGCTCACATGCTCGACCAGAGCCACAATGTCACCGACCCGATCGAAAGCCTGATGCTGTCGGCGGTCGAGGTGCAGCGCGCCTATGCGCAGGCGCTGCTGGTCGATCGCCAGGCGCTGGAAGGCTATCAGGATGCCAACGACGCGCTGATGGCGACGCAGACGCTGAAAGCCGCCTATCGCACCGACGTCGAGCCGATCCTCGCCATGGCGCGGCTGAACACGGGCGGCGCCATCGATCCGGTCGCCACCTATCGCGCCGCCGGCTACCGAGCCAAGGTCGCGGCGGAACGGCCGGCGGTTGCCGGCGGCGGCGGTGGGATTGTTTGATGTCGGCCTGAAACAAAAAAACCCGCCTGAGGCGGGTTGCGGCGCGATGCGAGAGAGGCGTCGGCTAATTTCGAAAGCCTTCGCTTGTCATCAGCCTACCTACGCTGCGACGCAACTGCCAAATCTCCGCCATCTGCGATTAGCTACCAGCCAACACGCCTTCGTCATCCTAGGGCGGAGCAGGAGCGAAGCGACGTCGCGGAGACCCTAGGATCCATGCCGTTACATCAGCCGAAGATCGCAACGGTGGTTACGAACCGAACCGGCGCAGGCGTGCAAGCCCGCCGAAATCTTCTTTATTGTCAGTAGACTCAACCGCTCCAAACGGCTTTTCTAGGCGCATCCCACGCCCCGGAGAACGGCCATGCACCGCCGCACCCTAATCGCACTCAGTCTTTCCCTCACCTTGACCTTTGCGCCGCTGGCGGCCGCATTGGCCGCCTCGCCGCAGCCGGCGAAGGGCGAGCATGGCATGGTGGTGACCGCCCAGCATCTGGCGTCTGAAGTCGGCGTCGAGGTGCTGAAGAAGGGCGGCAACGCCGTCGATGCCGCAGTCGCCGTCGGCTACGCACTGGCTGTGGTCTATCCAAGCGCCGGCAATATCGGCGGTGGCGGCTTCATGACCATCCGCTTCAAGGACGGCCGCTCGACGTTCCTCGATTTCCGCGAGCGCGCGCCGCTCGCCTCGACGAAAACCATGTATCTTGACAAGGACGGCAAGCCGGTGAAAGGCGCCAGCCTCGACGGCTATCTCGCTGTCGGCGTGCCGGGCTCGGTGGCAGGCTTCGAGACCGCACGGGAAAAATACGGCACCCTGACGCGGCAGGACTTGATGGCGCCGGCCATCCGCTATGCCAGGGATGGTTTTGTGCTGGAGCAGGGCGATGTCGCCTCGCTCGAAGGCGGCGCCGCGCGGCTGGCCAAGGACCCGGCCGCGGCCGCCATCTTCCTGAAGCCTGACGGCAAGCCCTATGCCGTCGGCGAGCGCCTTGTCCAGGCCGATCTCGCCGCCTCGCTCTCGGCCATCTCGGAACGAGGTCGTGATGCCTTCTACAAAGGACCGATCGCCGACGGCATCGTCAAGGCGAGCGCGCAGAAGGGCGGCATTCTGGCCAAGGCGGATTTCGAGACCTACGCGGTCCGCGAGCTCGAGCCGGTGACCTGCAATTACCGCGGCTATGAGATCACCTCCTCGCCGCCGCCGAGCTCGGGCGGCGTCATCATTTGCGAGATACTCAACGTGCTGGAATTCTACCCGCTGTCCTATCTCGGCGCGGGTTCTGCCGAAACCATCAAAGTCATGGTCGAGGCGATGCGTCACGCCTATGTCGACCGCAATTCGGCGCTCGGCGATCCCGACTTCGTCGACAATCCGGTCGAAAAGCTGCTCGACAAGAACTATGCGAAGGAAATCCGCGAAAAGATCGATCCGTTCCGGGCCGGCGTGTCGCAGGATCTGATGCCGAAGGGTTTTGGCGAGAGCCAGGAGACGACGCATTATTCGATCGTCGACAATGACGGCAACGCCGTCGCGGTGACCTATACGCTGAACGGCTCGTTCGGCGCCGCCGTCGTCGCCGACGGCACCGGCATCCTGCTCAACAACGAGATGGACGATTTCACCCAGAAACCGGGCGTGCCCAATCTCTACGGCCTCGTCCAGGGCGAGGCGAATGCGATCGCCCCGAGGAAGACGCCGCTGTCGTCGATGAGCCCGACCATCGTCGCCAAGGACGGCAAGCCGTTCATGGTTATCGGCAGCCCCGGCGGATCGCGCATCATCACCATCACGCTGGCAGCGATCGTCAATGTCGTCGATCACGGCATGAACATCCAGGAGGCGATCGACGCGCCGCGCATTCATCACCAATGGCTGCCCGACACGGTCTATGTCGAACCGTTCGGCCTGTCGCCCGATACCGAAAAACTGCTTGCCGGGATGGGCTACCGCCTCGACGTCACCGATGCGACCTGGGGTCAGGCGGCCGGTATCCTGGTCGGCGGCAAGAGCCTGGCCGAGATCGAAAAGGGCGGCGGCGCCCGCTACAATGGCGCCATCGACAGCCGCGCCGCGTCCGGCGAGGCGATCGGATATTAATTTCTTTCGGTCAGATGACCAGCGTGATGGTGGACGCAATCAGCATCACCGCCGCGATGCCGACGAACAAGGCATAGATACGCGGCCGATCGAGCAGCAGCGCATTTCCCGATATCCACGCCGCGGTGGCGCCGCCAAGCGCGTACAGGAAGCCGTTGCGGTGTCCCAGGGCAAGGTTTGCGGCCATCAAGCCGCCAATGATGAGGGCGCCGAACACGATGATCACGGCGACCGCGTATTTCTCGAAATCGTTGCTGGCCACACCCGGACCCATCACGTTCAACGTCGTCAGGTCGTCCGGGTCGAAGGGGCTGGCCGACCCATATTCGTCTTGACCGGCAGGCTCGTGCATCATTCATTCTCCTTGAAGCGGCAACAAATCATCAAGCCTTGCCGAGTGCAACCGGATCGCGATACGTTCAATGCCATCGGCACGGTCTTCAACACTTTCTGGCCGCGGCTTGCTACCGTCTTTTTGGATTTAATCCATGTCGCGCACAAGCATGCCCTCGGGCCTGACCCGAGGGTGTGCAGCGGTTTTGCGGTAACGACATGCAAAAAAACAACAACGTGAAGCGCGTCGCCGGTCAAACGCGACGCGCTTCACGTCGGATCGTGCTGCCGCTCCAGGCGATCTGTCGCACTGGAATCGCCAGTCAGGGCGTTTTGACATGAAAGGCCGCCGCTCTGGAGCAGAACCGCTGTCCTGGCTTCGGCCTGACCGCGCGTGAAGTTGCCGGTGGCGAAGATTGGGCCGGCGGCGAAGATTGGGTTGGTGGTGAAGAGTGGCCGGCGCCACTTTGGGGGGGCGTTGGGGTAGATTGCCTGATGGGCGCCGGCCAAGCGGAAATCAGGTCCGCCGCGAGCAAACATAGCAAGGAATGGCGCGGTATGGCAGTGGTGTGATCGCGGAAGATGGTTCGCGCTTTCCCGGTGCGGTGTCCCATTATCGGTCAACCCGTCTGGCACCTGAATTGCACAGTAAGCAATGCCGGGGCAACGGCCCGGAAGTCGTTCCCGAATATCGAGCCTCGCCGCTTCGCAAATGGAGCGGCGGGCCTTTTTGGCTAGAGCATCGGCCCCGAACGTGGCTACCGGTTGCGGCAGCGTTTCGCAGCCCGCCGAGATTTGTCAGGCGGCGGGAGCCGGCGGCAGTTCGAACAGATGGGCGCCATTCTCCTGGCCCCGCTCGACATAGCCGATTATCCGGAACCATTTTGCGACGTCCGGTCTCTGCAGCCAGCTGCGCGAGTGAATAGGGAGGTTGCCGGCAAGCGCCTGGATATGGCGAATGTGCTGCTTGCAGAAGCGAATGGTCGCGGCGCTGAAGAAATCTTCCTGCGCGGCGAACAGCGTATCGGCAGCGTCGCTATTCTCGTGCCAGGCGATGAGCGCTACGGTTTTTTCGCCCTGCACGAGCGCATGAGCACGGCCTTCCTTCAAGTTCATCATCAGATTGTCGTAGGCGATCTTGCTGTCCTTGCCGGCCGCGACGTACTCGTCCGATATCCGCTTGGACAGATCACGGAAAACACTTTCCAGATCTCCAACCGTTGCTGCGCGTGCTCTCATTTCGCCTCCTGGAGCCCCAGCGGGCAGTTTGCCCTAAGGATAGGGGATCACCAAGCAAATCAAATCCGTCATTCGCCCAATGCGAGCAAACAGTTTCGCCAGTGCCGGCCCTGTCGGGCGCGGGAAAAATGATTGGAGGTCGCCGAGAACCGCTTCGCAACCTGCCGCAACACGGCGACCTGAATTCCCCCAACCGATTTCAGCCAAGCGGGCGTGCGCAACTTGCTGAATTGCCTTGGAAAAATGGTGCCCAGAGGCGGAATCCAAACGATGGAAAACTCCCTCTGTTTCCAACTGGTTAGGACTCACGCTATAACAGGACTAGCCAACAAAAATACCAACAAAATATTTCTGTGGATTGGTTCGGTTCCCGGTTTATCGCTCTATTCGCTCAATGCCATCGCGTCCCACTCAAAAGCCCATGCTGTCGCTATTCGAGTTTGGTCCACCTCTCGATCGCATTGCATGGTGCGTGAGCTAATCGCAGGTCCGCTGCTTGCCGATCTCGTCGGCCTGAAGGTGGTCCATCGCAAAGCGATACTCGGCATCATTGAACTTGATCTGGACGGGGTCTGGCTGGTGTAGTCGTACACCCGCCTCAACAAGCTCGGGGAGATCGTCCAGCGCTACCGCGAGGCCGCCAAGAAGAAGTTCCTCCAGGAGAACGCTGAGCTGCAACCCATAATCGGGGCGCGGCAGAGGGAAGCTCGGGGGACCATCACAGCGAACAGAAAGGCGAGGGCGGATGGGCAACCTGGAGCAAAGGCATTGCTCGACGTTCTGGGCGGTGGGCAGGCGCAACAATGAGCCCCGGCAACCCCCAACGCAATCCGTGAGGAATCACCGACATGACAGCTGCAAAGTACGGGTTCTCCCCCGGAGAACTCAACTCCCCGTATGCAATGTCCGCAGCAGTCGCCGCCTGGCACGAGCCCCAGACCAAGGTTACTGCGGCAGGAAGTTTCCCATTGCGCACCTACGGCGTCGTCTGGGCGAGGCGTGGCAAGGAGGGTGTCCTGTGGGGCGCCGGGCACACCACTACGGGAGTTCCGATGCTTGGCCTGGGCATCAGACGCCTATTGGCCGTGGTGCCAGCCGGCGCGGAAGTCTTCGTTCAGGCTCATGCGGAGTACATTGGCCCTTCTGGTCATATCCGGGGCGCTATGCGGCGAGGGGGTGAGACGTCAACCGGCAAACCCTTCGCAGGCTATGACGTTCTCCGGGAGATCACCATCAGGCATGACGAAGGCGTCTGGACGTACCAGCCGGTCGGTAGCCCCAGTGCGTTCAACCGGCTGGGAATAGCTGCCGGTGTCGCGCAAAGAGAAGGCCGAGTGGCGGGGCCGAGACCATCATCCTCAAAGCCTCCACCGGGAGGGGCCGCAGTAAACTCCTCCTGGACTACGCCGATACTCCCGACACGAGAGCGATGCGGGCCGACATGCAGGCGATTAATGGTCTCCTCAACGAGGCCGATATCAAGTTGGCTGGCAGCCCGCCGTCGCTGCCCGTCTTCCTCACCCGCCGCTTCCAGATCAGCAACCCAGATGCACCCCACACGTTCGACCAACACGGGCGGCTTTATGGCGGCTTCTGGATGACCCTCCCAAAGGCCGAGCGGCATCTCCTCTGGATCAATGGCGGGGAGGTGGCGGACCTGGACTTCACCGCCATGTTCCCGCAATTGGCTTATCTAGAGGTGGGCGCTGCGATGCCTCATGGCGACCTATACGGGGGCATTGAGGGGCTTCCGAGAACGGCTGCAAAGATGGGCCTCTCAGCGCTGCTCTGCCGTAGTGGGGCTATGCGTCGGCTGCCTAGCGAGGTCCGGGAGATCATTGGCAAGGAGTGGAACGCCGAGCGGTTTAGCGCTGCCTTGGAGGAGCGCCATCCAGCTATCGCCCCCATGTTTTGCACCGGGGATTGGCATCAGGCTTATGTTCACCGAGAGCCGCATCCTGGTGGCCGCATTACGCACCCTCATGGAGGAGGGCGTTCCGGCGCTGCCAATGCATGACGGAATCATGGTAGCAGGCTCAAGGCGAAGAGAGCCAAGCAGGTCATGGGCCAAGCTTCTTTTGGGGTCGTCGGGGTGGCCCTTCCAGTAATTAGGAAAGCGATTTCACACAGATGGGTAAGGCCGGGCAGAGGGCCATTGGGACGTGTCTATTGACTGGCACAATCGGGCCGTTGGCGAAATCTCACATCATTCCCAACGCCTTCATGAAGCGAGCTTCTGACGCGCCTTTCCAGGAATGGGAGGGAAAGGGCAGACCCAAGAAGGCATACAGCGGCTGGTACGACACGGGGATCATGACCGACGCCGGGGAGGCAATCACAGCAAAGCTGGACGATGTAGCCGCGAAATGTTTCATCGAGAAGGGTTTCACCTATAGCAAGCGCCGCAATCCGCTCGATCCCGGAGAGCTAGTCGACGCCTTTGTTCCCGGAACCGTCCACACCGTCACCGGGGTAAATTCGACCTCTGTTCGGCTGTTTGGTCTTTCACTCTTATGGCGGGCGGCTATTAGCAATCTTGCGGCATTCGATTTTGTCTCGGTTCGCCCAAGGCGTTTGGAGGACCTTCGCCAAAGGATTCTGCGCAACGATCCAGGTCCCGCCGACGAGTTCCCGGTCTATTTTGCATTCTTCTGTGGGCAGGACGAGCTTCCGAAGATCGCCCCCTTTAGAATTGCGAGACATGCATTTTACCGGTTTTTCCTGGACGGTGTGATCTGCTATGTTTCCCCACCAGGAGGCCTCAAGACGTTGCGCGGTTCTCATCATTTTTCGTAGGGCGGGAGCGGGACACATTCCAAATGGCCTGCCTGGCCAGTTCTGGTTCCGCGCTTGCCGCCGAAGCAAAAGAGAAAATGCTCCGGTTGTTTGATATGCATGGTGATGTTTTCGGTGGCTTGCGAAAGGGGGAATAACTCATATGCCAATGACGCGGACGCGGAGCGTAGGTAAACAGGAGTGCCAGTGTTCGGGGCTATAGGATCGCATTCCACGCGAGACGAATGAAAGTCTCAGCAGTTGGTTTGAGTAGAAGTAAAAATCCAAGGGCGTAGAAGACGGTAACGAATACTCTAGCCTTGAATTTGCTGTAGTCGAGTGTTTTAAACATTACATAGGCTATGTCCTTCGCATACGCCGGAGACAGATCTTTGAATGGAATGGTAAAAGCCCAGATGGCCTTCGGGCTACTCCAAACATTAAATGCAATTTGATGGATGTCGGGGTACCCCGATCCAAGATACATCGATGACATAAAGCTGTCGTAACTGCTTTCGTCGGTCTCTGGTTCGACTCTATAGTCGGAGTCGGCTTCCTTTTCCCCGGGATCTGGCTCCTCTTCTTGCTGATCAGGAAGCGCGTTAAACATTTCCAGTACCAGATTGTACAAATCTATCTCAATTAAATTCGGATATTCTGGATTAGCCGGCGAGTTATCTTCTTGAACATTTCGATCGTTCCTAAAATAGGCGTCGAGGACAAATTGAAGATTTGACTTAGCTACAACGCTGTTCTCTCGGAGATTGATGTTGGAGATGTAATTGCTGATGTAAGGCTCATTCTTGATTTCTGCCGGACACCATACGCTGAATATGAATGATCCCACCCCCAGAGAACATAGGCCGAAATAAAGAAAGTACAAACTGTCCATAGTGAAGATATGCGCATGCCGTGACTCTTCGATGTTAATTCCGATATCACCTAGGAATTCCGAGTCGAATCGAAATATCTGTATCGTGGTTTCATTAAACAATAGGAAAGTTCCGATCAGCGGTATCAATATAGTTAACTTCATCGCACGAGATCGGCCAATATTGGACAAAATTGACCAGACAAAATAAGAAGACCATCGTTCAATACTTTGGCTTCGATGAATTGGATCGCCAATAAAGCTGCCGATCTCGTCGATTATTCGGCGCAAAAATCTCCAGATCGCTTTAAGTCCGAACATCGTTCTTTCCCACCGGCCAGACCCGTTGAGCCCTGGGCTAGGGAGCCCTAGCGCTTTGTATCTTTCAGTTGCATTATCACCGCATGTGTAACCTCTACAACATCACCACCTCGCAAGAGGCGATCCGCCAGTGGACCCGCGCTTTGCGGGACACCTTGGGCAATCTTGAGCCGTTCCCTAGACATCTATCCCAACCAGTTCGGCCCGGTGGTGCGCAATGCGCCAGACGGTGAACGCGAGCTTGCCAATACACGCTGGGGGAGCCGACGCCGCTGGAGGGCGTAAGGGGAAACGCGGACTCTGGCACCACTAACATCCGCAATCCGCAATATGGCCACTGGCAACAATATGTTGGCATTGAGCACCGTTGCGTGGTCCCGGTGACAAGTTTCGCGGAGCCCAGCCCAAAGCCGGGCGATAAGGACCCCGAGACGGGCGGCATTCAGCGGAACTTCTGGTTCGCCCTTAACGAGAACCGCCCCCTGTTCTTCTTCGCTGGCCTCTGGACCCGCTGGCATGGGGTGCGCAAGGTCAAGGAAGGCCCTGGCGACCATGAGGTCTATGGCTTCATGACGACCAAACCCAACGCCCTCATTGCGCCGATCCACGAGAAGGCCATGCCGGTGATACTGACCACGCAAGAGGAAACGGAAACGTGGCTCAATGCGCCGTGGTCGGAGGCAAAGCGGCTACAGCGCACCGCACCGGATGACGCCCTCGTGATTGTCGAGAAGCCCGCCACGCAGATCAAGGTTCCGGCAGCGCCATCGACAAGGTTCGTTGTTCTAGCCAAAGATCGCAGAAGGGCTTCAGGTGAGCCGTGCCCGAGACTGACGAAGAGCCGTAGTCTAGGATCGGCTGACCGGGTACGTTGAGATCGCAAAAAATGGCCGCTGGATCATCCTCCTCCAAATCTCGTGAACATCACTGGTGGCCGGTTGGGCTTCAAAAATATTGGGCGGACAAGAACGGGGATGTATGGTGGATTGAGCCTGATGGTAGAGTTGGCAAGAAGCGGGCAAAAAATCGTCAAATTGCAAAGAAGGCGCACGGACATACTGCATTCAAGGGAAGCGTTTGGGAGACAAATTTTGAGGGCGAGTTTCAGAGTGCCGATGACGTGGCACCCAACGTTGTAGAAAAACTGCTGTCCTTAAAGCCACTTGGAAGAAATCCGAGTGAATTCGTTAAGATGATCCCCTTGCTGTTCAAGCGTAATCGAAATCTGCGCGACATGTGCCGCTTCTACGACCTTGGTGAAGACGTTCATCGCGGTCTTCTGCTAGTGCTCTTTTCCCTTCTAATCCGCAGCCCAGGCAGCAGATTTCGATTTGAAAGCTACCCTGAGCTCGTCGGATTGCCACCCAACGAAGACGTTGGAAAAGGCAATATGAAACAGACTTACAGCATCGCAAAGAAACTTTGTGACACTGGGCTTTTATCCAATCAATATTTTGTTCTAATTAACTCACCATTCAAGCCGTTTATATTTGGCGATGGGCATCTTGACTGGCTGACCAGCGGATTGCTTGCCAACAGAGTAGACGGCCGAGCGCTGGTGCCTCTAACGCCGCACCTATGCGTTTACCTCTGCACCCCGCGCTTTATGCGCTCAACACCGAATTGTGCATCCTTTAGCGCGGCTCCGTGGATCGTAAATTGGATCAACGATATCACGCAGATTTATTCTCAAGACAGGCTATTCTTTGTCGGCAAGCCCCCGGTTCTCACCGAGGCATTCCGCAAGCGGCAGTTCCTTGAACACAAACAGAAGACAGATCAGCTTATAGACATGCTGGATGAGATCGCTGGGGTAAGGAGGAGCGACAACCTCATTTCATGGACGCCATTTGATCATTGACTTTCTTTCCCTTGCAGGTCGAAAGCCTCTCACTCCTGATCCCTCCAGACCACGCGTCGCACCGTCCTTATTTCGGCAAGCCGTCTAACCCTAATGCCCTGCCGTTCTCGCGCCGATGGGCTTTGTATCTCGGCATTGATAAACTCGTTCTTGCCGCACCGTACGCAACTCATTTTGCCCCCCACCAACTCGGCCTCGATATCCCCGAAGATTTCCCGGAGGTCGCTCGGCTGATACCAGCGTTTGACGTTACACAGCCCGCAACGGACGAGCACGAGTTGACCAACCTCATGGGCATTGCTGAGCCCTCCATGCGCTCCCGCGCTTTCGTCTTCCACCAGTATCGGGCATGGCCAAAAAAGAGGAACTCATTCCTCGCGGAGTCAATTCACTATTGACATTTTTGTGTTCACTCCAGCATGGAGCGTTAGAGAGAGCGGTAGTCGTCGAATTTTACCCCATGAGTCCATCCGTCTCCTTGGGGCGGCTTGGCCACCAAGGTCGGCATCATCGGAGGAATGAACTCCAGCCGGCCAGCGCCGGCACTCACTCGCTTACGCACCGAGTTGACGCTAAGTCCGTGCAATCTAGCGGCTAGGGGAACGGATCATGATCATTTTACTAAATTAGCAATTATGCATGAAATTGGCTTATAATTCGCCAGCCGGCGAACGACCCAATTGCCAGCTGGTTAGGCCCGGCGGACAGCCTCCGATCTTTCGCCGGGCCGTCCTCAGATTTGCAAGGTGGCGATTAACGTGAGACGAGATCGAACGAACAATCCCGCAACCGGCATCAAGGGCAGGCGCGACCTACGAGCTCACCCGGGCCCACGCCGTGTTGCGCGCCCGTCGCCGCATTCTTTTCCACCCACCGGACTGGCCGCTTTCTCACGTTGGCATTTTGGCATTGCGCGGCCGCGAAGATCAGGGCGGCGCAACGGGGCGAGTTCGGGACGGGCCGCCTCCGAACCCGATGCCGCGACGGCGGCCGGTGGGGCGGACGAGGAGGCCGACGAAAGCCTTTCCGAAGACACCGACCTGGCGGACGCGCTGAGCGAAGAGCTGGCAGAGATCGAACGCGGTGCTGGCGCGCTCCAGCCGGCTGCTGGCCGGCGAAAATGTGGCGCCGCGCGCGGCGGACAGCTCGGACGTCGGTACAGTAGGGCACGGGCCGACAGCCCGGGAGGCCTTGCCGAATAGCCTCGGGCCGCTGATCCGCGACCTCGACTGGGACGAGGACCTGCGGCTGACCAACTGGCTCGCCGTGGTCGACCGGCTCCGCGGCGAAAACATGCCGGCCGTGATGCAAGCGGCGATCGCCTGGGAGGCGTGGCAGGACATCGAACCGCTGCAGCACCAGCATTGGCTCGGGCCGCTGCTGATCGCGGCACTGCTCAGGCAGCGCGGCAAGCTCGGCTCCCATCTGTTTTGCCTCCATGCCGGGCTGCGCGTCGTTCCGCGGGAACGGCGGCGGGCGCAAAAAACCACTCGGCTGCTGGCCGTCCTCGACGCACTTGCTGAAGCCGCGTCGGCCGGACTCAAGGAACTCGACCGGCTGAGCTGGCCAAAAGCCAGATGGAGCGCCGGCTCAGGAACCGGCGAAAAAACGCGAGCCTGCCGGCGCTGATCGAGCTGGCGCTGGCGAGGCCGGCAGTGTCGGCGGGATTGATCGCGGCCGAGCTGAAAATCAGCCAGCGCGCCGCGCTCGGCCTCGTCGCCGAGCTCGGCATCCGCGAGGTGACCGGCAGGGGGCGCTACCGGGCGTGGGGGATTCTAATATTCCTGTCCGTGCGGCGGTACTTGTCTCGCCACCGATCTCGGCCGTGCTGCGGCCAGCTCGGGTTTTCGGATCTGGCGCCTGAATGGGGCTGGTCATACCGCATCGCACGGGGTGCATAGTTATGTCCGGGACTCGGGCGGTACTGTCCGCAGCATCCGTTGCGACCGCTGAGGCTCTCATTCTGGGCAGTGTCGACACGGGCTGGCCAGACGATTGTGGCGTGTTGCGGTTTGATGACGTGCACAACTACAGCCAGTACGTTGGCTAGCCTGCTAAACGTACTTCAATCAGCGTGATCAGGCGTTCAGCCTCCTCCTCGCCTAGCTCCTCGATGAGAACTTCGAGCACCACGTCCAAAATTCTGGGTTCCTCCTGTTCGCCTTGCGGTTCGCCACCGCCGGCGCTGAAATTCCCCTTGCCATCCTGAGGCGGCGGTGTTGGCGGTGATGGCGGCGGCGGATCCGCACGTACCTTGACGAGTTGTTCCTGAAGCTCCTTGAACTTTGACAAAAGGCTGCTGACCTCCTTTGGATCAGCGCCGGTCAACACCTTGTCAGAGCCCAAGATGTCAATCTGCCGCCTAACGAGACCTTCGATCCTCGACTTTTCAGCTGACGTGACGTTCTGTCTGCTGATCGCGAGCGAAAGTTCCGAACAGGCGCCTGCGGCCTTCTTTAGGATCGAACGTGCATCTGAGGCCGAGCGGATCAGTCTTACAACCCGCTTGGCCACCTTCTGCTTGATGTCTTTGCGGATTTCTCGCCATGCCTGATTGTCTTCGAAGCCGTCGCGGCGAGCGTTCGGAACGACCTGTGTGTTTGTTATGAAAACTTCGCCTACAGCCCACCGCTGGAGTCTGCGTTCGGTCCCTGATGTAGTAAGCTCTTCGGCCAATTCCTCGATGAGTAGTGAGTCACCGATTTGGATATTCTTCATTCGGAAGCGCACGCCCGCGACGGTGTCATCTGTGATTTCGCCGGCGAAATTCGACTTGCCTATCCAGCCGTACCAACCGAGTTCCTTTGAGGTGAAGGTTTCGATGTCATGAAGGGTCGACGTGCTGGCCTTTTTCGTACCGCCGACAGCTGCGCTGTTCTTGTAGGGCTTATGGATTGGAACCCGTTCGCGCTTTAGCCGCGTTTCCACGTCGATAATCCCAATTGTATCACCATAGCCCGCCGCTAGTGCGCGGACTCGGTCTGCGTAATCGAAACTGTCGGCGTAATCGACTGGACAGACCTGTCGAAGGTACGGATGCAGCTTGTCGACGTCGACAAACTCCAATCCAAGGCTGGTCAACCCAACCATTTCTACTTCGGTGTAGTGCTCGTCAGATGCCTCATCGAATGGCCGGTGCTTCACCGACGAGCGGACGACATTTCGAACATCCTGCGGCTCCGCCCCTGGCTTGAGGAAGCCCCGGATGCGTCCACAATCGTACTCCACGATGGTGCCCTGATCTTCACCCTTATGTTTGGTTTTGAACCGCAGGGTCGTACAGTAGGCGATGCCGGCTAGACGGCCTATGCCGCGAAAACCGGCATGCTGAGTGGGTATCTTATAACTCCATCCGAGAGATACCAGCGTTGTGTAGGCCCGTGTTGCCGGGATGCCGATACCGTTGTCACGCACTGAAAGCGAGGTGTTCCTTGCCGTGCCGCCGATGCTAATTAGCACTCGCCCTTCGCCGTGCCTCAGGACCCCTAAACGAACTGCGTCGTTGATAGCATCATAGCCGTTCTGCACGTACTCGCGTATGCAGTGGAACGGGTTTTCGTACATTCCCGTCGTCAGCGTCTCCAGAAAGTAGGAGCCAACCTGAATCGGATCCGCCTCAGGAGCGACTGGTAGGGCCTTTTTTTGTGCTTTCATCGCAGGTTAGCCCCGGTGTTAGGCCCCCATTGCACATAGCCCATGTTTTCGGGGATCTGCAGTTGGGAAGTCAGAATAATGTCTGGTCTCAGGACCGAAGCGGGCACCACAAACTCCCGCGAGATTTCCGCCATCAGATCGGCCGTGCTTATCGTGGTCTCATGCCCGGACCTGCGAAGAGCTCGCGAAGGCGGCGCATCTTCCTCGAGGAGCGATGTTCCGAAGGCCTGCATGGCACGCAGCCGCTTTCCCTCCAGAATGACCTCCAGCGGTATGGGATCAGCATGGTCTGTTGGCAGGCCAAGGTACGTGCGGCGCTGGGGTTCCAGCCGGCTGAGCACCGATGCATAGGCACCGGCAAGTTCCTTGTCATTCTCGTGTGCGTAGATCAGCGCGATTAGCCCAGGCTGTGCGATGGGCTTCTTCGGATCGCCGTACTCGGCCACGAAGATCTCCGCCAGAATGCCGATGAGCATGTTTGAGCGGATTGGGATGCTAAAAGCACTGTCAGTGAAGACCCGTTCCAGCAACTCAATGGGTTCAAGGGCACCGTCATTGGCGGCTCCGACTAGTCCCCGACCAATCTGCACGAGCTGGTCGCGGTTGGCGCGTCGCAGTAGGGGCTCCATCTGTCGGACAGCCTCGTTCTGCACGTCCCAGCCTTCCAAACTTAGGGTTTGCAACAATCCGTCGATATCGTCACTTTGGGGGTAGTCGTAGATCATGTCCGCAGAGTCGAAGGTCGGCTCGGCCGCGACCTCTATTTCGGCTTTCGCCGGAATCTCGCTTTCAGCGGCGGTAATCGTATGTGGGGCAGACTCCCTAGCCTGCGATTGCAGTGCCGCCGCTAAGCTTGGCACCTGAATGCGTAGATTCCGCTGTAGAACGTGCGCTAGCATCTCCAGTGAAACGATGTGCACTCCGCTCAGTTTTGGACAGTCACGGAGCGCCTCAAGAACTAGGAGCGGTGAAGGTAACGTCACCAACCCGGCGTTTGGTTGCGGTCGGCCTTGCTCGTCCTTTATTTTGTCGGGTTTATAAGTCCAGTCCCCCTTATTTGTGTCGCGAGTGATGACCACTAGTTGATCCGCTTCCGTCATCCTGCAGTCGGCAAGAGCCTCCAGCCATATGATGAGATCGCCATTTGGGTTCTTCTGCTTGCCCTTGGGCTTAGAAACGGGGCGGTCCTCACTTGGCTCGCCCTCAACCGTGCCCGGATTGTCGCCGAATCCAGGGGGAACGTTATGGGTTGCCCGGACTTGGGCCGTCTTACCGACCATCTCCAGAATTGGGATAAGGTCCGAGTTAAGCCGGCGTTCCTCAATGAACGGCATCAATCGCGCGGTAGTGACATCCGCTTTGGGTTCGTAATTCGCCACGCGGTTCGAAAGGTCGCGAACCGCTTTGAGCGCGGCGTCAAGCTGGTTCTGATAATCTTCCTTGCTCAAGTCGTTGACCGTATCGTCGTCGACGTACCGCAACGCTTCTGCGCGAAAGCGATCCAAGTCCTTGCGCAGGCGGCTTGCTGGCCCCTCGAGCGGCCGACGCGAGATGCGTCCGCGCATGAAATCCCATGTCTCGCGCGCAGCCCAGATGGGTACCCTAACGCGGTCGCCGAATCCGTCCAAGGCGTCGAACAACTCGTCGCGCGCGGCCAGGCTAATTTCGTATGTATGGATCAGCAGACTGGCGTCCAGATAAATGCGAGTCCTCTCGCCCACAAGAGCGTCGGCCAAGGCCGCGAACACCTCCTCTCGGGACGGGCTGACATCGGGGAACAGCATTCCTAAATTCGTCTCGATGAGTCAGCGGCAGCGTCCGCGAACATCCGTGCAACGCTATCTTCGGTCTCAAACCGACTGAGAACCGCCGCCTCCGAAGCGACCTCGAAAGTGTCGACGTAAATACGCATTCTCCCCCTTCCCCCTGTGGAAAAACACCGTGTGTGGCCACAATGATCGTTCAGCGTTATCGGCCTATGATAAAATTTCGTCAGCAACACTCGCAGCTCGGCATGCCTAATTGGGGCGTTGTAGCTCCGCAGATATCTCCCGCAACTGACGAAGCGCCGTTAGAATTTTGGCGTGGTTTGATGGATTGAGAACCTCAAGTGCCTTTTCAACCTTTTTGTCACGCTCTCTATGGGCAGCCGAATCGGCTACTGCGTGATCGCGATAACTGATTGCGTCACTTGCCGCAGTCGCAGCGCCCAACCCCGCTGCGCCAAGATCCACAATGGATATCAAAGTCCCTACTCCGGGAAGCAAGCCGCCAATTGCCTTCACTGTTTCCGCCCCGGCTTTGATTGCCGCCTCCTCGCGGCGCTCTTGGATCGCCTTTCGGTATCCAGGCACCTCTTCCTCGAAATATGTGCGAAACTGGCCGCCTAGGGCATTAACCAGTCCGACGGTCCGCTCCGGGTCCCACTCTTCCAGAGTCGAGAGATCAGACGAGCCCCCTATGCGGTCCGTGAAGGTGCGAAGTACCTCATCGTATGCATCCTGAAAGCCTTGCTCCTGCAGTTTGAGTCGGATTTTGGCGATCGTGTCGATGGGAATAGAGTCGATGACGGTAGCTGGGAAAGCCCTCTCGTTTATCGCCTGCATGGCAATTTCGAAGCAACATCGCAAAAATATGTTTGTGTCCGACAGCAGATCTTGTTGCTCATAGACTTCTGCACCTGAAATGTCCCCCAGCTTGTGATACGCCAAGGCTGAGATATCCAAGCCCGTCTCACAGTTCACGACGTTCGTTCCGACGACGTGATAGCAAGCATTGGCAAATTTTGAGAGGATCGGCCGAACATTCAAGGGCTGGGCGGCCAAGAGGTGGTCTATGGCTTTATCCTCAGACAAGTCGGCCTTGCTGATGCTGTCGACCAATTGCTCGAGGCTCGCATCCTTGTACCCTTGGCCGATTAGGCTTTTCCTTACTGCAGCCTTTGGTGCCTCGAGGCCATTGATTAAGCGCGCCCTGTATTGATCCTGAGCCTGCTCGACGCGCCAAGGGAGTATCGTAGTCACCCTTTGGTCAACAAAGTCTACCGCTGCGGCAATTTCCTTTTCCGACCAGCCCCATTGCCGGTAGTATTCCTCATAGTCAGGCACATAGGCCTCGAAACTACCTTTGTCTTCACGGATGGCGGGCAGAACCAGTTCTTGCGTAAGAAGCGCCTCATGCTGTCGCAGGAGAGATATCGCTGCAGGATGCAACAGGTGGCCACCGTTGATTGTGACCACTCCTTTCGTGAGGAGCTTGACCTTGAGACTTCTGATCGTCAGGGCGTCATGTTCTGCGGTACGCTCGCCTTCGAGACTCCTTGGGTGGAAATCTGTCGAGTATACACGCGGTCCAGAGAGACTTTCGGCCAAGCGGTTCTTGAAACGATTTTCTGCCACTCATCCCCCACAAATATTATCGCTCGATCACTCGTTTGCCCTGAGAGAATCTGGCCAAATTGAGGGCCCAACCGCCGCTTGAGCGCTGGCCGTTTCAAACTGGGCAACCACGAACTCGGCGCCTTCAGGCTCACGACGAGACCGCCTAGCGTGTACTTGGATCCTATCACTCCCCGGCGACACTCCTCATGTAAGCCGCATGAGAATCCTATCGATCAAGGCTTTCGCCGCGACGCGGTTTGCCGAGCACTGATATACAAGTTCAAAAAATTCTTCATATGTTCTTCGTTGCGGTTCGGGAAGGCGCATCAGAGGCGAAGAGATTTCGACCTCGTCGTTCATTACACGGCCGAGCTCGATTTTCAGCTCCGCGATGACAGCCTGCGCCGCCTCCATCCCTTCCGAGACGAACAGATCCATTCCGGATATCTTGCTCATCTTGAGCACAGCCTGTTCCACGGATAGAGCCAGACGCTGTCGCTCGGAGCGTCCGACGCTGCCTTGCGCTATGACGCCGATCGACTCGGCCGCCGCCTCCCTGTGAAGTTCGAACTCACGCAGCCATTTGCGCCGGATCGAGCTTGTGCGACACCGCCGGGCAATGTTGCGAGCAGTTGGAGTCAGATGATTGAGCAGGTTATGATAGTGCGCGTTTTGCTCGAAATGGTCGCGTCGACCGTTCGGCACGATCCTCCTGTCAATCACATGCACTTCGCCCACGGACCACGCGTTGAACCGTGGCTCGGGGTAGAGTTCTTCAAGGAGCGCATGATCGCCGACCTGCACATTTCCTGATCGAAGACGCAGACCCTTGACTAGCATTCCGGTGGGGATCGCACCCTCGTAGTCGTGATGCAGCACCCAGGCGACTGCTGCCACCTCACCGTCGATGCCTGGGACTTCGGTCACCTCTAGGCCCTCGAAGGTGATGCTCTGCTTTTCGTCGAGAACGAACCGGTCCCGGTGTGGTCGATAAACAGGATCGTCGATACCGTCGATACGTATTTCGAGCTCACCCAGATTAACTAAGCCTTGGAGCGCGGCGGTAATCTTCTCGCCAAACGTGAATTCTGGCGCGAAGGGTACTGGTGCCACCTGGCCTAGATACTCAGCGATCACCGTAGGGCTCATGAGACGGTCGCTTCGCAGGCGAACAACACCCTTAAGCTCGACCTCGAAGAAGCGGGTCGGGTATTCGCCAGCTTGAACCCGTCCCAAGCTGACGACGCTCTGAATAAGATCAGCGACACTGCTATCGGCTTCGGCGCTGCGGAGCGCCGCTTTCAGTTGCCGACAATCCCATCGCAACTCAGATACCAACGCTTCTCCGGCGACACGAGAGCGGAACACAAGTTCCTGCACGTAGCCGAGGCCGGCTAGGCGCCCTACGCCACGGAAGCCGCGCGCGGGTGTGCCCCGCTTCGCGCTCCCACCAAGGGCTGTCAGCTTACGCGCGAATTCCGGCCAGGCGACACCGCTGCCATTGTCAGTGATCCGGACGGTTCGGGTGGCAGGGTCGATTGCGATATCGACGCGCCCAGGCTCGTCGTTGCGCAAGGCGCCCTGCTGTCGGGCGAGTTCCACGGCATCAGCGGCGTTCTGTACATACTCGCGGTAGACCGTCATAGGATCGACGTACATCGCGCTCGATACCAGTTCGAGCACGTCGTTTCCGATCACGATATCGTCCATCGTCACCTTATCTTCGCCCAAACTCAGCTCGTTCTCACTTCGGCGATTCACCTTCGCTGTACTTATGGTGGTCATGCAGGGATCCTTTCTCGAGCCTTCGCCTGTGTGTTCGGCGGCTGAGGTGGTTCCTCTTCATATTCGAGCCCGGCGTCTTCGACCCGTTCGTCCTCGGCGAGCCCCATATCGGCCGTCGTCTCGCCGCGGGTCAGCTCCTTCTGCTTAGCCCAGATAGCAAAAAGCTCCTCCTTCGGCAGCGGGATGTAGAAGCGAAGCACCCGCTTCAATGCCGTTGTCGTCGCTCGTTCGGCGAGGAGAGCGAACTCACGGGGATCGCAAGACGACAGAAGTTCTATGAGTTCAGCCCGCTCGTATGAGTCGAGGGCGGCGAATTCCGCTCGAAACTCGCCCAGCCGCTCCTCGGGGTCAAACCGCTCGGACCAATCCCGATTGAAAATGAAATCGTGCGGCATAAGGAGAATGCGTTGATATTCTTCGTACGTATCGCCAAAAGCCCGTTTGAAAAACGTCGGCTCGCCGCTCACGATGCCGTGTGTCGCCTGCAAGATGATTTGCATAGAGCGGAGCTGGTAGCGTGACCATTTTTCGCCAATGTGGCCGCGGTTTGGCCGGTCGGTCGGCTGGTAGCGCATCGGAAATGACCAGATTCGGACACCCAGCTCCTCGTTAAGCGCTACGTTCAAACGCATCCGTTCGAAAAGGTCAGCCGGCCCATCATGGAAGTTGTAAAGCATGTAGTTCGAAAGCTCGGTTAGGCCGAACTCGGCCGCGTAGCGGACTGCCTGCTCATAGGGCTTCCTAACCCCGAGATGATCGAACGCGATGCGCAGCGGTTTGAGGCAGATCGTCGCCAGCTCGCGCAGGAACATCGGATCCTTGCACAGGATGCGTGCGTCAACGCCTTGGTTGAAGTCTACTCGACGCTGCACGGGGACGCGCATGCCTTCGCGCTGAAGTTTTGCACCCGGAGTGAATCCGAGATCGCGGATCTCTGCAATGATGTCCTTGAAACGCGGGGACGCCACCACGTTGTTGTCCATCAAGAGCAAGTCCTTTTTGGGACCGTAGTGCTCGTCAATCGCGCGGACGAGTGAAGTCAGAGACTCAGTGTCTCGCTGAGCGCCCTCCAGCTTTGGCACGCCGCAGAAATGGCATTTTCGAATGCAGCCACGTGACGTGTAGGCGAAATATGCGTCGTGGACTGGATATTTGTAGTCGACCTGTGAAAGGATGTCGTAGTCCGGAACGAGATCCTCGATTGGTCGCCCCTGATGGTCATCGGCGTAGAGCTCTTCGGAGAACTCATCCAACCCGAGCGCTACGGCAGGCGGATCTGACAAAAGTCCCTTGATGAACCGTATGCCATGCCAGCGGCGTTCTCCCAGAAACCTTCCGTGCATTAGCGAGGCGGCGATGCCGCCGACAAAAATCTTGTCGGCGTGACCGTTCGCCACTTCCAGCGCGAAGTCGATCGTTTGCGCGATCTTTGGATACTCAAAAGAAAACAGCGTGGTGATGTAGATCCGGTCCCAGGCATGGGCGAGAACTGAGCGATCCTCACCCTTGATGAAACGGACGCGATCCCGCTTGCCGCGCGGACCGTGATATTGGGCAATTTTCATCAGACCGAGCGGCGGGTACTTATTCTTGTAGCCGGGCTCGATCAGAAGGATGTTCTTGTTAGCCATTTACCACCTTGTATCGAGCGCGTTTGCGGGCATCACGGATGAATTCGACGGCGGCCTTAACGCCGCCCTGTCCGCCGAAACCCTTGAGTGGACCCGTGGTTGACCAGTCGATCCCACCGACGAAGTCGGTCAAGGCAGTGGTGAATGCCCGCTTGTCGCAAATCCGCCCGCTGTCGCGACACTCTATGAAGATGTCAGCGGCGATTCGCATCAAGGCGTATACACCGATCCCCTTTGTGAGCATGTGATGACGGGCATCGGCCCATTCCTTGGGCAATGCCATCACTACTGCTTGCCAGAAATCGAGTACAACCCGGACGGTATCATCAGTTGATTGCGAGTAGAGGATCTGCGTCGCTTTCAAAAATTCATGGATTGCCTGCTGCATCATGCGCAGTGACACGATCCGCTTGAGGCCTGCCGTCGTCTTACCGCCGAGGTTGAGTCGTCGCTGCCATGGTGAGCCCTCCGTGCTGTTGAGCTGCAGTGCGATGAACAATTCCGGTCGCTCTTCTGCAAGCTCTTCAGCGAGCTGCGCCGCGTGATAGTCCAGTAGACTAGTGCTGAGCCCCTTAGCCTTTCCGTTGATGACGCTGAAGATCTCCATCTCCTCTCGCTCCGAGAGGCCGATAAAGCACATGAATGGCAACGGAATCGGCAGATCGCTCAGGTGCCCAAGGCGATGCTGGCAATCGACTTGGGCCATGATCTTGTCGGCGTTCGCGGCGATTTCGAGTCGCACGCCGCCACCTGGCTGTTCGACCAGTGTCCAGTCTTTTTTAGTCGAGGGTCGTAGGTTCAGCGTCAGAGGAATCGTCGAGCTGTTTGGTTCCTTGATGTACCGCCGAAAATCCTGGCTATGCCGCTCGTTGAAAGGACGCTGGTACCCGCGACCGCTATCCTCGTCCAGAATGTCCGGGAAGCTTAGCCGATATAGGAGATCGGCCGGGGCGAAGCCCAGCAGAACCGGCCGATGGGCAGAGCGCCCACGAAGGCAGGTGATGACGATCGGTTCCGACAGGTTGATCACTCCGCAAGAAAGTGCAGTCTGAGACTGCACTTTGGCAAGCGTGACACTGCAGGTCAAGGCGCATTCGTATTTCGCCCGTGACTACTTTGGCTGCCGGATTCTGCTCAGGTCCTGGACCGCAGTTTGCCGCGGATAGCCTCCACGCGGCCTGCTAGCTTGTCGATCTCGAAGACAATCTTCTTGCGCGTCTCGCCTTGAGCCCGCCCGAGCGCAGCCTCCACCTCCGGCTTGGCAAGCCACTGGCGGAACTTCGCGAGCCTTCTGTAGGGAGCGCTGTCTGCGCCAGCCTCGACGGCATGCTCATGGGCATCCTCAAAACCGTAGGATCTACTGACGAACTTCTGCAGCGCTTTCGGCGCGTCGCAGATGACCGGAAGGCGATCGCGGACATCGACCGCACGTGCTATCTCCCCGGATTTGATCTTCGTGACGATGAGACCGTCAAACCCACTTACCTTCAGTCTTACCTTTTTGATGGTTGAGGATTTCAAGTACTCGTCATAATAGCTCCACCGAGCGGTATCTGCTTCGCCGTGATCGAGCATGAATTGGTAAGTTGTGATGAGGTGCTCGATTTTGCGTTTCGAAAGCCCGATCTCAAGCGCTAATTGGTCCGATTCTATGTCATGCGCCTTCGAACGTCGATAGAGGAAACCAGCCTGCTCGAACGGTGCCCAATCCTTCTTGCCTTTGATGTGATACTGGCCGAGCAATGCGAAGATCAGGCTCTCGTCGATATCCTGAGGCAGAACTCGGCATTTCATGCGTGCCCACTTGATCGGATTCAGTCGACCTAAAGCTCGGTACGCCGCGAGCCGACTGTTGCCCTCTAGAACCTCCAGGCTTCCGGCCCGCACTACTATGGGATCGGTCAGCCCTCCGTCTCGCTTGATGTCCTGGATCAGCGCCTTCACGTGGTCCATATCGAGCAGCTTCCGCTCAATCTCAGCTTGGCTCGGTTCGACTCCGTCCGCGCGCAGGATCGAGTAGACTCGCGGATTTTCGACGAAGAAGCTGAGACGCGACTGCTCGATTGTTGTGGTGGTGACCGGCACCTCCACACCGCGAATCAGCAGCGTCTCGCCCCGATCCGAAGCTGCTACCTTTGCCCGCGCAGCGTTCATCGCCCATCCTCCCCGTTGAGGTGCAGCACGTCGCGCACCATTTCGCCGAAGGCGTAGTCGGCGCGTTGATCGTAGTCAGCTCGAGTGATGTCGCCCTCACCGAGTTGGGCGGCGAGATGTTTGGCGGCGAGGAGGGCATCGACCCATTCGTCGACTGTCTGGCGGGCGACGAGGTTCCGCACATAACAGGGCCGGTCCTGTGAGATGCGGTGGATGCGGTCCTGCGCTTGCAGGTAATCGTCGAGGCTGAATGAGCGGTCGTAGAAAATCGCATGATTGGCAACGGTGAGTGTCAGGCCTTCCTTTGCAGCGCCCGGGGTCGCAACCAGCACACGGCAGTCGGGATCAGTCTTGAACGCGGCGAGCGCGGCCTCGCGCACCGGCATTGTTAGCCCGCCATGCACGTGCGTAGCTCCCGCGTGCTCCAGGTGTCTCGCGAGGGTCTCCGCATTCTCGATAAATGACGTCCATACGATCGCCTTTTCGCCAGCATCGAAGGCCTCATACAGGAGGTTCTCTAGGGCAGGCAATTTGCCCGGCACGGCGTGATAGGACTGATCAACCATTGCCGGGTTGGAGGCGACCTGCACGAGGCGCAACAGACGCTTAAGAAGTCCCTCCGCGTCGTCAAGAATTGCCCGGCCACCGCGCACGACGATTGCGGCGAGTTCTTCCCGAAACTGAGCGTAGATTTCGGCCTGCCTAGGCTCTAAGTCGACGATGATATTTTCGATGTGCTTTTCTGGAAGCGCAAGGCCAGCGGTTTTTTTGGTTTCGCGGATGGAAAACGATTTTATCTTCGAGAACACTGCTTCGAGCGCGTCTGCGAACTGAGCTGCCCCTTTTGCATCGTGACCAAAGTCATTGGACAGGTCGAGAGAGCGACGGAAAGGGGCAAATTCATCGCCGAGCGCATGACCCCCATCGAGAAAGCGAATCTGCGCCCAAAGGTCGTAGGGCCTGTTGGCGATCGGCGTGCCCGTCATGATAACCCGACGCGAGAAACCTGGGGCCAGGTCCAGGAGAGCCTTGGCAACTCCAGATTCGGGGTTCTTGATTTTGTGCGCCTCGTCGAGCAGCACTGCCACACGCCGAGTTTTCTGGAATAGTGATAAGCGCCGTCGCTCCGACTGAACAGCCTCGTAGTGAGTCAGATAGATACGCGCTGGACTATTGAAGGCGTAAAAGTTTGCGCTGCGGTCCTGCCCAAGAACGCGCGGCGTTACGTGGCTATGTGCAGCAATCTCGCTGCGCCAATTTTCGACGAGGCCTTTCTTCGTCACGATCAGCACCGAGTCGACCTCGTCGCGCTTAAGCCACGAGAGCACGAGGTCGAGGCCAATTTTGGTCTTTCCGAGCCCCTGCTCGTGAAAGATGGCCGCATACTCAAAATCCTTAATGGCCTCAAGCGCTTCTACCTGGTGAGGGAAAGCCGCAAGCTTTGCAGTGAGGTTTGGAGCACGTTGAACAATCAGCACCACTGGGCCGGCCTCTTCTACTCAGCCAATCATGCCGTCGAGGATGACAATCCTCGTCGCCGAACGGGGAAGTGAATGTTGAGCGGACGCGACCATGCGTCGAGCAGTGGCCCCGGCAACCAAAGGAACACTGAGCACGAAAACGCCGTTTTGCATGTGAGCAAGGTGGGCCAGGAAGGCACCTATCTGTGCGCGCGAACGTTCCCTTTCCAGGTCACTAATGGTCTTGGCCTCGCCAATGATGGTGATGGTGGTTGGCACGTCGGTCGCGTAGACGTCTGGAACGAAGCCCCCTACGCGAGGCGGGCGTTCGCAGCGTAGTGGCGACACCGAGTCATCGCGGACACTGAGGTCGCCGATTGGACCAAATTCAAGTTCGAGGTAGCTGAGGATCGCCCGGACCAAACGCGCATGCGTGGCAGACTCTGCCATTTCAGGTATTCAATCCTAATGACACGACGAGCTGCGACAGCTCAGCCTCTGCCTCGACCAGGGCCCGCGATGCCTCGCCGTTGGGATCACCCTTCAGCCTTTGGCTATCGGCCCAGGGCAGTGCAGCAATTTTGGTAATGAGTGCTCGCGCGAGCTGCCCGAGGTCCGCCTCCAGGAGCGTCTTGTTTAGGTCAGGCTTCTCGAGGACAGCCTCGGCTTGGCGAGCACCATGTTTCAGAAAAATCTCGCGGGCTTTTTGATTGCGCAAGATTCGCGGCAGTACGCGGACCTTCTGCAACGGAAAGAGCTTGTTTTCATGTATCCACCCTGCGAAGTCACTCAGATCGTAACCGGCCGCCGAGATGGCTTGTTTCACGCCAGTTTTCTGGAGTTCGACGAAGCCGCTGAAGCGGGTGGTATCGAAACTGCCGTCATCGTTGACGAGCGGTCGGTAGTACTTCTCCATGTCCGTGTACGCGTTGATGTGCTCCGTCACTTCGGATTGCCGCCCGCCGCAAAAATCAACGATAGTGGCAAACGGCAAGTGAACCTGTGTCCGGAGTTCATAAAGATACTTGGCCTTGGAATAAGGATCCCACGGCCGCGGCCCGACGAGGTGGACTTGCAGCCTGATTGCGTGGACGGCGATCTCATCAATCTGGTCGTGGACGAGCGCGGGAATTTTGGTCCACTGGCCTTTCACGCCGTCCTGGAGAAAACTCTTGTACAGGGCGACACGAGTGTTGCCCTCGACGCAAACGAGCGAGCCGTCGGAGCGCTGATTCAGGATGATCGGCTGGATGATGCCACCGTTCGTGAGAATCGATTGCTTGAGCTTCTCGAATGTCGTGCTCGTTGACGCGCCGCCGTCGTCGTCGGTTCCAGCACCCAGGGCCAAGAAAATCTGCTCTGGCGTCGGCTGATCGCCGTACATTTCCAGGAACTTGCGAATGCGTGGATTGGAGCGGTCGAGCTCAATGTCTTCGACCGATACGAGCTGGTGACTTCCAGAATTTGTCATGTGCGCTCCCCCCCGAAGCGTTCTCTAACTAAGCTATCCTATACAGGCAATGGTTGCGGGTCTATGTATCGTAAGGGAAAGCTCACGCCCAAGGGACTCATCTGCTGCTCACCAGTTGAAGAAAAACAATGTGCCGCCCCATCGGGAGGGAGAGCGACGGCAGTGAAGTGCAGATCAAGTAGCCTGCCTACCATTCACCAAATATGCCGCTGGCTGTTGTCCTTCGGTTGTAGTCATATCTTGGAACAAACAACGAGCTGAGATTTAGCCGCCGATATGCAACTTCGGGACAGTCTATGAAACGCCGGACTGTCGTCGTCGACGGCCCTCTCGCCTTCCGGATGCGCCGGATCGCGGCTGCGCGCCGCGGCGAAACCGGCGTGCAAATCCTCACTATGCCGCAATTGGCTGCCCGCTTGGCCGGCGGCTTTACGCAACCCGCCCGATCCGAGGACCTTGATCCAGCCATCCGGGCTGCACTCGAAGCCGGAGGGTTTTCCGAGTTAGAAAGTATCCGGCAGCTCCCAGGTATGATTCGTGCCGTCGCAAAGACGCTCGCCAAAATCTGGCAGGCCGACCTTTCGCTGTCGATAAGCGACGATCGCAGCGCCCGACTGGCGGATATTGCCGAGATCGAGCAGCGCGTCCGCGCAAACCTACCCAGAGGCGTGCTGACGACACGTGACCTTCGCAACGCCGCGCTAAAGCGCCTCGGCCATGCTGCGGCCGTGCTAGGGTCAGTGGAGGTTGACCGCGTCGTCAGCGTCGCCCCGGTCTGGCACCCTCTGCTTCAGGCTCTAAATCAGACGGTGCCTCTCTCCTGGCACAGTCCCGGCGCCACGGACGTCAGCTGGTTCCCGGGCGAGATCACTATTGACCAGCCCTCAACAGCTGTCGCCATGGAGATGGTGTCCTGCGCCAATCCCGCTGCTGAAGTGCTGGAAGCGCTACGCTGGATGCGCGAGCTCATCGCATCCGGTCGGGCGAGACCCGAAGAAATTGCGATTTGCGCCACCTCAACCGGGGAATGGGACGAGCACTTTCTCGCCCTGGCAGCGGACGCCGATCTGCCGCTGCATTTCTCGCACGGGGTGCCGGGCCTTGCTTCGCGCGAAGGCCAGGCCTGCGGAGCACTTGCCGACGTTCTGCTGAACGGCCTCAGCCAAGATCGCCTGCACCGGCTCTTCAGTCACGCCGCAGGCCGAAGAGGCGCCTTGCAAGACTTGCCGCTGAATTGGTCGCTTGGAGTGCAACCCGGTGCCGCGCTCTTCGAACTCGATCAATGGCTTCGGGCGTTGGACGAGGCGAGCCGTGTTCGATCTGACGGCATTGATCCGAGGCCGATGCTGACGACCGTTCTCGAAATGCTGGCCAACGGCCCGGCCGCGGCCGAGCAGGCTGGCACTATGTTGCTGGGAACCTCCGCTCGCGTGCTTTGGAGTGAGGCACTGCGGCGGGCGCCTGCCGAGGCGCTGAAATTCTCATTGCAGGAGCTTCGCTTGCCCGACGGCCGCGATCCTGGCGCCTGTGCCGTGTGGTGCCCGGCGAGTCATCTCGCCGCGGCACCTCGCCAATGGGTTCGTCTGCTTGGAATGACCACACGCTCATGGCCGCGCCGCGCTGCGGAAGATCCGCTGATCCCAAGCCATGTTTTGTCCCGTAGCATACTCGATCCCGATCCTGTCACCGCGCAGGACCGACGTGCGTTCCAGGTAATCACTGCTGAGGCATCCGGTGGCTGTATCCTGTCGAGAAGCCGCCGGAACGCCCAGGGCGGCCTCCTCGCGGCCAGTCCGCTCGTGCCGCAAGGAGCCCGTGTTCAAGGGCTTAAGCGGGCACGAATCCCGAACCACGCGTTCAGCGAGGCCGACCGTCTGCTCGCCCGACCGGATGAGGCCGCGAACTCGCCGGCGCTGGCGGCGGCTGACGCGTGCTGGCGCGACTGGCGAAATCCTGCGATCACCGCCCATGATGGACGGACGAGGGCCGATCATCCAGTCATCGCACGCGCCATCGATGCGATTCAGTCCGCGACATCGCTGCGTCTCATGCTCCGCTATCCGCTCGCCTTCGTGTGGCGCTATGCATTGGGCTGGCGGTCGGTGGCAGAAGACGATCAGCCGCTGACACTCGATGCGCGTGCCTATGGCGATCTCGTGCATGAGCTCCTCAAGCGGACTGTCGATACGCTCGAGCCAAGGCCGGGCTATTCCCGCGCCGCACGGCACGAGATCGAGGCCGCTCTGACAGAGGCGGCGACGACGGTCAGTGCAGAGTGGCCGCTAAAGCGATCCGTGCCGCCGTTGCTGCTGTGGCGGCACACCGTGGACGCTGCTGCCCAACTGGCGCTCAAAGCCTTGACGCTTGATGAGACGTTTCAGCCGGGCACCCGGAGCTGGACCGAGCTGGCGTTCGGCCGTGCCGACGAGGCAGTTGCAACGACGGGCGATCTTCCTTGGGATCCGACCGCGCCGGTTGAAATCACCGGAACCAGGGTTCGGGTCAAGGGCAGCATCGACCGGCTCGATATCACCGCCACAGGAAACGCCGTTCGCGTCTCCGATTACAAGACGGGTGCAGAGCCAAAGAGGGCCGATCAGATCGTGCTCGGGGGCGGCGCCGAGCTCCAGCGGGTCATCTATGCGCTGGCGGCGCGCCAACTCCTGCCGGACAATCCGCGCGTCGTCGCCCGCCTCATCTACCTCGGCGGCGGCGAGCCTCGGGTCTACAATTTGCCCGACGTCGATCAGGCCATCGCGGAAATCGCAGACCATGTGACGGCGGCCGGCGTCCTTTTGCGGCAGGGCAGGGCCTTACCCGGCCCGGACGCGCGCGAGAACTGGAACGACTTCCGGCTGGCGCTTCCGGCATCGTCGACAGCGTACTTTCAGATCAAACAGTCGGCGCTGAGCCGCGCCTTCGACGATTTTGCGCGCGTCTGGAGTTGCCGATGATCCAACTGGCAGACAGGTCCGCGCGCCGGCGGGCACTGACCGATCTTGACTCGACATTGCTCGTCGAAGCGGCGGCTGGCACCGGCAAGACCGCCCTGATGGCGGGGCGCGTGACAATGCTGCTTGCGCGCGGCGTCCGACCCGGTCAGATCGCGGCCATCACTTTTACTGAGCTGGCGGCCAGCGAGCTGTCGGTGCGCGTCCATCGCTACGTCAACGAACTTCTGGCCGAACGCGTGCCGGCCCCATTGCGGGAAGCCCTGCCCAATGGCCTCGACGCGGCTCAGCGGCACGCAATGTCAGCCGCCGCTGCCAAACTCGACGAACTTACGACCGCAACGATCCACGCATTCTGCCAGACCATCATCTCAAGCTACGCGGTCGAGGCTGATATTGATCCAGGCGCGCAGATGCTCGATGCGGTCCAGGCCACCGCTGCGTTTGACTCCATATTCGAGCAATGGCTCAGACGGCGACTCAACAGTCCGGAGCGCCCAAACAATCCGATCGCAGTCTTGTCGCGCCAAGACCCCCGCCGCGTTGTCTCCACCCTTCAGGAACTGGCGCGCTTTCGTCTCAAGCATCGTGATGCGCAGGCGCTGCCTGCCGACCTCACCGGCCGCCCGGACATCGACCTGGTCGAAGCGGTCGCGGATTTCCGGCGCTGGATAGTCGCTCAACCCGTCGAGCCCAAAACGCTCGAGTTGGTGGGCGAGCTCGAGACGCTGGCAAACTTTTACGCCGGCAGCTTTGAGACGCCGCCCGATTTTTCCCGGCTCTGGGCGCTCGCCCATCCGATTCGACTTTCCTGCATGCGGAAGAACACGTTCGATCTAATCAGGCCAAGACGGAAATCGGCCTGGGAAAAGGCCGCCGGGAAGGATCTGGGCAGCCAGCTCAACGAGGAATGCGGCCAACACTTCGACCGGGTCGACCACTGCTACCGAGTGGTGCTCGGCCGCATCGCCACGGCACTTGTCGCAAGCCTCTCCGCCGAACTCGACGAGGTGCTTGATGACTACGCCGCCTTCAAGCGCGCCGCGGCCGTCCTCGATTTCGACGATCTTCTGGAGCGGGCGCGGACCCTGGTCCGCGATAATGATGCCGTGCGGCGCGCTCTCGGAACCCACTACCGGCATATCTTCGTCGACGAGTTCCAAGACACCGATCCCATTCAGTCCGAAATCCTGTTCCTGATCGCGGCTGAAGACCGCGCGCCGCAGTGGCAGGAAAGCGTCTTGAGGCCCGGGGCGCTCTTCATGGTCGGCGATCCGAAACAGGCCATTTACCGGTTCCGCGGCGCCGATGTCGGATCTTATGCGCAGGCGCGTGCCGCAATCGAACGGCGGTGGCCGGACAACATCATCCAGATCACCGCAAATTTCCGCTCCCGACCGGACATCCTTACCCATGTCAACCGCTGTTTCGAGACGCCACTTTCTGGCGTCGGGCAACCTGGCTATGTGGCGCTCACGGCGACCATCGATCCCCCCACCCATGACCTTCCGTGTGCGGCCAGGATCACCGTCGACGTGCCGCCCAATTCGCGGTCAGAGCACATCCGCGATGCCGAGGCAGAAGCCGTCGCTGAACTCTGCATGCGGCTCATCGGCAATCTGCACGTTCGCGACGAAGACGGCGCGATGGCTCCGCTCCGTCCCGGCGGCATAGCCCTGCTTGCGCCGACAGGCACCGAACTCTGGCGCTATGAACGCGCGCTGGAACAACGCGGCCTGCCAATCGCTTCCCAGGCGGGCAAGGGCCTGTTCCGACGTCAGGAGGTGCAGGATATGCTCGCCCTGGCTCGCGTGCTCGCCGACGCCGGCGACACTCTGGCTTTCGGCGCGCTGTTGCGAGGCCCGCTTGTCGGGCTGACCGAGGAAGAGCTTCTCGATATCACCGCGGCCTTGCCCCAAAATCCCGATCGTCTGCACTCGGTTCCGCGATTCTCGTTGTTGACCGAGCTGAGCGACGTCACGCATCCGATTGCGCGTCGGACACTTTCGATCCTGCAAGACCTGAGATGGAAATCGAGAGCGACGACACCAGCGCTGCTGCTCGCCGAAGCAGCCGAGCAACTGGCCGTTCGACCGATTCTTGCCGCGCGCGAAGGTGACCGCAGCGCCCGCGCGGCTGCGAACGTAGAAGCCTTTCTCGAACGGGCGCGGCCTTATGGCGTCACCGGTCTCAAGCGCTTCGTCCGTGACATCACCAGGGATTGGAGTCAGGGGGTTCCGTCCAACGAGGGCCGGGTTGATGCCGAAGGCGACGCCATCGAGATCATCACCATCCACAGCGCGAAGGGGCTGGAATGGCCGGTGGTGATTCCGGTCAACACCGCCACCTTGCTCCGCTCGCGCGAGCCGTTCGTGCATCGCGCGTCCGATAACACGCTGCACTGGGTCATCGGCGACGTCGTCCCGCCCGATCTTCTGCTGGCGCTCGCGTCCGATGATGAAAGCCTTGCCCGTGAACGCGAGCGCCTTTGGTATGTCGTATGCACTCGCGCTCGGGAGCTCCTCGTAGTCCCGGAGCTGCCGCAGGCGGAGCAAAGGTCCTGGGCGCGGATCGTCGACCTGGCGCACCATGACCTCCCGCTGCTAGACCTATCGCATTTCGATCGGGCACCGCGTCTTGCCGCGGCCGATCTGCCAAACGGACAGACGCGGGACATCTTCGAGACAGAGCGCGCAGCCATCGCCGCTGCCGCCGTCCCGCTCACGTGGCTTCGGCCGAGCAACCAGGATCCCGATCGCGTTCCTATTATCGAGGCGATCGCGATGGACTCCGGCGACGCTCCGGAGACGGAACTGCCGATCGGCGCAGGACGTGTCCGGGGCCTTGTCCTGCACAAGCTCATGGAGGAGGTCCTGACCGGCGAACTTGCTGAAGACCTTGACGGGTTCGCCAGTCGCGCCCGGGAGCTTATTGCAGAGCTGGTGGTCGATCGCGAAGACGAGGCCGGTCTTCCCGAAGTCGGGGAAATCGCCTCGACCGCTTGGCGAACTCTGCATCTCCCGCAGATCGCCGCCCTGCGACCGCGTCTCGTTCCAGAATGGCCGATCTACGCTCTGCTCGCCGATGCGAGTGAGCCCACAGCGCTTGCCGGCCGGATCGACGCTGTCGCTATGGACGATGGCCGCGCCTCGGTCGTTCTTGATTGGAAAAGTGATATCACGCCGTCGGAGGAGGACATGGGAATTCACGCGGGCCAACTCGAGGACTACTTGAGAACAACCGGCGCGAGCCGCGGCGCGTTGGTCTATATGACCCCTGGCACGGTGCGGTGGGTGGAGCGTGGTGGCCGCGCCGATTGGAACGCGTGACGTCTTCAAATTCACGGATTTTACGCAATGGCAGACCTCCCGGCTCGATTGCTTCTCTAGGCCGACATTCCCGGCCAACCAGCTCTGTCGTTGTCCGGAGTGTTCGTGGCCGCAGTTGAACCTATTCCGCTGGTCGACGCGTTCAGTGAAGGGGCTCCAGATCGCGTGAAAACCAAGGCGGAGATAGCGGACTGGGCCAGTAGTGTATTTTCGGCGAAGCGAAGGTGCCCGCCGGCTTGCCTCGTGAGCGATATCAGTGTGAGATCGCGGCTCCTTCGCAAAGGCAACCATGACCACCATTCTCTCCGCCGAATTCCAATCCGCGCTCGCTCGCCTTACCAACGAGGAGCAGAAGCAGGCACGCCTGACGGCCTACGAGCTGTTGACCGAGCCGGATCGGCCTGGCCTGCAGATGCATCGTATCGACAAGTCGCGCGATCCCAATTTCTGGTCAGTGCGTGTCAATCGCGACGTGCGGATCATCGTCCATAGGACAGGCGGCAGCCTGATGCTCATGCATGTTGCCCACCACGACGCCGCCTACAAATGGGCTGAGCGAAAGGTGATCGACGCGCATCCGACAACGGGTGCGATCCAGATTCGCGAGGTGCGCGAGCTCGTCACCGAGATCGTCGTGCCACGTCCGGCAGCTCATGCGGTGCTGCCGCCGGAGGCACCAGGCAAGGGGGCGCCGCCGTTGCTGTTCAACCGTTTGAGCGACGATGAGCTGCTTTCGATTGGCGTGCCCTCCGATTGGCTGGCCGACGTGCGCGCCGCGGACGAGGATCGGTTCTACGCTCTCGCATCATACCTTCCGCAGGAGGCGGCGGAAGGCCTGCTGAACTACGCCGCGACCGGCGTGCTTACTCAGGCCGCAGAGCCGGTCGCCGATCCGCTTGCGCATCCCGACACGCTGCGCCGCTTCCGTGTGCTCGACGGTCTGGAGGAGCTCAAGGCGGCGCTGGATGCACCTTTCGAACGTTGGGCCGTCTTTCTCCACCCGAGCCAGCGTGGTGTCGTCGAGCGCAACTATTCCGGGCCGGCGCGGGTCGCGGGTTCCGCCGGCACCGGCAAGACCGTGGTCGCGCTGCACCGGGTTGTCCGCATTCTGCGCGAGAACCCTGAGGCCAAGGTTCTGCTCACCACTTTTTCCGATCCGCTGGCGCGCAATCTTTCGGCCAAGCTGCGGCTGCTCTGTGGCGAAGGCTCGACATTGCCGCCACGGGTCGCGATCGCCTCGTTCGACGAAATCGCGAGGGAGTTGCTGGCGCTGGCGACCGGAAGGGAGCCTCGCCTGGCAGGTGCGGAGGTGGTCCGGTCCATGCTGGCGAAAGCGGCCGGCGAAGCCGGCGTCCATGAAGTCACTCCGCAGTTTCTCGATTCGGAGTGGACACACGTCATCGATGCCTGGCAGATCTCCGACGCGGAAGCATATGCTTCCGTGCCCCGAATGGGCCGCAAGAACAGGCTTGGCCCAAAGCAGCGCGAACGTCTCTGGACCGTGTTCGGCCCGATGCGGCAGCGGCTTGCGGCCAGCGGCTTGATGACGAAGGCCGGAGTGTTCGCGGCGACGACGGAGCATTTCGGCGGGCAACAGAATAAGCCTTTCAGCCACATCGTCGTGGATGAGGCGCAGGACCTCGGTGTTGCCGAGCTTCGTTTCCTTGCAGCCATTGCACCGGACAAGCCGGATGCACTTTTCTTTGCCGGTGATCTGGGCCAGCGCATCTTTCAGCAGCCCTTCTCCTGGAAAGGCCTCGGTGTCGACGTGCGCGGACGCTCCGCGACACTGAAGGTAAACTACCGCACCTCGCATCAGATCCGCCGCGCTGCGGATCGCCTGCTGCCCGGCAAGGTCCGCGACGTCGACGGAAACGAAGACATGCGGGCCGGGACGATCTCGGTCTTCGAAGGACCAGAACCGATCGTCTTGATCGAAAAAGACGAAGCCACGGAGATCGCGGCTATCGGAAAATTCTTGAAATCGGCGTTGGCAGACGGGTTCAGGCCAAGTGAAATTGGTCTGTTCGTTCGCTCGGAAGAACAGCTTGATCGAGCCCGGTCGGCCGCGCGCGTTGCGGGGCTTCCTATGCGGACCTTCATTGATCAACGCAATGAAGATGACACAAGCGCATTGGTCGGAATGATGCACCTGGCAAAGGGACTGGAGTTTCGTCTCGTGGTGTTGATGGCATGCGACGAGAACGTTCTTCCTCTGGAAGAGCGGGTGGCGGACGTGGCTGACGATTTCGAGCTAGACGAGGTCATCGCCACGGAACGGCAGTTGTTCTACGTGGCTGCGACCCGAGCACGAGATCGACTGGTCATTTCGGCGATCGCGCCCGGGTCCGTGTTTATCGAGGACTTCGCAGGACGGGACAGTTAGCCGACAGTGGCCGAGAACAGGTCGTCGATATCGGCGTCCCATACCGGCGGCACTAGCATGTCGCGCGACAGAGCGCGCTTCCGCTCCAGTAATGCGTTGAGTTTGACATCGAAGGAGCTGTCACCGAACACAGGATGTCGCGCAATCGGCAGGTGTACAGTCACGGCTTTCTCTTGGCCAATGCGGAAGGCCCGATCGTTGCACTGGTCTTCCACCGCTGGATTCCACCACCTGCTTAGATGGATGACATGATTGGCCGCAGTTATCGTCAACCCGATTCCAGCGGCCTTGGGTGACAAAATGAGCAGGCCGAAGCCTGGCTTTGAAGCTTGGAACCGGTCCACAACGGCCTGACGCTTGTCGCCGTCGAGGCTTCCATTGATGATCGGGGGTATCGACGGCATGTTGAATTCTTCGGCCACGACGGCCGCAAACGTCGCCTGCACGGCACGATCTTCGATGAAGACCAGCGCCTTCTCGTTGTTCGCTTGAATTCGCCGGAGGATCTCCATGGTCTTTGTCACCCGCGCCGATGCTTCGATCCATTCCCGTCGGGCGACAGGATGTGTGACGTCAATGTCGCCGCCACCGTTCGGATGCAGCGATATGCCCCGCAGATCGTGGATGGTCTTCAGCATGTCATTCTTATTGCCGCGTTGTTGTTGCGCCGCACGAACGACCGCTTCATATGCCTCGGCTTGCGGACGCGGCATTTCGGAAGGCTGATGGTCGAAGGCCCTGTCGGGAAGGCCCGGCAGATGGTCGGCCTTCATGCGACGAAGCATTACTGGAGGTCGCTTTCCCACCCATTGGTCCAGCTTCTGCTTTAGGTCTTTGAGAGCGTCGGTATCTTCGCCGCCATATGTCTTCGAGAAAGCCTTCAGGCCACCCAGGTAGCCAGGCGAAACACGATCCATGATGCACCAGAGGTCTTCGATACGATTCTCAATCGGCGTACCTGTGAGCCCGACAACGAAATTGGCGTTCAGTGTTTTGGCGGAATGGGTGTTGATTGTGTCGGGCGCTTTGATCTTCTGCATCTCGTCGAAGATGACGATCGAATAGGGAATGCGCGCGAACGCCCGATGATATGTAGCGAGCGTCTCGTAGGTTGTGAGTATCCAATCGGCTGATCGCAGAGTGTGGACGTCGAGTGCATCCTCAGGCGTCCAATCAGGTTCCGCTGGTCTTTTTAAGAATTTTAGACGGGAGCCAAATGCCTCGATGCAGTCACCGAGGGCATCGCCGATCAGATGCGTGTCCGCCTCCTTCCTCCAGTTCCGAAGAAGGGCTGTCGGGGCGACGATAAGGATCGGACCTGCAATGTCCCGCACCGATCCCGCGATTGCTGCGCGGTTTGCCCTGAACCAGGTCAGGAACGAAAGCGCCTGCAGCGTTTTTCCGAGGCCCATATCATCGGCCAGCAGGACACCGGGGAAACCTTCAGCCCACGCCTTGACGAGCCATTGGAAGCCACGCTGTTGATGCTCCTTCGGCGCGGTGGAGACCATATCGGACGGAAAAACCAGCGGCAGATCCATCCGGCGCTGCTGTGTGCGGGCGTCCTTCGCCTCTTCGATATGATCATCAATCAGCAGCACCTGATGATCGTCTTCGGGGTTCTCCGAAGGACGATCGCCCGGCTCGGCTTCGTATGGCGCGCTGTCCTTGTCGAATTGCCGGCGCAGGCCGTCAAGCGCAGTTTCCACATCGGGCCTAGGATAGTCCACGCCGCGAAACGAAACCATCGAAGCGTCGCCTTCTGAAGCTCGTTCCGCCGCCAGCGCAAGGTCGTCAATTCCCTGCTCGTCTACCTCCACAGACGTCTCGCCGATGCGGATCACAAATCCCTCCGGCAGCCATCCGCTGCTTTTTCGCGCCAGCCATGTCAGCTTGGGTTTCTCCCATAGCCCCAAGCCCCGGACCCGCTCCGAATACTGGTGGGTCTCGACAAAAATAGTGCCGGCCATCTCGCCAAGTTCTGGGAGTGCGCTGCAGAGGTAGGTCCGCGGATTCTTCAGAAAATCGCGCCGCTCCGCTTCGTTGGCGGTCCTCATACGCTTAACGACGTCAAGCGCTTCCCGAAGGTCGGGCTCCAGGACGAGATATGTGTTGCGACCAAGAGGATAGGCCGGCCTGGTCGGCAGGTTGTCAGCGCGAAAGGCTTTTGCAAACGCCAGATGGTCCTGCGGCTTGAGGAGCGCATCCTTCTCGCTATCGCGAAGGTCTGCGTCAACGTCCTCCAAATTGTCCTGCGCCGACTCAGGAGTGTCATCCAGCAGGCTTCGGCGCTTGCTCACGCCCATCAGGAGTGGGTCGAAAGTCGGACCCCCGACAGCCTCGCGTACATCAAGGCCGAACGCGCCCGCCTGATGAATACGGAGGCTCGTTAGAAGCCGGTCAGCCTGCACCCTCCCATCTGTCAGGTTTCCCAGCAATTCCTGCACTGGGCGCCAATGCGGAATGCGATCGATCTGCCCAATGGTCTTGTTGTAGGCGTCGACTGCCCTTAGCAGACTATAGGTTGACCCAGTCAGACGCCCTCGACCGTTGGCAGTCTCTATTATAAAGCCCTCAATCCTCGGGTTGAGTCGCCGAGATAGAGGGTCCTCCCAGAGGATCCTGATATGACCATCGGGCGACTCCACTCTGCCAGACAATTCGAGGCGGACCACGACGCCGGCGACTTCAGGTAGTCCCGCGCGCATCAGCACAGCGACCGGCAATGCTAGCATCCCCTCGTTGGGTATCGTCAGTGAGATTCCATCCGTCGCCGCCAACCCTGTATCGATCAGAGCAGCCAATTGCCGGACCGTGGATTGCAGCTCCTGTGGTGCTTCGCCCCAGCGATCAACCGGGACGAGCCGTCTACCCAAGAGGCGTCGCTCTGCGAGCGTTATCGTGCTTTCGGCAGGGCCGGACTCGCAAACGAACTCAAAGGACATTTATTGTAGCCTGTAGGCCGATTCGGGAATGCGCATCCCGGTGATCGAACCTAACCTTCCAGCTATCTTTCGCTGCCACGAGTGGTTCTCGGAGCCCCCGTGCCCCCAACTGAGTTCCTTTGTAGTCTCATGGTGGCCCTGACCAGTGTAAATCTGGACGTCGTTTGAGCCGTATTGGCGTTCATAGAGCTTAGGTGCGCCGTGTTGCCCCGCCGAGGTCCAGACGTGGCATTTGCCGTTATGGTTCCAGTCCGCAACGAGGCAATCACCCACGCGAAAGAGGAGAACGGCGTGATCGCTATAAACATTCTTCCCATCCGTGTGAAGCGTAGCGAATTCTGCATTCTTGAAGGCGTTGCGAGCCACTCGTTTGCCGTTCGGCCCAAATGCCACCCAAGCCTCAACTGAGAACCCGTTGCGACGATAAAATTCGTACACGCCTTCCCAGAAAGCTCTGCGATACTTCCACATTCGCTTGGCATCCCGATCGATTGTTGTGTCATCGACCACATCCAAGAATTGCCGCAGCGACTGCCGGGTCAGCCAGCCTGTTACAATTTCCTTATGCGGTAGTCCGACCCAGTTGCCCTGTGCGAGCCGAGGATCACCGAAGGCCTTCACGATTACGCGAAGATACTCGTCCTGTGTCGACTCATCTGGAGACCGGTCCGCGAATGGTCGCAACAGAGCGTCGACGATCTGGTATCTCTGGCCCTCGAAGAGTGGAAGCCCATCGGCCTTAAGCGCGAATCGCTTGACCTTTTCGAGCCTGACCAGATGGCTTCGTTCGGCGCCTTCGGCCAGCTCGATCAAGAGGGCATTAACCACAGCCTTTGTGAAATCGCCTTCCGCGTTCATCGCGCCAAGGCCGGCCTCGCTCAGGATTTCGGCCGGAGAGCGATTGCTGGCATGCACCTCCAGCGCCAGCCGTCGTGGGCCATCTGCGAGATCGAAAATGGAATAGGCGTTGTGGAGAAATCCCCAAACCCCTTTCCACTTCCGCGCCAGGCTGGAGAGCACAGCGGCTACCGCACCACGCCCAGCCTGCTGCTCGCCGTAGGCGGACATGAAGGCGGTGGCCAATGTCCGGAATGGACGCGCGCTCGTGGCATCAGAGATGATGCGAAGCAGCCGCTCCAGAAGTCCAGCATCCTCGGCCAGCGCCGGCCGCGTTTTCCACAGGCACCAAGGCGCCTCTCGCAGCTGTTTTCGCGACAGTTCCTCACCGGACGCGAGCCGAACAGCGATTTCTCGCGCCATGACGTTCAGGTCAACGGCGCTTGGTGTGCGTATGGTCTCCGGCAATGCCTGGAGCGATTGAAATACTTTGGCTGTCGTTGGGACTTCAGGCAGCCGGGCAAGCGGCAGATTCCCAACCGCCTCTGCCGCCAGGCATGCGAGCTTGAAGTTAGTGGACACCGACGTCGTCCAGGGACTTTTGCAGGAACTGAATCTGGTCCTGCATGGTGTCGGTCAGTTCAAGCACGTCACGTAGCCGGTCAAGATTGTTGGCGTCCATGACGAAGCGCAAGTCGATTCTGCGCTGCCTCCCGTCCTCTTCGCTGAATTCCCGTATCGGCCGCGTCGAGGAATAGCCAGCCACCGACAGCACTTCCGTACCCGCAAGGTTCATAAGCGTTCTAAGCTGGGGCTCCGCCTCAGTGAGACCTCGAAACGTATTCACGGCCCTTTCCGTCGACAGGGGCCAGTTGTTTGGGTCGCCACCTGTACTGTCGGTATGTCCTTCTACAAACACCGTCTCAAGATGCGCCGGCAGTTCTGTACCGATTCTGGTATACTTCGGCAGCACCTCGGCAAGGACTTTGGCCAAAATTACAACACGTTCCGATGCCGTCGCGTCCAATGCCGCGCTGCTGCGCGGAAAGTTGATCGCATTGTTACCCAACCTGACGACGCCGCTCACTGGATCAATGGTGACGATCAGCCCTTGCTCCCTCAGCTTGCTCTGGATTTCCTCCAACAAGGCGGTCCGCACACGGTCGGTGGCACTGATCGAATCAATCTCAGAGCGCACGTCCTTCTGGATTTCTTCGAGCTTTGCAGTCACCGATCGAGCGGCGTCGGCGGCGGCCTCCAACTTCCTGATATGATCTTCTGATGTCTCCGTCTGCTGCCTGAAATTGAGTGCAAACACCATCAGCAAGATGATGAAGATGAAAAGGATGCCGACCATCATGTCGGTCATCGAGATGAAATAGTTCTCGTCCTCCTCGGCGTGAGTTTCCGCCTGATGAAAACTCAAGTCACTCATCGGCGCTCACCTGTCACTCCGCGGCCATCGGGCGCACATTGGCCACGAGCTTTTCGACGCTGTCGCTTAGGTCCGTCGTGCTCTCGCTGATGTCGGATACGAATTTCCCCAATCGCGAAACCGCATCGCCAAGGTTTTTGTCGGTCTCGCGCGTAAACCCTGCCAGCCGCTCTGACTGCGCGGTTGTGGCGTCGGAAAGCGCAGCAATCGCCTTCGCCAGATCCTGGTCGACCTTGTCGAACTGCGCGCGATATCCCTGCCAGAGCTCGGTCAACCGTTCGATCTGCCCGGCGAGCGTTTGCGAGAGTACACCGGATGCTGAATTCGCGGCTTCCATGCTGGACACAGTGCGCGTCACGGCCGCGTTCATCTCACTGGTAGCCTGTGCGATGCGATCGGCCGACTGAACCAGCGGTGACGCCGCTATGCGCACGTGTTGCGCAGTTTCGGCAAACGCGTCCGCCACCGCTCGCGTCTGACCTGCTGCATCACCAATTGCGCTCGCTTGATTGGAAAGTGCGATCTCGCCTCGACCCATCGCGGCCTGGAAGCGGTCGATTTCAGAAGCAATGCGGCCGAAGGCATCCGCCATGCCGGCCTTGAGAGCTTCAGCCGCTTCCGACGACGCGGATGCCATCGAAGCAACGATACCGTCCTGGGTCTCGCGCAATTTCGCCCGCGTTTGCTCGACGCCGTCAGCGGTGCTGGCCTGGAAGTCACCCAGCCCCTTCATGAGCGACCCGACCTGGCTTTCCAGACGCTCGAGCACTCGGCCCATTGCCTCTTCCACCTTGCCGGACGCACCGGCGGCCGCATTGCCGAGTTCAGCTTCGACACGCGCGTTGGCGGCGTCCATCGTTTGCTTGAATGCAGCGACCACATCGGCCAAGCCCGCCCGGCTCTGTTCCGCGCTCCCTTCCAGTCGGGCGCCCGCCTCTCCAACAAGGCGATTGAGATTCTCGGCCGCCTCCGAAAGTCGACGTGAAAAATCCTCGCCGCCGCCCCGCAATCCCTTGTGCGTCTCGACGAGCGAGACCTGGATTTCGTGAAGCGCCTCCTGCAACCCCTTCATCTCTGCACCTGCATTGCCGTGCAGCGCAGCCGCAAAGTCTTTTGTCATGTCGGCGAGCCCGGTTTGGCTGGTCGACTTCAGCTGCTCCACCGCGGAGGCGATATTGGCGCTCACCGGCGTCATCGCACGCGACATTGCGCCTTCTAACAGCGGACCCACCGCGTCAGCGAGCTTGCTGAAGTAGCGGTCGCTGTTGATCTCTTTCAACTGATCTCGTTGCTCCTTGCCGACCTCGTTCATTTCGGCGGTGATCGACTGTGGAGCCGTGTATTGCAACTGGTGCTCGACGACCTCGCAGAATTTGGCCAGCGCCCCCTCTACCCCGATGATCAGAAATCTTGAGCCGAGCGCAAACACGATCGACGTAAAAAGCCCCGCGATCGATGTCGCGAACTTGAATGAGGCAACGCTCAGAAGATTGAACATCGCATTCTTCATCACGTTGATATCGTTGCTGCTCGCCCCTTTCGCGGCCTCGTGGAGGGCCAACACGATCCCGATGAATGTGAGCAACAGGCCAACGCCGACGAAATAGCCGGAGACGCTGCCGATCACTTTCAAGCCGGGCAGTTTTTCTCGGACCAATCCGTAGTTGATGAAACTTTGTGGCCGGATCGTATTTTGAATAGGACCGCCAGCTTCAACTTTGCCTTTCAGAAGCGTTTCGTCGAACTCCTTCCACGCGGCGCCGATCAAACGATGGCGAAGCAACCGAGGTAGAATCTCGACCTCATAGTCACGCGCAAAACGAACGGCGCTGTCACGGCTGCTCAGCAGCCGCCGCACTCGCAAAAGCGAGACGGTGACCGCGAGGGTATGCATGACGAAGAATGCGACAAGCAGGCCCGCGCCAGTAAAGAAAATGAGCAATGCGAGCGAATAGATGAAGTCGTGATCCCGCGCAGTCGCAATAGCCATCTCGTCATTGCCGGCCGCGATGCCCTTTGCAATGCCTTCAAATGCTGTGGAGATCAGTGTCAGGTCGAACCAAGGCAGCCACAACGAGGCGACGTAGACAACCCCAACCGCGATAGCCCAGAAGGCTGCGAAGCGAAACGCAGATGACCAAAAGATCCTGTACATGAACTGGAACACCCCCAAGCCGCAGCCCAATAGTTACAGATGTATTAGTCTAACGCAATCGCAGGGGCGAACTTAATGTCGACACCTGGAGCGGGCCGGTTGTGGGACCATGTACTTGGTTCCGAGGGGTGTTATCCTAAGAATTGGCCTTATTTGCCGCGTTCTTAGAGGTCGTTCGAGGTGGGCGGCCTGATCCGGCCGCGCGACATCTATATCACAGAACATACTGTAATAAGCTGTAAGCCTGGATGCCACATCGACAGGGATGCGGGAAACCTCCCAAGACCTCGTCGCGCGCATCTAGTTCCGCTGAGTGCGAGGAAGCGGTCGCTCGGCCACAACCGATCCCAACCTGCCAATCTCCCGTGCTGTCGAAGGCGAGAGATTGGCAACGCACAAGGAGGAGCGACAGTCGTGCATTGCCAGATCCGGACATCTTAACTTAGCTGCTACAGGTCAAAGTCGCATAAGATGCAGTGCGGAGCTCAACGGCGACCTGTGCTGGGGTCGCCTCCCTTCGCGGCCGCCCAACGGCAGGCCGGGACCCGAAGCTGCCTCTAAATTAAGTGCCAAGTGACAACAAAGCTCTGGGACAGTTGGGAGGATGATGCGCTCATCGCTAACCCGGAGGCGCCGGGGCCTCGGCGCGGAGACGTCCGCCGCCTGGCTCAGATGACCGTTGGTTTGAACGGTTCCCGGTATTGCACCTCAAAACTGGATAGAGCCGATTGAATCGAGTCATACCACTTTGGAATTTGCGAGATTTGCGTACTCGAGCGCAGGCAGTTTTCGCGCGCGGTTCTGGCCATCTCCTCGAAATCACTATAACCGGTCGCAAGGTGATGCATCATTTCTGCAGCTTTGTCCTCGATGTCCGGCTCGTCGAGGACAACGCCATTCAGTCCATTTACGACCTGCCTTTTCAGACCAAAAGCGGACGACACTACGATGGGTTTGCCTCGGAACAGAGCCTCTGTTGCTGTCAGGCCGAAGCCCTCTTCGCGAGAGAGCGCAAATACTCCATGGGCGTTCTGTTGCAGCCGGCCGACAATTTCGGCATTTGCGTCGTGGTCCTTCATCGAGATACAGGCCAGATACACGCGCCGCCGCACTTCCCTGGGTAATTGAGAGCATGATACGACGCATTTCTCGAAATACTCGCGTCCTTCAGGATCGTCGGCAACATCCAAAGGATCCGGTCCCGCGATCACCAGGCGTATATCGTACGCCTCGTCGAGCGCCATTTTCACAAAGCGATCGAAAGCGGCAATGATCCGGTCAATACCTTTCAGTCCATCCCACCTGGATACATGCAGGAAATACCGCGAGCCGAGAATGTCCTCAAGGGATGGGATGGGCTCGAATTCTTGGCTATTGAACGAAACCGAATTCTCCAGCGTCTGGCCTGCTGGCCCTTCATAGTTACGGTTCTTGCTTGAGAATGGGCTGATCGATGGCTGGATGATATCTATGGGGAGACCGGTATCAAAGGCATATTCCTTGGCGCTCAGGACAATGCGCTGGAATTGACGGAGGTATTCCCCGAGAAACCCCCAGATTTCGTCGACAGTCGAGGTGCGCTTTGGATAGCCGATGTGGCATCGCCAGATAGCCGGGTGCGGGTGAGATTCCAGGAACTTCGCAGCTGCACCAAGTGGCTGCGGATCATGAATAACCAGAAAGCCATCAGGTCTGATGATCCTTTCCAACTGCGCGGCGCCTTGCTTCGATGCCTCAAGATAATGTGGCAGCAGATCATTCAAGCCTGCCACGGTGGCGTCGTGAAGACAATTGTGAAGTCCTTTGGTGAACTGAAAAAATTGCTCTTCCTTCGGTTTAAAAATGAGCCAACGCGCATCAAAACCAAGTTCCCGAAGGAGGCATATGTGGTGTGGAAGCATTTCGGCCACCCCGCCGCCGAACGCGGTGGAATTTATGTGCCAAATACAACGGCTGCCAATCTTGTCACGAATTGCGCTGGACGAACGAAATAGTACATCGAGAAGCTCGTCATAGTCATTTCGCTCCGCTTCGTAATGCTCGAGTACCGAGCCTTCTACCAGCACCTCATCAAATAGTGGTGTGCGGGGTTTCGTTGATACTTTCATTTCGTGACCCTCCTTTCAGTCTGGGAAGCAGGTTCAGCGCGGCCCGGTTAGAAAGGAAGCCTCGCAAAAGTTCTCTATCCAGCCCCTGATGTCAGGGTGACCCCTTGCAGTGGGGCCGACACCTACGCAGTCGCAGCCTGCAGCGATCGCCGCTTCAATTCCGGTGCGGGAATCCTCGAAAACCAAGCATCTTTTGGGAGTGATGCGCAGCATTCGCAACAGCGTTTGATAGGGTTGCGGATGCGGCTTTCCCTGACTGACGTCCTCGGCTGCAATCATGATCCTCGGGCAGGAGAGTCCAGCCGCCTCGAGGCGGGCAAGGGCCGAAACCCTTGCCGAAGAGGTGACAATAGATCTCCGTTCGGCGGGGATCGAGCTATAGAACTCTGCTGCGCCCTGGATCGGTTGCAACAGTCGCATCGCTTGGATCTCATAATCCGCAATGCGAGCTGCTTCGCGTTCTGGCGAGAGACCGGGCGTAATCGCCGCCACCAGGTCGACGTCCCGGCGGGCGGCCGACATCCGCATTGCGTAATCCGGAGAGATCCGTTCCTCCCGTGCCCATCGACGGAGTGCGCTTTCGACCACAGCCTTCGAATCTACAAGGGTTCCGTCCAGATCGAAGGCTACGTGATCATAATCTTCGAGCTGAACATTGACGGTTGCGGTTTTCGTTTGATCTTCTCCCCGTATCAGGCCCAATGATGCTTGTTGGAGAGACATGCTCTCTCTGTGGTGTGGAACGCCTCCGCGCAGTATTCGACCATGGATGCGTCAGTGACCTGTGCAGTCATGTCCTCGTCCTTGCGGTAGTCTGCGAGTGCTCGCTCCAGTGCCGGCTGCAAAGCTGCGAAAAATGCACCGTCCATGGACGCATTGCTCATGTATGTCCCTGGGTAGCCGGCGTAGATACCGTGCTGCAGACATCTCTGAGCGAAGACCATTCCATGCTTTTGCGAGGGCAGAATGATTCTGAACATGGTATCGCTTCCGAGCACGCGCGCAGGTATTTCGCTACGCTCGAACGAGGTCTGGAACTGCCTCTTGAGCGCTAAGCCGCTCTCGGCCATGCGAGCCGCAATTTCTGCTTCTTCAAAGATTTCCTGTGTCAAGTTGCCGGCCACAAAGGCCCGGTTCTCGCGCAGATAGGTATTGCCCAGATAGGCCCTGTCGGCTCCCACCATGGCATCGGCGGTGCCGACGACTGCGGAAAGGCCAATGCCTTGTGCGATCCCCTTGGCCAATGTGATGAGGTCGGCCTTCACACCGTGTTTTCGGCAGTAGCCACCCTCGGCGTAACGAAGTCCGCATAGAACCTCATCAACGATCAGCAATACTCCATGCAGGCTTGTCATCCTGGAGATTTCCTGGAGCAATTCCGGAGGAAAGACCGAAGGCTCAGGCGTGACGAAAACGCCCGCGACTTTCCCCTCTTGCCCGATCAGCTGCTGCTCCAGGATATCGAGGTCATATTGGAAATCCTGGATGTGCTGATCCTTGGCCGGCGGATTGTCCGACCAGGGGTGCTGTTGAAAGATGTCGTGCCATCCGTGGAAACCCGCCGTCAGGATGACCGGTCGGCCAGTTCGGTGCCGGGCGATTCGAACCGCCGCTTCCGTTGCACAAGACCCGGTCCTCAGAAAGAACACTCTGGAATTGTTCGGGAACATTTCCGAGATTTTCCCGGCGAGTCTCTGGCGTTGCACACTCACCGGCGACGGCAGAATATCGGTTTCTTGCTCCATCGCCTGCGCAAGCCTGGCCCTGAACACCGGGTCATTGCTGCCCAAGGGTGAAGCCCCACTGCAGGACGTCATATCCAGATAGATCTTGCCGCTGACATCCTCCGCAACCGCGCCATTGGCGGAGCGGAATATGATGGAAGACCGCGCGTCACGCTCCCATTCAGCCAAATGTCCGATATCTCCAGGATCGAGCATCTAAATTGCACCCTTTTACTTGAGTGACATGGCCATTCGTCTGGCGTTGGCCATGATTGTGTGTGTCGGATTGCTGTTCCCTGCGAAATTCATAACTGAGCCATCCATGACATGGATGTTGGTGAACCCATGGACCCGGCCGCCGCTGTCTACGACCGAGGTCCTAGGATCACAGCCGGCGTGCATCGTGCCGTGCAGGTGGCAGCTGCCTTTTCCATGGAAAGATGGCTCTCGCTCGATGCGGAATGCGCCAAGGTGGCGCAGAATGTCATCCGCGCGGTCGGCGAGAAAATTCAATCGCGCACGATCATTTTCCGAGTTTCGGTATTGGAATCGGATGTAAGGGATGCCGTACTGGTCAACGGCCTCGTCAAGCATGATGCGATTGTGTGACCATGGCTCTTCTCCGGCTATGTAGTGCAGGCGCACGAGACCAACGTTCTCACCCGGCGAGGCCAAATTTGCTTCATAAATGAGGCCGCCAAATCTGCTTGGCACGTCGTTATGCTCGTAGAACTCATCGGTATAAACCGTCGCATGCGGTCCCCAGTGCGGAGCAAATGCACCGGAGCCGCGGTCGGCCGGTTCCATATAGCCGACGGAGTAGCCGTTAATCTTGAATGAGAGGCCCCGCCCAACGAGGCCGGATTCGTTTCCTATTCCCTTCGGTGCATGCCCACACTTCGACCGAAGCATCAATGCCGCTGATTGTATCGCGTTTGCGCAGACGATGACCCTTTCAACTGGGATCCGGATCAGTTCCGATGAGAGCGGCACATAGCACTCAAGGGCTTCAGCCCGACCGTCGTTCCGCATTTCGATCCGGTTGACGAAACAGCCGTATAGAACCGAGATCATTCCTGGCAGGGCGGAGTCATCCAAAATGCTTCTTGCAAGCACTGATGCTCTCGCATCCGTAGGGCACACCAGTTCATCGCAAGCCGAACAATTGATGCATCCCTTGTTGGTCCCTGGCGGCCTGATTGCCAGGGGGATGCTCTTTGATCTTACGCTGAGTTCCTGCATTGCATTGGATAACATCAACCCACGCGGACTGGCTGGATACGATGGAAACCCGTTCGCGCCACTGATCTCCAGGAGATGCTCGATCTCCGAATAGTAGGGTTCAAGATCCTGGAGAGTGATGGGCCAATCAATCTCCATGTCAGTCGTAAGATACTGGGAGGCTGACAGATCTGCTTGTCGGTATCTGAACGTAATCGCGTTGTAGAACCGCATCCCGCCGCCGACGCAGCACGCTGTCCAAGGGTTACCATCGGCGGGGCCGTTGGAAGTGAGTGCCTTGGCGTAGGCCGCTTGATTAGGCCCGAGCATGGCGCCAGGGGAAACCAGGCCTCCATATTCCAGGACGGCCACATGGCAGCCCTTTTCCGCAAGTGTTCGGGCGACGATCGATCCAGATGGCCCGGAGCCGACGATAACCGCATCGAAGTTTGTGTAATTACACGAGCCCGCTGCAATGTGTCTGATGTCAGTCACGGGCAATAGTCTCCTTTGGGGTGTGCGGTGGCGGCCAGCGGGCGGTGCTCGCGATGGAGGCCAGGAGGTGCTTTATACGGGCCACGTAGTGGGGGACCGCGATGCCTGCCGGGCCAGTGGCAGGGTGACGGTAGTTGACGAAGAGGCCGTCGTAGGTCCGCATGATCCAGAGGTACACGTCGTTCGGGTGGGTGCTGCGGCCGCGGAGGATGACAATCCGCCAAGTGTTCCAGTCGCGGGCACCGGGGGTGCGACGAAGGTCACTGTACGAAACCATGAAGGGATCGCGGAGGGGTCGGCCGAGGAGCTCCTCAACTCGGGGTATGGGTACTTGGGCCAGGTCCTTCACTCCGTCGAGGCCGGAGACCGCGGATTGCACCGCCTCAGCGAAGGAGTCGGTTGCGCTTAAAGGGAAGCTGATGGGGCCCATACCTACGTACCAGCCGATGGAGGACTGCGAGGGACCCGTCCGGGTATGGAAGGGGGCCATGGTACGGAATTCGCCCGAGCCGGTGATTTCGTGGCCGACCTTGGCCAGGCAGGCGAGCAGTCCGGAAAAGGAGTCGCCCCCGGCCGCGCGGCAGACTCGATCGAAGGCGTGCGCGGTGGATGCCTCGAGAAGCTCGGTGTACCCCCCTGGCTGGGCGGCGGGGCTGCCGCTTACGTCGCTAACCGGTACAGGGAACTCCGGCAGGCGGCCGCCGGCTTCGGTGAGGAACTGCCGCCATTGGACGATGGATACGTGGTCCGCTGTCAGCGCGTCGGCGGCGGTCCGTTCCGCCTCCGCGAAATCGATGTAACTGGCCGGGGGGCGAAGGGAAAGTGGGGCGGGCTTGCCGTTGGCGGCGGCGAGTCCTGCGGCGTACAGAGTGTGGATCTCATAAGCGGTTAGGAGAACGGAGTAACCGTCCGTCAGGGTGTGGTCGGCGGCGAGACAGACGGTGGTCGCTTCTGGGCGGCTGATGGTGGCACAAATATATCCGGGCCAGCCGAGGGGGCCGGTTTCGCTGTCAAACAGTTCCTCCAGATACCGCGCCAGCTTCCGGCCGTCGGTGAAGTCCCGCGCCGCACTGGGGTGGATACTCACGGCTCCGGCCGGTAGCGTCATGCGTTGCAGACGGCCGCCCGGTGTGGAGCGAGGGGACAGAGTGAGTTGACTGCGCAGGGTTTCGTGGCGGTTTGTCCAGCCGCGTAGCGCAGTGGCGAAGGCGTCCGCATCGAGTTCGGCGGGCAGATCGAAGGCGCAGCCCAGCCAGGACGGTGGCAGGGGACCCCCACCGGCCGCCTCGAGTTGGTATGTGATGTGTGCTTCCTGCACGTGAGACGCCCGCCGTAGGTCGGCTGCCCAGGTGCTGTCGGACATGAGCGTAGCGTAAGCCCGCCAGACGGTGAGACTGCCCGGAGACAGACCGAGTGATGGTATGTCAGTGAACTTCATGATATGTCGCGCCTTATCTGCGAGGAGCGGAAACGATGGGTGCGGGCGAGGAGGGCCCGCGAGAAACAGGTAGAAGCTGCGGGGCAGGCGTCTGCGGAGCGCTTCGTGTGCCGACGGCGTCACCCTGCGCTCCCGGATCCAGCATCGACAGGTCGTAGCCTAGGTGTTCCAATTCCTTCCCGGCGATCCGCTCGAATTCCTCGATCTCCCCGGGCGTGAGGTCCTGCAGGTAGCGTCCGTTACGCCCGGTATATAGCGGCTTAGCCGCGGCCTCCGCTGCGGGATGGCCCCAGGGGTTGTCGAACAACGCGTGCTCGTGCTCCGCGTGGTGCAGAACCACCTCGTCCCATGGCAAGCCGAGGTGGTCTAGCATCCGCTCGACAGTGTCGCGGGGGCGTGTGACCAGATCCTCATACCGCACTTCCAGATAGCGGCCGTCGGGCGCAGCCCGGCGGGGTCGGGTGACGACCTCCAGCCAGCCGCGCGCTGCTTCCGCGACAGTCCGGTAGCCCCAGTCGGGGACGTTCTTGAAGTGGGAGGCAGTCAGGTCGCGGCCGTCGCGGATGATGTGGATGAAGTGAGCTTGTGGCCAGATCGCGGCGTACGCGCCGATGTCCTGGATCTTCCGCTGAAGCTTCAGGCCCCATCGTCGGGCTCCCGTCTGTTCACGCCGGAATTCGCCGATGGAGTTGATGAGCAGGCAGCGGTCCTCCAAGGTGGACAGATCGGTACCGCGCTTGGCCATCAGGCTGGTCACCAGGCTCCGTAGACTATCGCGGTCGAGACCGAAACGCTCGCACTGCACAACGAAGTGCCCGCCGTCGTACCACTCAGGGTCAACAGTGTCCTTCGTCGTGCCGGCGAGCCGCGAGTCGCGGAGGTCCATCAGGTCGCACACCGCGAGGATATGCGGGCCGAGGTTAATGGGTTCGGTGAAATCGATCTCCGGGCCGACGACCAGGTCGGGGTGCGAGTCGAGCAGGACGCTGAGGAGAGTGGTGCCGGAGCGGTTCTCGCCGCCGAGCAGGACAGGGTTAGAGACCTCGGTTGGCTTTTTGAGCTCCCTGGAAGAGGTCATGATTCGGCGACCTGGAAGATACGTTGGCCCATAGCGATGTCGTCGGGAGGAGCATCCACTCTAACAGTTTTGTATGTCGACCAGGGTTCCGATAACGCCGATAGACAGCCCGCGCACGAGATCTCATGCCCAGGTTTCATTTCGTCGATCGCATCCACACTCACGATATCCAAACGGGAATCTTTCCGGAGTACTTTTTCGATGGAATCGAGGGACGTCCTGAGCGATAATCTTGGTAGCGTTTTCTGAAGCGGGTAAGATCGGTGGTGGAACCTTCGCCAGTCGTTGCCATGGGAGATTTCTCCTCAGTCCGTACTCGTTTTGCGGATAGGCCTTGCATGTACCGTGCCAAAGCAGAAAGCATTTAAAAACATCTGATTGGTCAGTTTCTGTTACGTTGCGTACCCGACATTGTCGGATATCGGACGACGCCGAACGTGCCTGAATGGCGCATAATGCAGCTTTCCCTCCGGGGGTTCTGCCGCAATTCTTGGGACAGCGCCGCCTCATCTCAGTCATTAGGAGCTTGATGCGCTGGCCAGCAAACTGCGTCGAGCACGTTGTAGCTGGTGCCCGAGTCTGACTGATGCAAGGAAGGTTGCAAATTTGTGCGACAGCGGGGGATCGATTTGCCATCTCTGGTCATCGACAGCAGCATGCTGCAATCGCAGGAATTGCGATCCTATCTTCAGGCGAGCCCGCAGAACCTCGCGGTGCTCGCCGACTACGCCTGGGTCGAGATTTACAAACAACAGTCGCTGGAAGCCATCAAGCGTGGCCTGTCCATCGTAGGCGACTTCCCTGATCAACTGATCCTGCTACGGGTCAACGGCGAGATAGTCCGCCTCGACCCGACGGAACCGGACGTGCGTGAGCGCATGCAGTTCAAGGCAACGGCCGACATCATTCGTGAGATGGTCACCATGATCAGAAGCCCGGCAATTGATGACGCAGCCATCTTGGAGCAACTGCACGGTCATTGGAACTTTGCTAACGGCCTGCTTCCAGAGCTGATCGAAGGCGCGGTCGAAATAGCGGCATCTCTACCTGAGATGGAAGCGCAGATGTTCACCAAGGCCGAAGTCCGCATCATCAGGACGAGCAGCCGATATCCGGCCGCGATGATGGAAACCATTTACGGTGCTGCCATGCAAATATGGGAGACCCTTGCACATGCCTATCGCCTGCCATGGAAAAACCTCGGAGACAGTCGCGTCGCTCGAACCTATCTCTTTCGATATGCGCTTGGCCTGGTCATTCACCTGCTTTTTTGGATCAGAAGCGGCAGCCAACCTGTCAAGCGGATGGACAGGATGCGCAACGACATGATCGACCTGAGCTTCTGCGTCTATGCCTCGTACTTCGACGGCTTCATGACCGCCGACGAGAAAGCGCGTTGGATCCATGCAAACTTGGTCGCTGCCTTGGAAGCCGTGTCGCGCTGATTCCCATCCGCCCGGTGGACAACCGGATCGTTTTCGCACCAGCTCTAAGGGACACCTCCTGCAAGAGTCTTGAGGGCGACCGATGTGCCACGAAGCCAAGCAGCTTGCTCTCTAGGATCAGAGTCTCAAAATCCGGGACCTGGAGGCGGAAATCGCGATTTGCGAGCGACGCAAATCTGAAATGACGCAGCTGTTCGGTGTATCTTTCTTGCAGGACGTAGAAAAAAGCTGCGCATGATCGAGCAAAGGAGAGATTTGCGACGGCGTTGCAATACCATCGAACATGAAATCCGAGAGGCGCTATCAATCCAGGACATGGGCGATGTCGCAGCGATGCTTGACGCCGCGGATCGGCCGGCGCTGGAGGCCGAGCAGGTAGAACTCAGGGCCCCGGTTCGAGGATCAGGATCGGCGCGTACGAGAGTTGTTTACGGCATACAGCAAAGCGTCCGACGAGGTGGAAGCCGTCGATGGCGATAGTGCCGTAGCTGCTCTTGATGAGCAAAGGCGCACGGTTCTCCTGGAAACCGAGGATAAGGCGTTCAGCTACTTCCGCCTCAGGGCCGGCATCGTCGCAGCCGAGCAGGCCTTGCGCCTCTATCGCGACAGGCATCGCAGTTCGATGATGCTTCGCGCCTCGACAGCTTTTCAGGTGATCAGCCGGGGCGCCTATCGTGGTCTGGCGACCCAGCCCGACAAGGACACCGAAGTCCTTATCGGCATCGGGGCTGATGGGAGTTCCAAGCTGGCTCAGGAATGTCAAAGGAGACGCGCTCCCAACTCCTATCTCGCGCTCAGGGTTGCCCGGCTACCACGAGTTCGCCCAATCTCGAACTCCCGTTCCCTTCATCACCGACGACATCATGGAGACGTTCGACGACTTCCGTGCCGTGGAAGCCTTCCGGCTATTCGCCGACATGGCGAAAGTGGGGCAGGTAATCTATCTGACACATCACCAGCATCTTTGCGATATCGCCAGGAGGGTTTGTCCAAATGCGCATACACGAGATGGCGGCGCCACTCGTCCAGGAACGCCGAGCTGCGTGAGACGTCGAAGCCCCGAGCTGCCCTATCAAGGCCGGCCGGGCCGGAGACCAGCACCCGGCAGGCGGGCAGCGCGCCAAAAGGACCCCGCCCGTCATATGAACTGCATCCCTCATAGTGCGTCGCAACATTTTGATGCTGCACTGCGGAACTTTGCGGTCAGGCGGGAGTTCTCTGTGCTTCTAGCAAGCGAGGGGCTCGATGAGGCGCTACAAGATTCTGCCGTCGGAATCAGGACTGTGGTGTGTGATCGATAGCCTGACAGGGCTTCCCGCCGAGAGATACGGTCGGCCGCTCACCGGGCTGACCCGGTACGAGGCCGAAGAGGCTGCCTTTAACCTCAGCGAGAGCACTCCGCCATGGATGGCCTTGGTCAGACGTCGCAGACGTTAATCAAGGCTGCCGATTCCACGGATGGTCGGACGCGATGCGCCTCCCACTCCATCACACCCGTTCGCGTAACCTCTCACCTCTTCCTTCTGGATGCGTGCGTCATGGCAGAGGGCGCATGTGCTCCCCAGTTCGCCGTAGCATAAGAGCCGGACCGTCGCGGTGCGCCACCAGATGGTTGGCGACCGTGGCCGGAACCGTCGCCCGTTCTCTTGCCGATGAAGTGCGGGGTGCCCGACACCAAAATGGCGCGCGAGCTCCCGAACCTTCTGCCGATCCTGACACGGGCGATCGACTGGAACCTCTCGAGCAGCAGTATGACGAGTTGATCAAATATGCGGCGGCCCTGCAGCACCGCACGGCCGATGCGGAATCGATCCTGCGCCGCTTTGCGCGGGCGAGCGTGCAGCGCCCGAGCTACAAGGCGCTGGCCCAACTCGCAAGGCAATCAAGACCATTTTTCTCACCGCTATCTCGGCTCGGAAGCCTTCCGGCGCGAAATCCACGAAGTGTCGCTTGGCAGTTAACAGTGAGAACGCAGTCGTTCGGTCAGGTTTGGCAGTTTATTGCGAGAAATGGCGTAGCTCGGATTCTCCATTTTAACTGAATCGCATCAGTGTGAAGGTCATGAATCCCTTTTAATTTTATAAACCGGAATTCCGCTTGCAGTGGTGCTGAACTCCCTGGCGAGGCGACCGGCATCTTCGTGCTGGAGGAGAATATCGGACCGGTGCGTTGCGCGGTGAGCAAGCACGACGGCCCGACCTTCGACGAGTTCGATCTGGCGAAACTGCCGCTCTTTCGCAACGTGGTCGATCTTCAGCGACAGCCTGGCGACCCCGGCTCCTAAACGCCGTCATGGAGTAGTGTCCGATGCAAAGATCAGGTCTGAGGGAATGTCCCTTCCCTGCAGATGATCGGTAGTCGCTCGATCGCGCGACGCGCGGGATCGGCTTCCTCCGTGAACCAGCAGGTCGATATCAGAAGTAAAAAGGTTGCGGCGGTTACCGCGAACCCATGGCTGGCGCAGCAAGCGCTCTTTTCAGCAAGCGCCCTGGTCGGGAGCCGGTGAGGATGAAATTCGGCTCGGGTGCGACGATTACATGCTCGAGGTTCCATTCGGCCTTCCCGAGCGTGTCTATAGCGACCTTTTTGTGTCCGAAACTGAACAAGAATGTCGGAGCCCCACCCGCTGGCCGTTACAGCCAGGCACCGGCTGGCGAGCAAGCGGTGGAACGAAACGGAGCGCAAATCCGGCACGCAAATTGCTTTGATCTCGTAAGTGAGACGTCGGCAGGGCGTCGTGGAGGACCGAGAAATCAACCAGGAGCGTGCTCGATGCCCGCAATGAGACGGCCAGAACAGGACGATGAACCCAGCCACACCTGGGGAGCTGGACCGCTATAGCCAGCCGCGGCGCCTCCTCGTAGATCGCGCCTCCTTCAGCCAAGCCGTCCACCAGCACTACGAGGGCCACCCTATGCAGCTCTCGAACGTGGCAGCGCGCATGTACATTCAAGTGCGCCCCTCAGCCTTGCGTGGTCCGCTCGAAGCGCGCCAGGAACGCATTGTGTGTGGACGAGGAACGTGCGCTTGGCAGTTCAGGGGGCGAGGGCTCTCGCACTCCTCCGATGCGCCGCACCCATTCTTCTGATCAGCCGGTTTGACCCGCCATGTCGCCTTTGCATTTCATCTATCGTCCCTTTGAGACGCTTATCCGCCCGCTGGATATCCCCTACGCGCCTTTGCCGGCAACAGGTCCGTTTGCGCTGCTTCTGCATTTCGCACGCATGTTCCGTGGCGCCTTGGCGGCCATCGCCGTCTTCATGATGGCGGTCGAGGGAATCAACCTCGCGGTGATCTGGGGCATGTATATCATTGTGGACGGGGTGAGCACGAACGGTGCGGCGGTTTTCCTTGAGGAAGCTTGGCCTATGCTCACGTTCCTCGGCCTGCTGATGTTCCCCGTGCAACCGCTGCTGATGTTCATCGCCAAGACATTGGGTTCCCAGGCAGTGTCCGTATGCATGCCCGCGGCTATGCAATGGCATGGCTACAAGGCGGTCGAACGTCAGGACCTTGCATTCTTCCACGATCTCTTCGCCGGCCAGGTGGCGTCGCGCATTTCGCAACTCGCCGCCGCCGTGCAGCAGCAGATCGTCGTCGCGTCTTCCAGCATACCGTATTTTCTCGTGCCTCGGTTCGCTTTCGCTGCTTGCCACGCTGTCCTGGCCGCTGGCGCTTCCGGTCTTTTTTTGGATCGTGGCGAACGTCACAGTTGCGGTTGCGGCAGTGCCATATTTTGCCGTGCGGTCCCGCCACTCTGCCCGCGCGCGCAGCCTCGTCGTCGGCGCCATGACCGACCTCTACAGCAACATCCACGTGGTCAACCTGTTTGCGGCCGAAGACAGCGAGGCGGACGCAATGCGCACCATCATGGGAGATGCCATCGAGACGCAACAGCTTGAACGGCTCGTGGCCGGTTTTTTCACCACCGGCCAATTTGTTGCTTCAATCGCACTCGTTCAGCGGCTCAACGCCAACTCCCTGGCCTTTCTCCAGCTAGGACAGCAGATATTCCAGGCTGTGGGCACGATACGCGACGCGATGCCGGTCATCACCATGCCTTCAACGGTAACCGATGTCTCCGGAGCCAGGCCGCTGACCGCGACGCTTTAACAGCCGCTGCAAAGCAATTGAAAACCGTGCTGCAACGAGGTCCGCTGACCGGCTGATAGAGACATCACCGTGGTTGACGTGGCTGTGGGTGTGGTAGGCTGCGCTGAATGCCTGCCCCGGGAAAGCAGTCGACGGGGAAACTCGACCCTGTGTGGACACGCATTTGGCACCAACGTGCGAGCATGCCTTGCCTTCAACTTCAGACCGGGAGCTTGAGAACGTCGACGCCGATCGTGAGGTCGGCGATGGTCTCGTCGTGGACTTCAACCGAATCCGGCAAACTAATCTTCTTGCAGCCTTGGCCGCTAGGGGCCATTGCTGGTTGTGCTTTGACCAGCAATCGGTCTGGCGTTTAGCTCACGTGCCGGGTGTGCAGAGCGAATAGAACCGATCACGCTTCGTAGAACCTCGAGTTTTGCGATGCCTGGTTTGGTTGACGGCCTGCAGATCAAGCGGCCTCGTCGAAATTCGAATCCCTCCAGCCCGATAAGATTCTGCCGGACTGAGGCGGAGGGCTTTGTGCGGAAGGTGATCGCAATCGCTTCGGGTCCTATGTCGACCTGCCTCAAGCCCAACGCCGCCGCATCCATGCGCAGTCGGCTTACCTCCAGCAGGGTAGCCACTTCGCTCGGCATGGCTCCAAAGCGATCCTCCACTTCGTCGGCAAATGCATTGAGATCCGAATGCGTGATCATGCGGAACAGTCGCGAATACAGGCTGAGGCGTATGGCTGGCTCCCGCACATAGCTTTCTGGGAATGACCCTCCGGCCTGCAAGTTGATGTCCGGAAGTTGCATGTCAGAGCCGGGCTCGCCTCGCGCAATCGATGAGGCACGCTCGAGCAGTCTATGATAGAGCCCGACGCCGATGAGCTTGACGTGGCCCGCCTGTTCTTCGCCGAAAAGATCGCCGGCGCCGCGTAGGTCTAGGTCCCTTTGGCTGATGGCCAGGCCAGAGCCAAGCCGGTCGAGAGCTACAAGAGCCGAAAGTCGGGACCTTGTGGTTTCAGCCAATTCCCTGCCGGGCTCGGTCAAGAGAAGTGCAATGCCTTGCACCCTTCCTCTGCCTACACGACCCCGAAGCTGGTGGAGTTGTGCAAGTCCGAAACGGTCGGCCCGCCAAACGAGAATGGTGTTTGCCCGCGGTATATCAAGTCCGCTTTCGATGATGTCAGTGGCCAACAAAATGTCGCCTTCGCCTGCGGCGAACCGGACAACTATCTCGTCCAGCTCACGCCCTTTCATTTCGCCATGCGCGATCTTCACCGAGAGCTGCGGAACCAGCCTGCCCAGTTGTTCAACGACAGTCTCGATGTCCTCTATGCGTGGTACGACAAAGAAGCTTTGTCCTCCGCGGCGGTATTCGCGCAATAGAGCAGCCTTGGCCGAACCGGCATCGAAAGGAGCCAAGATGGTGCGAACCGGACGCCGCTTGGCAGGTGGTGTGTTCAGGACGCTTACTTCCTGCACGCCCGCCATCGTCAATTGAAGCGTGCGGGGTATCGGCGTAGCGCTCATGGTCAGAGTGTGGAGGCATGGCGCCAACCCTCGCAGTGATTGCTTCAGCTTGGCCCCGAACCGATGCTCTTCGTCGATTACGAGCAGCCCGAGATCGCTAAAGGCCACCCCTTTGGCCGCAACAGCATGGGTCCCGACGACGACCGCAATGTTGCCGCTTCTCAGACCGTCCTTCACTTTCCTTGTCTCTGTCGATCCGACCACCCTGGATAGGTGAGCAACTTGGATGTTGAACCCTGCGAAACGCCGGCGGAACGTCTCGTAGTGCTGACGCGCGAGCACCGTGGTGGGCGCAACAATAGCAACCTGCTTGCCACAAAACGCGGCCGCAGCACACGCCCGAAGCGCCACCTCGGTCTTTCCAAAGCCGACGTCCCCGCAGACCAGCCGGTTCATCGTTTTGCCCGAGGACAGGTCATCCATCACGGCTCGGATTGCCGCAGCTTGGTCGGGGGTCGCGGGGTAAGGGAATCGCGCCGCGAAGCGAGCAAGGTCGGCACGCGGCGGCTTGATCAATTCGGCGGACTGGCTGGACCTGGCCTTCGCAATGGCGACCAGCCGCTTGGCGACCTTCTCGATCTCGCGGACTACAGACTGGCGCCGCTTCTTCCAGCCTTCACCATCTAGTCGGTCCAAGGCTATCGCATCTGGTTCGGATCCATAGCGCCATATACGGCCAAACTCCTCCACTGGAACCAGCAAGGAAGCGCCACCATGATATTCAAGCTTCACGACATCCTGTTGCAGGCCAGCCACTTCAATTTGTTCGATCGCGGCAAGGACGCCCACGCCATGGTCTTCATGGACAACCAGATCGCCGAGCCGCAGTTCGGGTTCGGCTATGCCGTTACCGGAGCCCGCGTTTGCAGTCGATGACGGGCCGAATATGTCCGCTGCTGCAACGACTGCAATTCGGGATGGCCCGTCGACAAAGCCCTCCGCGAGATCGAATTCCGCCTTGAGAAGAGAGCCTCTTTCGACAGAGAGGATTTGCGGCCAATCGGCGACCGGGTCCATCTTGCGACCGAACTTACGGTCGAGCAGCCGCTCTGCTCGGCGCAGTTCCGAAGCTTCGCCCGTGACCACCACACTAAACCCCGAGCTTGCGCGCGCCTGAGCGAACTCGGCGAATTCGTGCCCGGCTCGCGGCAGGTGGAAGAATTTGGGAATTCGGCCAACCGGGATCGTAAGACGCAAGCACTGGCGATCCCGTAGCGAGTCTTCCCATTCCTCACGCGACAAATAAAATTGTTTCGCCGCGGGCCGCCCCATCGCGGATACTTGCCGCCTGCCGCGCCACGCCTCCTCAATGAGGTCCAAGACGCGAGCGAGCGAGATTTCTTCCAATCCATCCAGGAAGCAGATGGTAGCTGTTGATGCTACGTCGAAGAGCGCCGGCAAATCGGAGTAGAGCGAGACTAGACGTTCCTCCATCGGGATCGTGCGCATCGCTGCAGGGTCGAACTCGTTGCCGGGTTCCAACATGAGCTCGGACGCCGGGCCAATTACGACTCTATGCAGCGATCGCTCGCTTCGTTGAGTGATTGGGTCATATGTCTTAAGTTCGGAGATGGCGCCGCCAGCGCCCAGTACAACACGAATAGGGCGGTCACGGTCAGCAGGAAAAACGTCGATAAGATCGCTGCGGACGGCCATCTCGCCTGGTTCGTCCACCCGATCGTCGACAACATAGCCAGTTCTCTCAGCCAATACACGAAGTGCCCTCGGGTCCACCTCCTGTCCGATCTGCAGGGTCGCGAAACCCTGGCCGATTGCCGAGGGAGGCGGTACCCGCTGCAGGGCAGATTCGACCGAAGTAACCGTGATGCGGGGTCCTTTCGGAGCGGCCGCAACAGCATGAACAACGCTGACCCGCTGCCCCATAGTGGCGCGAGTGGGCCATACCCTGTCGAATGGCAGGCAATCCCACGGCGGCAAACACAGGATGTCAGCTTTTGGGAGGAAGTGGCGCAATGCCTGTGTGATGTCAGCGGCACTGCGTTCGGAACTCGCGATATGGAGCATGTCCCTATTTTCAGTGGTTTCCATAGCGCTGATCAATGCCGCAGCTACCGCGGCAGCTGGCGGTGTGTCGGCTTCTTCTCCTGTTGCAAGTTCGCACTGCTTCGCAGACGCGCCATCAAATTGCTCGAGCTGCTCAGCCTTTTCGGCATTGGAGGTCTCTCTATCCACGTCTCACCTTCCCGATCCTGGGGTAAAAACGGCCGCGACGCGCCCGGCGTTACCGACGTTCGGCTTTCAGCAACGTCGCAAAGCAGCAATCCGTTGCCTTGCCCAGCGTGTGATCGGATCGTGCGCCATGAGAATAGAGTGCCGCACTGTCTAGCAATGCCGTTGCATTGCGAGGTTTCCTGAGCAAGCCGCGAAGGCAGCGGCTGGTCGATAGCAGCTAAGGCATCTGTGGTCGGTATTGCAATTGCTTGGCCAAATGACTCGGTATCAGATGGACCGCAAGTTCTCAGCCTCATCGATCATTAGACGGTTGCTAACTCACCCGCACGGTCGGCGTGCTAGACTCCAAGCATCCCGGCACAAAATCAGCAATCAGACAGGTTGGCGCTAACATTGGCGACATGCATCCGCATCGAGTCTTCGCCCCGGATCGGGACGTCTGGAAGCCTTCGCCCTCGATAGACCCAAGGGCTTGCGCCTACACTCTATCACTCTATCACTCTATCGCCCCATCGCCCGAACTTGCGCTTGTCGGAACCCACAGCGAAGCCCAGATCAGCGCCCGCCGATCAGCCGCGACAGGACGATGTGCTTGCGCTGGGAGCCGAGATCGTCGAGTTCGTTGTCCGCAGCCGGACGCAGGCCGCCGCGATGAACGAAGAAATCGCCCGGGGGGGCGTTGTCGGATACACGGTCGAGATTGGGGCGGAAGTCGTCCCCGACCTTGTCGACTGGAGTGTCCCAATCAAAGCTGTGGTCCTTCGTCATGGCCATGGCACCACTGTGGCCGAGATCGACTTCCACAGGCGCGAGCTGGACAATGGTGGTGCGGCGGAATTTAAAGATGTCGTCCCAATGGTCGCGAAGGCCATAGGTTGTTTAAAGAAAAACTTGCCGCCATGCACCGCCGCCCACGGCTGAGCCGGGAACTGTCGGACGCTTCTTTGACGTTCTTGGGCTATGTCCGGCAGGGCGCCCACCGACGACCCGACACCGCCATCTCCCCCTGCTTCAAAAGCCGGGCTTAAGTTTTTTAACGCAGGCGGGAACATGGATGCTGCCTGGGGGTTGGACCTCGGCAAGCTAATTCGCAGCCTCAAGGAAAGCGGCCGAGATCGCTCTCAGACGCCGCGAACCGGGCCTACGGGAGATTACGCATGCGAGCGCTGGTTTGGCATGGAAAAGAAGACATACGTTGCGACGAGGTTACCGACCCCGAAATCGAGGACCCGCGCGACGCCATTGTCAAGGTGACGAGCTGCGCGATCTGCGGCTCGGACCTGCATCTCTATCACAACCTCATTCCGGCAATTCTGCCCGGCGACATTATGGGCCACGAAATGATGGGTGAGGTGGTGGAAGTTGGATCCGGGGTAAACAGCGCGCTTAGGAAGGGAGACCGCATTGTCGTCCCCTTCACCATCATTTGCGGGGAATGTGACCAGTGCAAGCGCAAGAACTTTTCGGTCTGCGAACGAACCAACCGCAACAAGAATATCGCCGACAAGGCGTTCGGTCACACGACGGCCGGGCTGTTTGGGTATACCCATCTGACCGGCGGTTACCCGGGCGGTCAAGCCGAGTATGTTCGCGTGCCATTTGCCGATGCAACGCACATCAAGGTACCGGTCGGGCTCTCCGATGAGCAGGTCCTTTTCCTTGGCGACATATTGCCAACTGGCTGGCAGGCTGCTGTTCAGTGCGAGATCGAACCGTCCGATACCGTAGCGGTTTGGGGCTGTGGCCCGGTGGGGCAGATGGCAATCCGCAGCGCCATTCTTCTCGGTGCCACCCAGGTCGTGGCCATAGATTGCCTGCCCGAACGCCTATCCATGGCCGGAGCAGGCGGCGCGGTCACCATCAACTTCCTGGAGGAGGGCGTTGTTGAAAGGCTGAACGAGCTTACAGGCAGCAAAGGGCCAGACAAATGCATCGACGCGATCGGGATGGAAAGTCACGTGTCCTTTCGTCAACCAGACACCGTTTATGACCGCGCGAAGCAGATGATGCTGATGGAAAATGATCGGCCCCACGTGCTGCGTGAAATGATTTATGTCTGCAGGCCAGCCGGCGTCATCTCAATCGCGGGTGTGTATAGCGGGTTCGTCGACAAGATCCCGATGGGCCAAGCCATGAACAAGGGCCTGACCTTCAGGATGGGCCAGACGCATGTGAACCGCTGGACCGACGATCTACTGCGCCGCATCGAAGACGATCAGATCGACCCGTCGTTTGTCATCACCCACACTGCCGGGCTCGAACAAGGACCCGAGATGTACAAGCTCTTTCGCGACAAGCAGGACAGTTGCGTCAAAGTCGTACTGAAGCCATAGGGGGCCAGTGTCATGAACATGCTTAGCAAACTCGTAAATCTCAGCAGATGGCCAAGCGACCCAATGGTCGTAAAATCTGGCCCGAAGGCGCTCGCGCCCTCCGAGATGGTAGCGCGCAAACTCGGATGGTTTAGCATTGCGCTGGGCATGGCCGAACTCATAGCCTCCGAGCGCATCGCCCGCGCACTCGGCATGCCTGGCAAGGGAGGCGTGATCCGTGCCTACGGAGCGCGAGAAGTCAGCAGCGGCATTCTGTCCTTGTCGGCAGACAAACAGTCGGGACTTTGGAGCCGTGTGGCCGGTGATGGGCTCGACATCGCAACACTCCTGTGGGCGTTCCGGCATGACAATCCAAAACGTGCCAACGTCGGACTTGCATTGGTGCTCGTTGCCGGTGTGACACTCATCGATTTATTAACCGCGCAAAAGCTAAGCGCCCGGCACGCTCGCGGCGGCCAGCAAGCCCAGGATTTTAGTAACCGCAGCGGCTTCCCGCGGGGTCTTGAAGCCGTGCGGGGCCTTGCACGTAAAGACATGTGACCTGCCGGCCAGAATTGAGCGATGGCTAGCTGGCGCGAACCTGATCTCCTTCTCTCGGCGTCGCCGCCGATAGCCAGGCATGATGCCGATCTGTCCCAGGCTGCAGATAGGCAAGGTGATGGGTGATGCTGTCTGCCCCGTCGCCACATCCTGCGTCGCAGCGCGGTCAGCCACCAGTACTCTGATCTGATCGACCAGGACCTTCTTTGCTTTTCAGCAGCCGAACGAACGCCAGGCCAAGCGCCGCTGTCCAGGGGCGAACTCACCATGTGGCAAGCAGGCACGGCTGGTGTCTGGACGGGATAGAGGTTCTGGAACTCGTTCCTCCAGAACTCAGTCGTGATCGCTCCCGGTTGCGAACGCTCGTCCATTCTTCCGACCTGGGAATTCGGGGAGACGAGGAGGTGCGGTGGGCAGGGCACGGGGTGTCGTGGCGATCACCGACAAGCTGAAGGAGCGTGCGTCCCGCCCCTCCGAATGGCGCTACTGAGCCGCATCTTCGACCGGCCAAAGGTCGAGGCTCAATCCGAAAAACGACGTGAAGTGGCGCGGGCCCTTTTTTGTTTCCTTATGGAACTTCGGCGCGGGCTGAAAGTTTCATTCGTGCAGCTGCGACATGGATGACTCCCAATGGGCCCGCGCCCTTTTTCCCGAAGGGCGCGGGCTTTCTTTCGTTCACGGGACACCGGGGCGGGTGCACGTTTCGCCGGCATGCAGCGAAATGGCCGCTTGTGCTCTGCCTCAATCCCCTCGCGTTCTAGACTCGTGTTGTCTTCACGAGATGCTAGTGATCGCCGCTATCAAAGAAATATCTCGCATACCATCGCCATCCGTCACCGGGCGCCGTGAGCGAAGAAGCTCGACAGTGATCGCTGGCCCCCTGGTCCTGGAACTTATTCAGGCTTTTCAACGTTCTTTGACTGCCTCATGATCGAGCCAATCGTCTGCTGGGCGTCGCAACCACCGCGAAAATCGGCGGTCATCCGATCCACCCCATGTTGATTTCTTTTCCGATCGCATTGCTTGTGTCGGTGTTCCTCTCAGACCTGGTGTTTTGGTCGACCAGTAATGCTTTCTGGGCCGAGGCTTCTTTTTGGCTACTCGGCTTTGCCTTGCTTATGAGCGCCGCAGCGGCGCTGGCCGGCTTTGCCGATTTCCTTGGAAACGCGGTAGTACGCTCTTTCGGCGCCGCGTGGCACCACATGATAGGCAATGTCATCGCAGTGGTACTCGCCTTGGCTAACTTCGTTTTGCGGCTCAGTGCAGGCACGGTCGAGGGGATTCTGCCGTGGGGATTGGCCCTGTCTACGCTTGTTGTCCTGCTTCTCGTTTACACCGGCTGGAAGGGCGGAACGCTCGTCTACGAGCACAGGGTAGGAGTACATCCTGAGGAGGGAGAGGACACCAGTTCTCGATCGGGACTAACTTGATTGAGGTTGTGGCATGGCCGACCTGCGGGGACGCGTTGTCGTGGTCACCGGCGCTTCGAGCGGCATCGGCAGAGCGGCTGCTCTTAGGTTCTCGCGAAAAGGGGCGCGGCTGGTACTGGTTTCGAGAAATGACGAAGCGCTCGACAATGTCGCCAAGGAATGCGTCGGCTCAGGCGGTGAGGCACTCACCTTTCCCGCCGATATGGCAGACTACAGCGCGGTGGAGGAAATCCGTGGTTTTGCGGTATCGCATTTCGGCGGGATTGACGTTTGGTAAATTGCGCCGCAGTGCTGATTTTCGGGCGTTTCGAGAAAGTTCCGCCTCCGCTGTTCCACCGTCTTGTCGACACCAACGTGTTTGGTTACATCAACGAATCTCAGGTCGCCCTCAAGCAATTCCGCTCTCAAGCAGACCGTGGAGTGCTGATCAACGTCAGTTCGATGCTCGGTGTCGCTCCTGAGCCTCATGTCAGTGTATATGTCGCGAGCAAGTTTTTCATAGGCGGGCTCACAGCGTCCATCCGGCAGGAGTTGCGCACCACGCCCGGCATTCATGTGTGTTATCCTTCCTGCAGCCATAGACACCCCTATGTACCTGAAAACGGCGAATGTGTTCGGCCGCAAGGCGCGATCCATTATCCCCGTTTACTCCGCCGAGCGGGCCGCCTCTGCAATTGTAGGCGCAGCGAGCCATCCTCGATGGAGCTCGGGTCATTGGCGTCCTTCTCTCTGGCAGCTTGTCCGACGGCACTTCGGGTCTCCGGGCAATCAAGGCCGTCGGGGAGTAACAGTGATCCAGGACTCGCAAGACGCGGCCGTACCAGACCTGGTTCGGAGCGCCCAGCGCCATGTCGAAATCGACCATTGCGTGCCGATCGCCGGAATGGGCGACCTGTTGGCCCGGTTGGCCTCCGAGCCCCCGGCGAGACGCTTTCTGTTCCGCCCGGAGTCCGGCTGGAGTCGGCAGTCGCAGCTCAGGAGCACTCGGCTATGTCGAATGAAGATCGTCTCGGCGAACTTTCGTTGTTTGTTTGTCCGGAGTGCCACGGTCCTCTGTGGGAGAACGAGGACGGCGACATGCTTCGCTACCGATGCCACACTGGGCATGCCTTCACGTCGGAAGCGATGCTCGAGGCCCAGTCGGCCGAGACTGACCAGATATTGTGGAGCTTGCTGCGCGCGCATCAGCAGCGGGCGGCATTCACCCGGCGAATGGCCGACCGGGGAAGTGAGTTGGCCCGCGTTGACATCGCGGCAAAGCTCAAGGAGCGGTCGAGAGAATATGAAGCGGACGCCGAAGTGATCGAACGAATACTCGAAAGCAGGCGGGGCACAGTGGCAGAGAATGGCGCGATCACGAAACAAAACTGATCGGCCTTGCCGAACGCGTCGGGTGGCGCCGCAAGGGAGTGTCCGTTTGTCGGCATAGGCGCACGGCCGGCGACATAGCCGCACTCAGAAATTCTTCCCGGGCGTCTCACCGACCGCGGACTCGCCTATGTTGCCATTCAGCATCTCGAGCACAAGAGCGAGCTGGCGAGCATCATTCAGCGACGCGCACTGTTGGAAGCGGAGGTCGTGACGGGTGAGTTCGCGATCCAACCGAACCGGATGTATGTGAATACCTCTCAGCTCGTAAATCGACACGGGCCACTGGCCCTCCACCCGCTCGAAGGCGGTTCCGAGGTCTAAGAAGTTTCGTCCTCGGCACTAGGATGACCCGTGCCGATCGGGCCGAAGGAACAAACAGCACCCACTTTGGTTAAAGCTGCGCGTGCCACCAGACACGCGTTTCTCACACTCGGAGACGACGATGGCTGCGAAAAAGGAATCGCAAAGCAAGGCCAAGGGCCTCGAAGATCTTTTCCACGACGGACTGAAGGACGTCTACTACGCTGAGCGCAAAATCCTGGCTGCGCTGAAGAAGATGGCGAAGGGTGCCGAATCCGACCAACTGACCGCCGCATTCGAAAAGCACCGCGACGAGACGGAAGCTCAGATCGAACGGCTGCAGCAGGTCTTCGAGATTTTCGGCAAACGGCCACAAGGAAAGACATGCCCCGCGATCGACGGCATCATTGAGGAGGGGCAGGAGATACTTGAGGAGTTCAAGGAAGCTCCAGCTCTGGACGCCGGTCTTGTGGCGGCGGCGCAAGAGGTTGAGCACTATGAGATCGCCCGTTATGGCACCCTGATCACCTGGGCCGGACTGCTCGGCCTGAAGGATGCCGTGCCGCTGCTCGAGGAGACGCTCGAAGAGGAAAAGGCGACTGACGAAGCGCTAACGCAGCTTGGAGAAACCAGCGTCAACGAGAGAGCGATGCAGGAAGCTGCGTAGGTAATCGGCGCTTCGACGAAATCACCGAGCACGTCCATGAACAATAGAGAGAACGCGCCTCCGGACGACGGAGGCGCACCTTTGTCGCCGGTGCCGGCGGGCCGGGCGCCAAGCCTGCGGCAACTTCTGTTCGAGCCTAACATCTCGGTCAACGGTCTGATCGACGATGCCACTGTCGTCTTCTGCCTTGGTCGCCTGGAAGCCATACGCCAGAGCGGCGACGATCTCATCATGGAGCTCAACACCAACGGCGGGGATGCCGATGCGGCCCGGCGGATTGCCCTCGAAATTCGGCTGTTTCGCCAGCATTCAGGCCGAAATGCGTACTGCGTCGGCAAGACGAAAGTGTATTCGGCGGGTGTGACTATCTTCGCGGCTTTCCCGAAGCCGTTCCGCTTCCTCACCACGGACGCGGTTCTCCTGGTGCATGAGCGCCGTATGCAGACGAGTGTCGAACTGAATGGCCCGATGAAATCTTCCATCCAGATCGTGCGCGAGCAGCTTGCGCTACTTGAGACAGCGGAGCGACTGGAAATGGAGGGATTCAAGGAACTCGTTGAGGGCAGTTCGCTTAGCGTTGACGAACTCTACCGCCGAGCGACCACCAATTGCTACATCCACGCCGAAGATGCCCTCGACCTGGGGATAGTAGCAGATCTGCTGCGCTAGCATAGCCGTTCAGGCGGTATCGGATTGCCAATGCAAAGCCCGCGCTTCTTGGGAGGGAGCACGGGCCACGAGTATCGACTGCGCCTTGGCGGGCGATCGGGTAACGATCTGTGGCGACGTCGCGGTGTCAATTATGCTGACCAACGGAGACAGATATGACAGACTCGAAAGAACGTCTGGCGCAGTGGCTTCGCGACGCTCACACCGATGGGAACAGGCCGAGACCATGTTGCGGCCAAATCGAGCGTCTTGAAACTATCCCGAGCTCCGCGACCGGATGAGGTTGCACCTGGAAGAAACGAGACAGCAGGCAGAACGTCTCGAACAATGGCTCGATCGGATGGGGGAAGGATCATCGACGCTGACGGATGCCGGCGGCAAGTTAATCGCCATGGGGCAGAGCATCAGCGGTATCTTTGCTGGCGACGAGAGGGTTCGCTGGCCAGCTACATTCGAGCACATGGAAATTGCCAGCTACAAAATGCTCATTGCGGCAGCCGGCGAGGTCGGCGACGCCGGTCCAGAGTGTGTGCGAACAAAACCTGCGCGAGGAAGGGGCAATGGCCGACTTGGTGGAAAGCAAACTCGGCACGGTCACCACCGAGTTCATCCGCCGCGACGAACGGGATGCCGATGGCGCGAACGATGACGTGCAGAGGCGCCGCTGCTATTTGCGCTCATGAGCGAGCTGTCGCGCCCCAGCCGTGGGGGAATGCCGAACCCCTTCACCTGCTACGAGCGGGGTCCTTATTCTGACTATTGCTCCGGAACCGCGGAGGTCTGCGGATGATTTCGCGCGGCTTCGGCAATTTCCGGGATGTATTTGGTCGCTGTGCAGCTTCGGTTCGCGTTGGCGCGCGCCTCGAACGCCGCCTTTTCGCAGACCCGCTCAGCGAGCTCGATGGGAACATGCACGGCCAGAGGCACCTCAGTCTCAGAGATTCCAAGCTTGGCTGCGATTTTCTGTTTCACCTCCAACCTACCAAGCGAAACGTCAACGCCAACATCTTTCGGCTCCTGCGGATTTCCCGTCGTCGGCGATGCGCCTTGGCTCGGTAAATCGTCTTGCTGCCCAGTCTGAGCAAATGTCTGCACGGTAAAGAGCAGCCATGTAATCAAAGCTGGCCGCAAAATTCGGTATGGGAGTATTCTCATGCCCAGCCTCCTGCAGGTGCCTAATCAACGGCAAAGTGGTTGAAGCGTTCCAGAGGAGCGGCGTGCGCTTTTGGGGGTCGATGCAGCCCGCCGTGCCAAAGGATATGGCAACTTTTTTGCTGTGCGGGTGGAGCCCGATCTGGGACAATACTTCGGTGCGGCAACACGATAAGGAAAAACACGACAGAAAGGGAGCGCACGTCGGATGCTGCGCTAGAATTGATCGAGGTCGAGCGCGTGGCACGAGATGCAAAGACGCGCCAATGCATTGCGAGAAAGCCAGGTGAAAAACAAAGCAATGAGTGCGCGAAACAGCAAAGTTTATTGGGCGCTGGCGCGCGCGCCGTCTGACCTGCTCTGTTCTGAATTCCTGCGCCGCCTGAAGTGCGGGGAGGTCCGCCGTGCCCATCAAAAGGGGCTTGGTGCCGCGCACGCAACCGAGGCTGTCCCTTTGCCGGGCGCAGGCCTCAGCAAAGGAATCAATGTACGGGAATTACCATGCCATCGCCGCCTTGGAACGAACAACCCGGCTCAAACTTACTTTAGCGATCCAAGTCCCTCACTCGGATCACCGGTCACTCGATTTGCCCGCCCTCGTACAGGGCGGGCCATTGTTTCCGGGCAACCTGATTGACAGGAGTGAACAACAATGTTTGTAGATGAGATTGCGGCAAGGCGGCTGAAATCCCTGGTCGAGCACTATATGGAGACCAGGAAAAGGCGGCACGATGTGGTTTCCACATCGAGGGCTGAAACCGCCATACGGGAAGTCCTCCCCAATTGCCCTGTGTCCGGGAAAGCCCTTGATGACATGATCGCCGCCTGTGCCGTCGAACATGGTCTCGGCGTGCTGTTCGACAGGTCAGAAGTCACAGACATCGTCAGCTGATCGCTGAGGCTGCACAGGCGCTCAAGGCAGTCCTATACGTCGAATGTCCGGTATACATATCCCCGGTTGGTACGCTTCAGACACTATCCGAGTGTCTTCGCTATGATCGGCGGCTTCGGCGAAAGTCACTAGCGACCACAGCGCGCCACATCGTCGGCAATTCAAACGACGCATCGCGCATTAGCGTTTCCCATCGCCAAATCATTTCGCCATCAAATTCTTGACGGCACGCTTCGCTACCAGGTACCAGCGGTCAGTTTGCGGGTGCACTTCGCAGTTGTTGACCTGTGAAAGTGCCCGCCACCGGCGTCCAGGCAGCCTTGTGTTCTCAAGCTACGTTCTTCTCACATTGTGGGAACGCTCAGAGACCGGCGGCTCCATGTTTCCGCTCGAAAGTTCTCATGGCCCGATGGATGTTCCGGAGAGCTTGGCTGGAATCGTGCCACCCATCGAACTCGATCTGCTTGCGGTGCCGGACACCGACGCGAGGAAAACTGCTCGATCTCGGATCGCAGACGATCCAGAACATTCTCGCCAAGGAGAGACTCGCTATGCGCATCTTGCTTGTGCGGGCAAAATAAAAAGCGATCGTTTCTCACGGTCTCGCCGTTCTCCGTTTGCATGACGCAAAGTGACGCCAGCAGATCGCACTTGATGACAACACCGGGAGCGCTGGCTGCCTCATGGATGACTAGGCCGTTGAGGGCATCGCCATCGTCGCCCAGTGTAGAAGGCAGAAAGCCCCAGTCGTATGGATAGGCGAGGCCCGCTGGAAGCGGCCGCGTATATTCGAAAAGCTTCTTCTTGGGCTTGTAAGTCAACTTTGCTTCGGTGCCACGCGGTGTGTCCACGACCACCCTGATCCGACCCTTCGATGTGGTCGTAGGCAGTGTCAGATAGTTCACCACGTTTGGTCCTCGCCAGTCCACGCCAACCCTGCGCAAGTGAGCGTACATAGTCGTTTGTAAGGCGGAACCGCCCTGGTTGTTCTGCATCAGACAATGCCTTACGTTTGTGGCAGGAGTCCGATGGTCGCTCCCAAGCGTCAGCGCCCCATTGAGCGTGGCTGGCGATCTCAGATTGTACCGACTTGCATAGTTTTTAGTCAGCTGGAACCGTCTTCGCAGCCGTGGATTCCCTAGCCATCGAACTCGCCAAAGCTACGAGCACGGAATTTTCAGCAGGTTTCTCGACAAAAGTCCCGGCCTTGAAAGCTTCACCACGGCCATCGATATCCGTGGCACTATAAATCACAAAGGGGATATTGCGGGCCACCAGTTCTTCAGCAACCGAAGAGCTGACGCAGTCACGCAAGAGCACGTCCAGGATAACGACGTCGGGCTCGACAACGGCCAAAATTTGTCTTGCACGAACGCAACTTGGCTCTGAGGCCACCGCAAAGCCAGCCTGTTTAAGGGACGCCTCGATGTCAACCACGATCATCGGCTCGTCCTCAACAATAAGTGCTAGAGGCTTTCTCACGTGCTCCTCCTTCCTGGGCAGGAGCACGACGTGCGCTGACACCACGGCAACCAATTTCATAAGCCAGTCCGGATCAGAGTGCATGCTCATTTGTTAAAACGGGCGAAAACAGTCCCGTCGTACCTCTAGGCTTCGCAAGGCTTGGAGCGACGCGTGCCCCGAAGATCGTACGCCGCGCCTCGAACCGGTCAAAATCTCGTCCCTACTCCTTATTCTCGAAACCCAGCAGCGGGGCATGGCGTCTGTGGCTGTGATCGCCACGCAGATGCTTAATGCGCAGCTTCATCCTGGCGGCCGGCATCGCAGCGTGGAACATCTGAGGCGAATGCAAGTTTGGCCTGTAACCCCATGGAGGTAACCAAGTCCTTGTGTCCAGCTTTCTCCTCGGACGTGCTCATCCGCAAGCTGCGTGGCATCGCTGAGATCAGCGATGATGACGCCGCAGCTTTAGGAGGCATCACGATTCAGGAGAAGGATGTTCCGGCTAACCAGGATCTGGTCTTGGAAGGCGATCGACCAACCAACTCATTTGTCGTCTTGGACGGCATAGTATGTTCATACAAGCACACAGGTGAGGGAAAGCGGCAGATCACCAGCTTCTTTGTCGCCGGCGATCTCCCGGATCTGCACGGCATCCATCTCACAGTCATGGATTGCAGCTTCTCCAGCATGACGCCGGGCAGGTTGGGCCTCATCCACCACAGCGTTCTTCGCTCAATTTGCGAAAAGCGCCCGCGTATTGCAACCGCGTTGTGGCGATCGACCCTGATTGACGCTGCGATCTACCGGGAATGGGTCACCAACGTCGGGAGACGGGACGCCTACGCGCGCACTGCCCACCTGTTATGCGAACTCATTGTGCGGTTAAGGTATGCTGGACGCATTGAGGACCACGTCGCGGATCTACCTATAACCCAGGCAGCACTTGGTGATGCGGTGGGTTTGTCCGCGGTTCACGTGAACCGCACGCTTCAGGCGCTACGAGGTGACGGGCTGATCGCCACGTCAGGTACAAAGTTGCGTGCTCTCGATTGGCCGGGTTTGGTTCAGGCAGGAGACTTCGATCCGACTTACCTGCACCTGAAGGACCCTGACGTGGCATTCTGATGACGGAAGCCGATATGCCAAGATATTTCTTTGATAGCGGCGATCGCCAGCATCTCGTGGAAGACAACACGGGGCTGGAATGCGAGGGGATTGAGGCAGCGCGCAATGCAGCCGTTGAAGGATTAACTGAGCTGGCAAAGGACGAACTGAAAGGTCCCGATGGGCAGCAACTCATCATGGATATCAGGGACGAGAGTGGCAGAAAGGTTCTGAGGCTCAGCCTGTCGCTGGCGATCGAATCGCTTGAGGTAAATGCCGTCTCGCCGACATCCAACGAAGATGAACCTCGACGTCGCGGTTGAACCATGCGGAGCCGGAGCACCAGCCGCTGGCAATTGTGCAGTGAACGAAGACCGGGCTTTGAGCCGACCTCGCGGATCAAGGCGATGCGGGGCTTGCCAAAGCGATACGAACAGGCGCTCTAGAAGGCCTTCGTCCACTTCGGAAGCCAGGCCGAACCGCCGGTCGTGCTCAACGAATCCTGTCTTGGATCGACACGAGGATTTCACACCGAGCGACAAGGCTCGTTGGGGCTTTCTGATGGTGGGAAGTCAACGCTTTTCTTTCCGCGCTACAATCGCGCATAGAGTCGAAGGCGTTCATAAAGAACTGCCTCGTCAAATTCGCCATCTGAGAAAAGTTCCATTGCGATCACGCTCAGGCGCTCCGCCTGCTCGCTACCGACGGGAATACCTTCCTCAACGCGAACACGATCAAAGACCTGCTTCAACAAAGTCAGGTCACTCGGAAAGGCAATGCCGCTCTTTGCAGTCTTAAGGCTGACCATATGCCTTTCCTCCCATTTGGGGCGGAGCGCGGTGGTCGCTCACAGCGGGCGACGCCCGCGAGTGATTAGCGCCGATCGGAAGAGGGTACGACAATGGGCTCAGAGAGTCTGGAAAAACGTTGGTACGTTTTTATCGAATACCGCGGCTCTTAAAAACAAGTGCTGACCTTCCAATGTCTCGAATACAGGAGATGGCCGCCGTGAGCGTTGCCCTGAGATCATGGGGATGCTGGATCACTAATCAATCGGGCATACTCTGCCTCCGGCTGCCCATACGAGCCGTCTGCCAAGACGATGAGCCCGTCTCGGTCACGGATAATAACCTCTCCACGGTTTGACCTGATCAGGCCGCGGCCCTCCAGCAACTGAAGTGCCACGGTGACGCCCGGCCGTCGTACTCCCAACATGACTGACAGGAACTCATGGGTAACCGGCAGCCGGTCGCCTTCTATGCGGTCGTCGCACATGACCAGCCATCTTGCCAGCCGTTCTTCTATCTTCAAGCGCGCATTGACCAGGGCGGTGTAGCTGGCCTGGATATGCGCGTAATGCACATAGCGCAGCAGAAACAGCCGCAGCGTCGGGCTGTCGGAAAGCGCGTTATTAAATGGCTCGGCGTCCATGCTGAGGACCTCGGCCTCCACCTGAATGTAGCAGTCGTGCGGGGATCGATCGCCACCCATGATCAGCGCCGAGCCGGTCATGCCCTCGAAGCCGATGAGGCGAACCTCGGCGTCAATCGCCGGACGAAGCTTCGCCACCACCGAGCCGATTCCCCTCTCAAAGAAGTGGACGGCCTCGATCACAGCGTTTGCGTTTTCGAGCTGAGTTTTCAGGGGCAGAAAGCTGCTTTGAAGGTGAGGCCTCAGCAATCTCAGGTCGGCCGGAGCCATGCGTCGCAGCAGTTCGTTTCTATAGACAGTTTCTGGGCTGCGAGTTGGCTGCGGGCGGTCGCGGTCCTTTGAAAAGACGAGGCCAATTTTGGAGGTGTTGGGGCCGCTCATAGCTCCCTCCCGAATTGGGGCGGAAGCACGATGCTCGCTCACAGCCAGCGATGCCCGTGAAATTTATCGCCGATATGAAGCAACCTACGCCTATTGGCGCGAAGAGTCCTGAAAAATCGAGAGACGTTTTCTGGCTTGGTCGACACAGAGTGCTTACGTGGGCTTCATGCTGCCGGGAAACGGCACAATCAACAGCTGGCTGCCCAGACAAGCAGTCGGACGCCGATGGCATAGGAACCAGAGCGACCGCCAACGCGACCCAAAAGCTTGGATCGGCCAAAGCGGCCATTTCGCTGAGAAGTTGCTTCATGCCGGCGAACGCACACCGCCGCCTGGTGTTCAGTGCGAGCAGTAAAGCCTGCGCCCATGAGAACAGGACGCGGGCCGATCGGTGCATCGAGCCGATCTGCGGCCGTTCAATGGGAGGGAATAATAGCTGCACGTGCCGAACTTTCGTGTCGAACATATGTTCCTGAAGTAGGGCGAAAAACTTGGGAAAATTAGGCGATCGCACGCAGGAGTATTGCAATATTCCAGAGTAGGCACATACCGCCCTTCCGTTACAGAGATCGCGCATGCCACAGTAGCGGTCGATCCCTCGCCAGGATGTAACCGCGGCCTTTCCTTGTTCCTATCCGGTTCCTCTTCGGTTCACTACGAATGGAGCAGGAAGAGCAGTGTCGGCTCTAAGTCGTTGCTCCCGCAACCGAGCCGCTTTGCATCTCGTGCGACGCGGTCAATGTGAATGCCGTGCAGCATCGGTGGTGAGCTCCTGTCTGTCGTGTTTTTCCTGGTTCGTTAAGCCTTTTCTTCCCGCATTGTTGTCCTCGATCGACGAGGCCTCTGTCGATGTCGCAGGCTGCACGCATCTGTTCGGCTCGCCAGCGCAGATCGCCACGACGATCAGGCGCCGTGTCCGCACTGAGCTCGGCCTGCCGATCTCGGTCGGCGTGGCGCGGACAAAACATCTGGCCAAGATCGCTTAGCAGGTCGCCAAGCCCGATGGCATGGTGCTGGTCGCGACCGCGTTGCCTCGCGCCTGCGCGCTAAAGTCTCTCGCCGGCAGCACTGTCACAGCGCGGGTCAGGTTCGCCGCAGGCCGTTACCAGATCGACGGCGCTGGATGCGCCGATTTCGGCGACGGTTATGCTGGCGGAGATTGCAGAGGACCTTGTGCGGATAGCGCTTGCCGATCATCCAGGAGAGCGGACACTCACGCTACTGGCGGTGTCGGTCTTGCATCTGAGAAAGCAGCCGGATATCCAGCTCGATCTGCCGCTGGGGCTTCCGGACGAAAAGCGCAGGCCCGGGGCGAGAAAAGGCATCGCACGCTGGACCGCCGATCGCGCCATCGACATTATTCGCGACCGCTTTGGACGTGACGCGGTGGGCTATGCCGCCACAGCGCTGGACGGTCCGCGCTCGGTCCCCGACGGATTCCGCGAATTGGCCGAGAAGGAGTTGTAAAGTGCGGCGGTCTACCCCGCGCGGCGAATTTCCTCTCGCTTCGGAAGCTTCCAGTTTGGTCTTGGGAAATGACAGGTGTAGCCATTGGGATAGCGCTCGAGATAGTCCTGATGCTCCGGCTCGGCCTCCCAGAAATCGCTGACCGGCACCACCTCGGTCACGACCTTACCGGGCCAAAGCCGGGATGCTTCGACATCGGCGATGGTGTCTTCCGCAACGCGCTTTTGCTCGTCGTCTGTATAGAAGATCGCTGAGCGGTAGCTCGCGCCGACATCGTTGCCCTGGAGTTGCGCGTCGTTGGATCATGGATCTGGAAGAAGAATTCCAGCAGATCGCGATAACTGATCGTGTCTGGATCGAACACGATCTCGATCGCCTCGGCGTGGCTGCCATGATTGCGATAGGTAGCGTTAGGCACCTCACCGCCGGTGTAGCCGACGCGGGTGGAAATCACGCCGGGGTAGCGGCGGATCAGATCCTGCATACCCCAGAAGCAGCCGCCTGCAAGCACAGCGCGTTCGGTCGTCATGGTCTCTGACCTCCTGAATTTGGATTCATCGCCAATATAGGCATTGTTTTTATCTTTTTTCAGTCGCAGGCCATTTGACACAAACGCGTCGCCCGATGGAGATTATCCTGAACAGCTAGAGCGGGATGAATTGAGTCTGAATCGAAAGGGGATTCCCGAAGGCGAGCAAATCTGATTGAACTAACCCGCTGCCGCGGTAGCTGATGCGGGGTCTGGCCTGAGGAGGCCCCTGTCTGAGAAGATTTGGTGTCGAGCCAACCTTCCAGACAGGAGAACCCTAGATGGCCCAGATAAGCCCTCTGCGTCAGCGGATGATTGAAGATCTGACGATCAGTGGCGTCGGTTGAGCAGGAGGGCCTGTCGCGACGTCAGGCGGCAGAGCGCTACGGGGTTGGAATCAGCACGGTCATCCGATGGGTGCGCCGCTTGCGCGAGACGAACAAGCTGACACCCGGCAAGATGGGTGGGCACAGACCGAAGAAGATTGCCGGAGAGCATCGGGAGTGGCTGTTGGTACGCTGCCGGGCGGCGGAGTTCACGCTGCGCGGTCTTGTGGCCGAGCTCGGCGATCACGGCCTGAAGGTCGATTACCGCTCGGTATGGGAGTTCGTTCACGCCGAGAAGCTCAGTCACAAAAAAAGACGCTGATCGCGGCTGAGCAGGATCGCCCCGATGTGGCGCGCCGGCGGGTCCAGTGGGCAAAGTATCAGGACCGCATCGATCCTTCCCGCCTGGTGTTCATCGACGAGACCTGGACCAAGACCAATATGGCGCCGCTCAGCGGATGGGCGCCGCGCGGCGAGAGGATCAAGGCCAAGGTGCCGCACGGTCATTGGAAGACCATGACCTTCTTGGCGGCACTGCGCCACGACCGTGTCGATGCACCATGGCTGATCGACGGACCGATCAACGGCGAGCGTTTCCAGCTCTATGTCGACAAGGTTCTCGTCCCCACCCTCAAGCCCGGTGACATCGTCATCATGGACAATCTCGGTTCGCACAAGGGCAAGGCCGTGCGCCGTGCCATCCGCTCGGCCGGCGCCAGGCTGTTCTTGCTGCCCAAATACTCCCCCGACCTCAACCCTATTGAGAAATTCTTCGCCAAGCTCAAGCATTGGCTGCGCAAGGCTGCCAGGCGAACGGTCGAGACCGTCTGTGACGCCATCGGCCAAATCCTCGGCACTGTCACCTCAACCGAATGCACAAATTACTTCATGAGGCCGGCTATGCACCAACCTAAATTCATCCCGCTCTAGCGCAGTGCGCGCGCCATTTTAGTCGAGACGATCACGGGCAAGTATAGAGACCAACGCGAGCCACGTAGGCGTCGGTATGTCGATGACCCGGTTTCCTTTTCGGAACGGACTTCCGAACCGAGCTACTTTCAACGCCCGTCGACCGCAACGGCAGAGCCTGTCGATGCCGAGGTGATCTGGTTCAATACCAGCAAGGGTTTCGGCTTCGTCAAACTGTCCGATGGCACGGAGGCTTATCTCCACATCCGAGTGTTGGAGGCTGCCGGAAGCCGCGCTGTTGCCGAAGGGACACGTCTCAAGGTCGCGGTTGAAGAAAGTCCAAGAGGTCGTCAGGTCGTGCACGTGCTGGAGATCAGCGATCAGATCGTGAAAACGCCGGCAGATGCGCACCTTGCCGAGGGGTCCATCGCCGGTAAGGGTGGTGCGCAGTTGGAGAGCGAGGGCACGGTCAAGTGGTACAATCCCGAAAAAGGCTTCGGCTTCATTGCTCCCGATAACGGTGAGAAGGACGTTTTCGTTCATGCCACCGCGTTGAACCGCTCAGGGCTCAGCGTGCTGGTGGAGGGACAGAAAGTGTTTGTCGAATGCGGGCACGGCAAGAAAGGCCTGGAAGTCCGGAGCATTCGCCTCGCCTAGAAGCCAATACGTTGGCCAAGGGCCAAATTGCCGCTCATCAAAAGAAAAGCCCACTGCCGGGAAGTGGCAGTGGGCTCGATTTGAAATGCAGCGCGGGAGGAGGTGCGCCGCACTCAGCGCCGGCATCGCATCTGGGAGGAGTAGATGGCCGACAACATGATCATATCGATCGCCCAGATATTGCAATGCACAAATTACCTATCGCATTTGCGAAGGCGTTTCCTGGGTGTAAGCATCGACATTGTCACGAAAGATCCACCCACCAATCGTTGCAATAGCTGATGGCTTAGAGATTTATGGTGTTGGTCATTTTGCTCTCATTTGCGTTGTTGCAAGGAGGGCAGAATACTATGCCGAGCCAGCGGCCGTTCTTATCAAAAAGTCCCGTGGTTCAGGCAGCTTAATCGGCATAGTTGCCGGCTCATCGACGGCATCAAGGTGAAGACCCGCGATCCGATAGAAGCTGCAGCTGATATACCGTATGATGTGGTAGTCTGGCCCGCATGACGACGCTTCATCTCAATTGGCGCAGAAGACGGTGAGTCCGGCAAAGCCGAATAAAACGCATCCGCCGAAATGGATCGAGCCTCAGCTGACGCGCCTGGTCGACGAACCGCCCAACGGCCCCGATTGGCTTCACGAAATCAAGTACGACGGATACCGCATGCACGCGCGGATCGACGGCAGCGACATCCGCTTGCTCACCCGCACCGGCCTCGATTGGTCGCATCGCTATCAAGCGACGATAGCGGCCCTAAGCGCGCTCCCGGTGAAAGAGGCATATGTCGATGGGGAGCTGTGCGCCATTCGGGCAGACGGCGTCACCTCCTTCAGCCGCCTGCAGGCCGCTATGGACGAGGGCCGCACGAGCGATCTTGTCTTCTTTGCTTTCGATCTTCTGTTCCTGAACGGAGAAAGCATTGCGAAGCTGCCGCTCATCGACCGCAAGGCGCGACTCGAAGGCCTGTTTTCGACCGACATGCCTGGACTGCGCTTCAGCGATCACGTGATCGGCGACGGGCCTGTGTTCCGCAAGCACGCCTGTAGGCTTGCACTCGAGGGCGCTATCTCAAAGCGGATCGATAGCGCCTATGCATCCGGCAATCGCGGCCTATGGGTCAAGTCAAAGTGTCTCAACAGAGAGGAATTCATCGTCGTCGGCTGGACCGATCCGACTGGAAGCCGGCCGCATATCGGCTCGCTGCTTCTAGGCTACTACACCGATGATGGTCGTCTGATGTACGCGGGCCGCGCCGGCACGGCCATCACGGTTGCAGAGCTCAAGCGATTGGCTCGCCGGCTTGGGCCACTTCAGGCAACTCGAATGCCCCTCGACGTCCCACCGCCGCGCGAGAGCCGGTTCGGCTCGCCGCTTAAGCTGTCGCGCGAGCATTGGGTCAGGCCTGAAGTGGTGGTCGAGGTCACCTATCTCACCTGGACGGAAGACAATCTCCTGCGCCAGGTCTCGTACCAAGGCGAGCGTCAGGATAAGCCAGCCCGGCAGGTAGTGCGCTCCCCGCCCCATCCCTGATCGACATCGGGCGCCGTTTCGTTTCAAGTCACCCGACTTGCACTACCTGCAGTGTGCCGGGGGGAATGGCCTTGATCAGCGACTCCTAGCTGGTGACTCCGCACCGCCAGTGAATGCTTGTTTGCGTCGAACCGTTTGTAATTCGCTCAACTGAATTGATGCGCCCCCGTGGAACGGGATAAATCTGCAGGGGGACAGGAATGGTGCCCAGAGGTGCCCGAGCCGGTCGGTGCTTATTTCGAAGCCTCGGTAAACTCGCGCATATACACAAGCCCTAGGCGATGCCTGTGTCGCCGATGGCGCAATGGCAGGATGATTACAAAAAAGGACATCTCAAGACCTAATAGCTGAGCGGCCGTTGTAGCAAACCTGAAAAGATATCAATCAATCAAGGGATTACCGGCTTGGCATGCTCCTTGCGAGGTTCATGCAGATCTTAGCAGTGAAGCATCCTTATCCGGGATGCACCGCTCACCGGGGAGGTAGAAGCCTTGAAATCCAAAGATGTGCGTGCCCAAGCCTATTCGATGCCGCTGACAAGCCCCGCCTACCCGACGGGGCCATATCGCTTCGTGGACCGCGAGTACCTTATCATCACCTACCGGACGGACCCCGACCGGCTACGCGCCCTAGTCCCTCAGCCACTCGAATTCGATGATCCCTTGGTAAAGTTTGAGTTCATTCGAATGCCCGACTCTGCGGGTTTCGGGAGCTATATTGAGTCCGGCCAGGTCATTCCCGTTAGGTTTAACGACGTGATCGGCGGCTATTCGCATGCCATGTATTTGGACGACGGACCGCCAATTTTGGGTGGCCGTGAGTTGTGGGGATTCCCGAAGAAATACGCACATCCTGCGTTGGAGCTCTATGGAGACACACTGGTCGGCACCCTCGACTACGGCCCGGTCCGGATCGCAACAGGCACCATGGGCTTTAAACATTGGGCGCTCGACCACAGCGAGGTGCTGGCCTCGCTGTGTCAGCCGACATTCCTCCTGAAGATTATTCCGCATGTCGATGGCAGCCTGCGCGTCTGCGAGTTGGTACGCCTTAAGATGGAGGACGTGACATTGAAGGGCGCATGGGGTGCTCCCGCAGGCTTGGACTTACGGTCGCATGCACTCGCGCCGATTGCAGAACTGCCGGTTCTGGAGGTCGTTTCAGCCGCCCATTTCATCGCGGATCTGACACTCGGCCTCGGGACAATTGTTCACGACTATCTGGCGGAGCCGCAGGCGGCGTGAACCCGAAGTCAAGGTGATCAGAAAACGACCAGCATGTAGGTCGGGCAACAAAGAAAGTGGCTCTCTCGAAGCAGCATCAGGCCGTTGCGGAAAGTTTTCCATGTGCCGTTCGCGGACGGGTTGGCCGTGCGACGACTGTTGCGATGACGATGAGCCCATCTGGTAAAGCTGGATCGGAGTGATGACGTGCAAAAAGTATTTAGCAGCCCTGCTTCGGCACTTGAAGGGCTTTTGTTCGATGGAATGTGCATAGCGGCTGGCGGCTTTGGCCTCTGTGGTATTCCCGAGCTTTTGATCAGCGCTGTTCTGCAAGCTGGTACCAAGGACCTTACGATAGCCTCGAACAACTGCGGCGTCGACGACTTCGGGCTTGGTGTCCTGTTGAGGAGGAGGCAAGTCAAGAAGATGATCTCGTCTTATGTCGGCGAGAACGCCGAGCTTATGCGCCAGTATCTGAGCGAAGAGCTGGAGCTTGAGTTCAACCCGCAGGGAACGCTCGCCGAACGAATGCGTGCCGGTGGTGCCGGTATCGCAGGGTTCTACACGAAGACAGGTGTCGGCACGGTTGTAGCCGACGGCAAGGAGCATAAGACCTTCAAAGGCGAAACGTATTTGCTCGAGACTGGCATCGTCGCGGATCTCTCGATAGTCAAGGCCTGGAAGGCTGACACGTCCGGCAATCTCGTATTCCGCAAGACAACTCGCAACTTCAATCCTCCCGCGGCGACCTGCGGCAACATCTGCGTCGCGGAGGTCGAGGAGATCGTTCCTGTTGGCGGCCTCGATCCCGATCAGATCCACCTGCCGGGAATCTACGTGCATCGCCTGGTCCAGGGCGAGCATGAGAAACGGATCGAACAACGCACGACGCGTGCGGCGGCTTGAGGGGAGAGAAAAAATGGCCTGGGACAGAAACCAAATGGCGGCGCGGGCTGCACGAGAACTTGAAGACGGCACTTACGTCAATCTCGGCATCGGCATTCCCACGTTGGTCGCCAATTACATTCCGGACGGCATCCATGTAACGCTGCAGTCGGAGAACGGCCTGCTTGGTATTGGTCCATTCCCGACCGAGGAGGAGATCGACGCCGATCTTATCAATGCCGGCAAACAAACGGTGACCGCACTGCCAGATTCCGCCTTCTTCGACTCGGCGCAGAGCTTTGCAATGATCCGCGGCGGCAAGATCGCCATGGCTATCCTCGGCGCCATGGAAGTAGCCGAGAACGGTGACTTAGCGAATTGGATGATCCCCGGGAAGCTGGTGAAGGGCATGGGTGGAGCAATGGATCTGGTCGCCGGCGTCAAGCGCGTCGTCGTGGTCATGGACCACACCAACAAGCCGGGGAAGTCTAAAGTGTTGAAGGCGTGCACTCTGCCACTGACCGGCAAATCGGTTGTCAACAGAATCATCACGAACCTTGGCGTTTTAGATGTCGTTGAAGGAGGCCTGAGGCTGGTGGAGGTCGCCAATGGCGTAACCGAAAGCGAACTGCGCAACGCAACGGAGGCGACGATCGTTAACTGATCGGCGGTCCCAGAACGCACGTTCAAGCCCACAAAACCGAAAATGGCGCCAGAGCGGGCTTCGATATTCCGATGTTCATCCTCTCCTGCCGCACCGACGAGGCTGGTATCGTCTCGGGCCTCGAACTCGGCGCCGACGATTATGTCACCGAGCCGGTCGGTACGAAATAGCTCGTCGCGCGAATCTGCGTGGCGCTTCGAAGCTTGCCCCTTTGCCACGCGGCTAACAGCCCGTCTTTCCCAGGGACGTCGGTTCTCGGAATATCGGGCGGCGTAAACACGGCAACCCGCACCACCGCGGTGGTGAACGCGCTGTCAAGGCGGTCGCGTTGCGCGTGCCGGCGGACACCGGTCTGATCGAGATTACCGAGGCGACACCCTCGCTTTTCGCCGGGGCTATCCCGCGACGCACTCGGTGCATCCGGAGAAGGGATCATCCAGCGCGTCGAGAAGGCCGATCTGCTCGTGGTTGGAACGCCTGTTTATCGAGCATCCTACACCGGTGCCCTCAAACACCTGTTCGATCTCGTCGATACGTGCGCTGACGGGCAAGACCGTGCTGCTCGCGGCGACCGGTGGCACCCCATACCATGGCCTGGTGCTCGAACATCAACTCCGGCCACCATATCTGCAATCAATTTCGGCACCGCCTGGTTGGTACTCAATAACGAGCTTCAATGGCCTGAACCTGTCGAAGTGCTACGGAGAGTTTCTGTCATTCCTCGCGTCTGGTCTAGCCGCACCAGCGCTTCATTGACCATCAGCCGGATCGGGCACAGTGGATGGTCGGCTGGAACGAAATCCTCCAGCCGCTTCATCGTGAACAGCTGCTCCATGAACACATCGCTCCCGCGCATCGAACCGCTTCGCCAAGGTGGATCAGTTAGTCTATGTTTGGCGTAGGCATTTCAGCAGCCTGCTAGGCGCCCGCCGCCACGTGCGGGCGACGCCGGGGTCAACCGGCGGGCAGATGCGCCGAGGGCAACAAGCGCGCCTGACGCAACGCTGCCAGATCAGCCGAGCCGGTGCAGAAGCAGGCGACGGCCAACTGGCGGATGACGATCTCGAAATGCGCGACAACCGCCTCGGTGGACACCGTCGCCGCGCGCAGCACGCCGGCCGCCTGCCCGGCGATGTCCGCGCCCAGGTGGATAGCCTTGGCCACGTCGACGCCGTCGCGGATCCCGCCCGACGCGATTAGCTTCACCGTTGGCAGCGCCCGACGTACTGCCTGCACGCTGGCCGGGGTCGGAATCCCCCAATCGGCGAACGCCATCGCCACTGCACGGTCGGCGGCATCGCGGGCGCGCTCGCCCTCCACCGCGGCCCAACTGGTGCCGCCGGCGCCGGCGACATCGATCACCGCCACGCCCGCCTCGACGAGCGCACAGGCCACCGAGGCGGACAGGCCCGCCCCCACTTCCTTGGCCACGATCGGCACGCCCACGCTGCGCGCGGCGCGAGCGATCTGCGCCAGGACGCCGCGCCAGTCGCGGTCGCCCTCCGGCTGTACCGCTTCCTGCAGCGGATTGAGATGGACGATGAGTCCATCGGCCTCCAGCGCATCCACCGCCCGGCGCGCCAGGTCCAGGCCGTCGGCCTCGCGAAGTTGCGCGGCGCCGATATTGGCCAGCAAGGGAATGTCTGGGGCCAGGCGGCGTAGCGTGCGCGTCAGCCCCTGGGAGTTGCGGGATTGCAGGCTCACGCGCTGCGAACCGACGCACATGGCGATCCCCAAGGCTTGCGCTGCCTCGCTCAGATGCCGGTTGACGGCCTCGGCGCGTGGCATGCCGCCGGTCATGGAGCTGATCAGCAGCGGCGCGGGCATGGTCTTGCCCAGCAGCGATGCGCGCAGGTCGATCTGCGTCAAGTCCAACTCGGGCAATGCGCAGTGTTCGAAACGGATGTACTCCCAGCCGGTGGCGACCGTGGCCGGCGCCGTTCGCCGATCCAGCACGATGTCCAGATGGTCGTCCTTGCGCCGGCTCAGGGCGGTGTCGCTCATGCTCGCTCCATCCGTCGCATCGGGCGACGGCGTTGCTTCGGATCGGACCGACGGCAGCGCGCACACGCCGCCGTCTCCCGCGCGCTCAGGCCGGCGCACGCTGGCCTCCCCCCGCAGCGTCGCTGTGGTAGCGGCTGGTCGAGGTCTGGTAGTACTGCGCGCGGATGGCCGCCATGGCCTCGATCAACCGTCCCCATGGCGCGGGAAGGCGTTCTTGCGCCATCACCCGGTGCAGCATGCGCGTATGGCCGGCCAGCTCGTCGTTGAGGAACTCCACCACAGGTATAGCCGGATAGCGCTGCAGCAGCAGGATCGCGGCATTGTCGGCCTCGCCGGCCGACCTGTCCTTGTCGCGTCCATGCAGATCGTTCTGCAAGCGCCCTATCGCGGAGATGAGCCGCAGGACCTGGCGAAACGCCGGACGCGCGCGCAAGTTCGCCATGTCCAGCCCCCACAGCAACGACAGGCAACAGAACACGTTAGCGTAGGCGATCGAATCGATGCCGTTGTGCAGATACTCGGCGTAGGACCAGCGTTCCGCCCCTGCCGCCTGCGCGTGTCCGGCGTGCAGCGCCGCGCAGTAGCACTGGGTATCGTCGAGAAGCTGAGCATAGTCGCGACGATCGTAGGCCAGCGCGGCCAGCGAAGCGCGCAGCACAGCGCAGCCCTCGAATCCGGGGAGCGCGCACGGTACGCCCTGCCCCAGCGCCTGCTCCACCGCGGCGAGCTGCTCCGGCGCGATCAGGCCAAGGTCGTTGCAATCGTCGAGCCAGAACAGCAGCGCCAGTTCGCGATAGAACGCCACGATCAGCGTTTCGTCCTGCGGATCGCGGCCGGTGCGGGCGCTGGTGTCGCGCAGGCTCGGTTCGATACGCTGCAGGATGTACTGGCCGCCCCTGACCGCTTCCACGGCATGCTCGTCGGCGAACCCGGTCAGGGAACGCCCCCACTCCAGCACCTGCTGCAGCGCGCGTTCGGTCTGGATCATGGCGCCGCTCCTGGTCCCTCGGCCAGGACGCGCCGCCCCCAACGAAGCGCCAGCAACAACCCGGCAAGTTCGGCCACGCGCACGACCCGGGTGGGGCAATACAGTTCCTTGCCGATCCACAGCGGCGTCTGCGGCAGTGCGTGCGCCGCATGTCGGGCGAGCATCCACTCCAGCGCACGCGCCACCGCCTGCGCGATGCGCCGGCGCCCTGTCGGCTCTTCGCTCCCATCCATCACGTGCAACGCGAACAGCGCATAGGCCGTTTCCTCGAATGTGGACACGCGACCGGCGCCCCAGCCGCCGTCGTCGCGCTGCGCCTGCAGCAGCGCCGCCAGCGCGCGCTCGTCGCGCCACTGGGGGTTGCCTTGCGCTAGCGCAGCGACCGCATGCGCGGTGGGATACAGCCACGAAACGTGCCATTTTTCGTTGTCCCATAGACCGTGCGGGTTGCGATTGGCCTCGACGTAGGCGCTGGTGCCGGCGGCGGGCTTTCCCAACAGTCGCAACGCATGCAGGGCATGGATGTTGGTCGACACCGAGGCATTGCGTTCGCCGGGGAAGGTGACGAACAGCTCGCCGATTTCGAAATGGCGCAACGCATCGACCGCCGGGTCGCGGCCCGCAAGGCGCAGGACGCACAACGCAACGGCGGTGTCGTCCGCATCGGCCGCGAACTGCAAGGCAGGGCCCAGACCGCGCACGCCCAGGCGGACGTCGAGCTGCGCGACGATCACGCGCACCGCCTCGGCGAGCGCGGGATGCGCGAACAGCCCGGCCAGATGCAGGGTGTACAGCGACCAGCATGGCTCGAACACATTGATCGGCCAGACGTTGGGCACGACACCTTCGATGCCGCTGCGCGTCGCCCGCGATGCCGCCTGCAGATACGCGTCGGCGCGCCCGACCTGAGGCGTGCTCCCCTGTGTCACGGCGTTCGCACGCCACGCGGCAGTGGCCGCCGGACTGATGCCGACGCTGCCGTCGTCATCGGGGCATGCGGTGGTCGGCGACGTTCCCCAGGCTTCCCAGGAGTGCTGCAACGGATGGCCGCTCGGCAACGTCGCCACCGCCCCCAGCCTGACCAGGCACGCTTGCCGCAACGGCAACAGCGCCGGGTGGCGCGGAAACGCCACGCCGCCCAGCAAGGATGCGGCCTCGCCGCACAACTGCGGCAGGATCAGCTCCGCGCCGATCGGCGCGTCTTCCGGCACCGCATGCGCGTAGGGATCGGGCTGGCGCTCGAGGAACCGGGTTGCAGCCTGGACTGCATCGGCAGCGCCGGGAAAAGGATCGGCACGCTGCAATGCCAGCAACGCCGCCCACGTGGGCGCATGGCGGAACAGCGGGAAGTCCGCGCTTCCCCATCCGCCATCGGCCTGTTGCTGCGCGAGGAGCCACGAGTATGCGTCCTGCCGACCGGTGACGTTGCCGTAGAACTGCAGAGCTCGCGCCGTGTCGTAGACGGACGGACCGACGCTGCCGCCGTCGCTCATCTCGCTCAGCAGGTGGCGCAATTCGGAAAGGATCTGTTCGGACAGCGCGTTCACGCGGGATATTCCTTCTGCACACGGTTGACGAGAACCAGGATAGGGCAGACGCCGCGCACGTCGCCGCAGGCCCGTCGCGGCCCGGCACACGGGCAGCGCCGGACGGCCGCCCTGCTCCGGCGCGGCGATGCGCCCCGAAGCCGGCGCCGGTCCGCCGCATAGGCTTGCTCGCGCAGCGCGCCGCGTGCGCCGCGGCCGTGCTGGGCAACCGCTGCGATCGGCGCCGCCGACTTGGAACACAGTGCAGCATGCACCGCTGCCGCCAGCCGATCGCAGCGGCACAGGGGCGGCTCCATGCGGACGCGCGCGCTCATGCGCAGGGCGCGTGCTTGAACAGATACGCATTGGCCCGCTGCAGCATCTGCGCCAATCGTTCCGCACGCGGACCCAGCGGGGCGATGGCCTCCCCGGCGTCGCGCAACAGATCCAGCGCGAACTGGCGCGCTGCCTGCAGCCCCATGATCGACGCGCAGGTCGGCTTCTGCGCCGCCGCGTCCTTGCCGGGCGTCTTGCCCAGCGTCGCGGTATCCGCTGTCGCGTCGAGAATGTCGTCGACTACCTGCAACGCCAGGCCGAAACAGGCGCTGTAGCGATCGAGCGCACAGTACAGCGCAGCGTGCGCGGCATCCTCCGAGATGGCGCCTAGCGCACCCATGCGAACGGACGCGCGCACTAGCGCTCCGCTCTTCATCCGGTGCATCGCCACGATCCTGTCCAGCTCGACGTGCTTTCCGACCAGCGATAGATCCATGGCCTGTCCGCCTGCGGCACCCTCGGCGGACACCGCCTGCGCCAGTTCGCGCACGAGCGCGATACGGTTGTGGCCCGGTGCATCCAGGCTCGCCAGGGTCAGGAAGGCGTGCGCCTGCAGCGCATCGCCGACCAGGATCGCAGTGGCTTCGCCGAACTTGACGTGCACGGTCGGAAAGCCGCGGCGAAGCACGTCGTCGTCCATCGCGGGCAGGTCGTCGTGGACCAGGGTACAGGCGTGCATCATCTCGATGGCGGCGCCGACGTCGTCGAGCATGTGCGCCGGCGTGTCGGCCAGTGCGCCGGCAGCCAGACAGAGCAAGGCGCGGGTGCGCTTTCCGCCATGCAAGGTGGCGTAGCGCATCGCCGCCATCAGCTCGGTCTCACCGTCGTCTTCGGCGCAGAGGAGACGCGCCAGCGCCTGTTCGACCCGCTTTACGCCGTCCTGCATCCAGATCTCCGGCAGTTGCCCGCCGGATGCGCCGCGCGCCTGCGCGCCCAATCCGCCGAACGCGGAAACGCCAGTTCGGTCGTCGTGTAGCGTGGAACCGGTCTGCATGTTGTTCATGTCCTTGTACCTGCCAGGAGACCGCAACGGCGAGCGGCGAGCCGCCGCGGTGTTGACGGCGTCGCACCGAGCGAGCGCGCCGAGTGCAGCAATGCCGCGCGTCGCCGGCGCCGCTTCCTCGCACACGGGGCATGCGATGCCAGCTCATGAGAATCCGATGCGGATTGTCATGGACGGATGTGCGGTCGGGTAATAGCGCCGGCCTTTTTCGACGCCGCTCAGCAACCGCGGCCGCACCCCGGCCTTGTGCATGGTCAGCGCCAAGGCGATGGAGAACTGCACCAGTTCCAGCCATACCAGGTGGTAGCCGATGCAGACGTGTGGCCCGGTACCGAACTGCAGCATGTCCACCGGCCGGATCGGCTCCGTGCGTTGCAGCCACCGCGTCAGGCGGAACTGATCAGGCGCCTCGTGGAGCAGCGCCGAGGTCGAGAAATGCAGCAGCGGGATGCACAGATGGGTGCCCGCGGGAATGCGCCGTTGGCCGAGTTGCAATTCCTGCAGCGCGCGACGCGGCAGGAGCGTAGTCGCCGGATGCACGCGCAGCGTCTCGCGGAACAGCGCCTCGGCGACCGGACACTGCGCCAGGTCCGCGTGTCGGGTCGGCACCGCGCCCACGCGTTGCGCCTCCTCAACCAGGGCGTCCCACAGCACAGGCTGCCGCGCCAGCTCGATCACCATCCAGGCCATCGTCGAGGCGGTGGTGTCGTGACCGCCAAGCAGCAGCAAGCGGATATTGGCGACCAGGACGTCATCGGAGAGCGCATCATCGCTGCGATCGAAGGCGCTCACCATGTCGTTGATCAACCCGGTTCGCGCGGCATGCGCGCGCGCGTCGCGGACGAACTGGCGCAACTGCGCGTCGATCCAGTCGCGGGCGGCGCGGCCGCGCCGCAAGGGCAGTCCGGGCAGGTCAATCGGAGGCGCGACGATCAACTGCAGCAGTTGCCGGTACTTGCGATGCCAACCCGGCAGGTCGTTCGCGGGGATTCCCATGAGGTTGAAGATGAGCTTGAGCGTCAGATCGCCGGTTTCGCGCAGGATGGTCACGTCGCCGCGGTCGCGCCACGCCTGCACCCGCGCCAGGATGATGGGCGCGAACAGGTCGCCGATGCCGGCCTGGGTCAACCCCTTGGGCAGGAACGCCGCCTTGATCGCATCGCGCGCCTGCCGGTGCTCGCCGCCGTCCTGGGCGACCAACGTTCCGCGAAGCAATTCGGGCGCGATCTCTTCCATCAGCGCCGAGGACACGTCCTTGTGCCGGAGCAGTGCGAACGCATCCGGATCCACGCAGGTCATCAGGTGGCCGGCCGGGCCGAAATCCAGCCAGAAGTGGCTGCCCAGCGTCCGTTCCGCGCGCCGCAGCAGGCACGGCAGGTCGCAGACGATGGCGGGAAGATGCCCGACGAGGGGGAAAGCGCCGGGCACGACCGGGATGTCGTACCGCAGCCGGTGCCGACGGTCCAGCGGGTTGAGCAGCATGTTCATCAGCAGCGCGGCGCCGCGGCCGCTTCGGCGATGTCGCCGGCAGGCCGCGCGGCGCGGCTGTTGCCACCGTCGGCGTATGTCGGCACATGCGCCAGCATGCCGCCGTCGATGCACACGACCTGGCCGGTGATGAACGCAGCATCGGCGGAGAGCAGGAACGCCACCAGCGCGGCCACGTCCTCCGGGCGGCCGACGCGCGGCAGGAGCTGGTGCCGGCGCAGATGCTGTTGCATGCACTCGTCCAGCTTGGCGAGGAGACGCTCGGTCATGATGAGACCCGGCGCAACCGCGTTGCAGCGGATCTGCGCATGACCGTACTGGGTCGCGAGCGAGGCCGACAGCATGTTCATCGCCGCCTTCGACGCGGCGTAGGACGTCTGCGCGGTGTCACCGCTGAGCCCCTGGCACGACGACATGTTGACGATCGCGCCACCGCCGCGGGCGATCATCCGTGGGATCGCCTGCCGGCAGCAGAGCAGCGTGCCGCGCAAATTGGTCGCCATGGTCTGATCCCAGACCGCCAGGTCCAGGTCGAGGATCGCGTGGTCGCGCGGGGTCAGATGCATGGCGCTCGCGTTGTTCACCAGCAGGTCGACCCCACCGAAGTGCCGCTCCGCCGTCTCGAACAGCGCTGCTACCGCCTGCGCATCGGCAATGTCCATGGCCAGGGCCAGCGCGTGGCCCGCTTCGGCCGCGATCTGCGCGGTGCAGGCGATGGCCGCCGAGCCATCAATGTCGGCCACCACCACTCTGCCGCCCTCGCGCGCGATGGCGAGGGCGCATGCCTTGCCGATGCCGGCGCCGGCGCCGGTCACCACGGCCACCTTGCCTTCAAACCGTCCCATCGTGTCCTCCTGATTGCGTTGGTCTTTCGCGGCATGCCGCTAGGCCTCCGCCGGAGAAGGCGCAGGGTCGGCGCTGGCGCGCTCGTCATCGCCAGAGTTGCTTTCGATGACCCGAATGGCGGCGACCGGGCACTGGCTCGCCGCGAGCCGCGCGGCGGCGTGCAGCGCCTGCGGGACCGTCGCCACGCACACTTCAGCCACGCCGTCCGGTTCGCGCTGGCGAAAGGTGCCCGGCAGCGTCAGCACGCACTGCCCGGTGGTTCCGCACAGATCCTGGTCGACCACGACGCGCATCTCAGCCCCACCCTGCGCATGCAGCCGCACCGGCAGCGCGCGGAATGTCCTAAGGAACGCGGAGGGCTCCCGGGTCGGCTGCTCGGCCAATGCCAGCGTGGGGAAGCGCGCCTGGATCCGCGGCAGGCTCTCGGCCAACTGCACCCGGGCCAGTTGCGCACCGAGGCAGAAGTGGATGCCGTGGCCGAAGCTCAGCATGATCTTCCCGTCGGTCGACATGCCAGGACTGGTGCCGTAGAACCGCGCGGGATCGAAGCGGTCGGGATCGGCGAAGGCGTCCGGGTCGCGATTGCCGGCCGCGATCAGCACGCGCACATCCGCGTCCTTCGGGATCACCACGCCGCCCAGTTCGATGTCGCGCACGGCGATACGCGGAATGGAGCTGAACATGGCGGGCGCCTCGCAGCGCAGGACTTCTTCGACGAATGCCTTCACCCCCACGGCGTCTCCCTCCAGCCAGTGCCGCTGTTCGGGATGCGCCAGCATCGCCAGGACCGCATGGTCGATGGTCGCAGCAGTGGTGGCGAAGCCGCCCAGCAGCATGCCCCACAGCATGCTGATCAACTCCGCATCCGACAGCGTGTCGGTATCGTCGTCGTGTGCGCCGACCAGCATCGACACGATGTCGTGGCGGGGATCGGTGCGCCTGCGCTGTATGAGGTCGCCGAAATAGGCCTGCACCTTGGCGCTGGCCTCGTCCGAGGCGGCGAGCTGGGGATCGCTGGCGTGCGGACTCAGGCCTTCCAGAATGGTGCCGATGCCGGCGGCGAGCCCGAACACGTCGTCCTGGGGCATGCCGAACAGTTCGGCGAAGACCAGCATGGGCAAGGCCAGCGCGAATTCCCGATGCAGGTCCACCGCCTCCCCGCGCTCCAGCGCGGGCGCCATGCCGTCCAGGCGCGCTGCGACGATGCGCGCGATACTCGGCCGCAGGTTGTCGATCTGGCGCATGGTGAAATCGCGCGAGATCAGCCGGCGCAGACGCGTATGCGTCGGGGGGTCCTTCATCGCTAGCGTGGACGCCAGCAGGTTGAGCGACAGGCTGGTCGCCGCACGCGGGAAATAGCGCGCCAGTTCGCCCGGCGCCGGTCCCCGAAACGCATCGCCCGTGGCCTTGAGCGCCCAGTAAATGTCGACGTGGCGGCTCAACAGAAAGAGGCCCGACGCCGCGCGATGCACCGGATCGTGCTCGCGCAACCACCGCATGAACGGATACGGGTCGTGGATGCACGCTGGCGACGCCAGTTCGGCGAAGGCGTCCCGGCATGCTGCTGTGGTTTCTTGCACGTCCATCCTGGTTACCTGTTGGCTGGCTGATCTGACCGGTGCGCACCCAGGCGCGCCGGCAAATTGCGCAGAAGATCCCGATCCCGGCGGCGTCCGCGCGTCACCAGAGCACCGGCAACTCCTCGAACCCGCCAGTGATGATCTCCTTGCGCAACTTCAGTTCTTCGGGCGACACGGCTAGGCGTAGCGCGGGAAAGCGCTGGAAGATCGAACCGAACACCACCTTGAGTTCCAGCCTGGCCAGCGCCGCTCCGGTACAGTTGTGCGGCCCGTAGGAGAACGCCAGGTGCGGGTTTTCGTCGCGTCCGACGTCGAAGATTTCCGGGTCGTCGAAATGGCGCGGATCGAACGACGTCGCCGGCAGGCCGACCAGCACCTTGCTCTCCGCAGGAATATGCACGCCCGCGATGGTCACGTCGGTCCTCGGATAGCGCATGATGCCGTCCCAGCCCGCGCCCGGCGGGTACATGCGCAGGATTTCCTCCACCGCCTTGTCCACCAGGGACGGTTCGCCGACCAGGCGTTCGCGCTGTTGCGGATGGCGGAACATAGCCAGCAGGCCGAATTCGATCTGCGCGACAGTGCTCTCGTGCCCCGCCACCAGTATGCCCGCTGCCAGGCCGATCGCCTCTTCCTCGGTTGCCTTGCCTTGGTCGACTGCTGCGAGCAGATCCGTCAGCAGGTTGTCGCCCGGATCCTGGCGCTTGTCCCGCATCTTGCCGCGAATGTAGGCGCGCAGTTCTTCCCAGGCCAGGCGCGACGCGGTGCGCGGGCCGCTTTCATGCTGGTGCGTCATCACCTCGTCGGACAGCCCGGCGAAAAAGCCGTGATCCTCGTAGAGCACGCCCATCAGCGCGCTGATGACCATGGCTGGAAGCGGAAAGGAGAGGTGGCGCCGCAGGTCGGCGGGTTGGGGCTGGGCCGCCAGCGTCTCGAACAACTGCGCGGCGATCGCCTCGACCTGCTGCGCGAGCAGCTTCACCCTGCGGTTGCTGAAGGCCGGCGCCACGATCGTGCGTAACCGGGCATGCTCGCCCCCCTCGTGCGAGACCAGCCACCCCGGCGAACCGAGAATCACCGAATCCGGGGTGGATGCCGCCGGCGGCATTCCCGCGGGCCGGAATGCCGCGTCGGACAGCACCACCTTGGCCTCGTCGTAGCCTGTCACCCACCAGCCTTCGTGCCCGGACGGGAACCGCACGCGGTGGATCGGACCATTGGCGCATAGCGCCAACATCTCGGGCGAGGGCTCGATGTGATCGACGCGCCACATCGGCAGCGTCGGCAAGGGTCGTTCGGACATGGTGGCACCTCACTCTTTAAGCGATGGAGGGCGGAAGGTGACCGGCAGGCGCTGCGGGCAGAGAATGACGTAAGACGGCATGTAGACGACGTCCTCCGCGCCGATGCTCAACGCCAGATCCTCCAGCCGCCGGAACAGCGCGGGGAAGGCGCAGCGCAATTCCAGGCGCGCCAGCTCAGCGCCCAGGCAGGAATGCGGCCCCTCGCCGAACGACAGGTGCGGGTTGTGCCGCCGGGTGACATCGAACCTGTCGGCGCCGGGACCGAAGGCCTTTTCGTCCCGGTTCGCCGCATGGAACGCCATCAGGACGGCGTCGCCGCGGCGGACCATGCATCCGTCGATCTCCACGTCCTGGGTGGCATAGCGGAACGGCAGATTGGCCACTGCGCTGCCCCAGCGCAGGATCTCCTCGATCGCCTGTGACCACGGAACTTAGCCGCTGCGCACCAGGTGCAGTTGCTGCGGATGCGTCAGCAATGCCAGCACGCCATTGCCCGATGACGCCGGTGGTGGTCACGAAGCCTGCGGAGAGCACCATAAATAGCATGTCGATGAGCTCGGTGTCGGAAACGAGCTCGCCGTGGTCGCGCGCGACGATCAGGGCCGAATCCAGATCGTCGCCGAGCTGGCCCCGCTTGAGCGCGATCAGGCGACGGAAGAAATCCGGGATGCGGTGCCGCGTCTGTCGCACCTCTGCGGCTGTGGCGGAGGTGTTGGCCCGGCTGTAGGTGAGCGCGACGATCTCCTCGCGCTGTTCGTCCGGCAAACCGAACAGTTGGGCGATCACGTTGGTGGGCAGCGGAACGGCGAACTCGCACATCAGATCGTCACTGCCGCCGCGCTGCGCCATCTCGGCCAGGAGTCGATCGACGCATTGTTCGATCCGTGGCGCCAGCAAGGCGATACGACTTGGCGCGAAGCTCCTGGACAGCAGGCCGCGCAAGCGCCGGTGATCGGTGCCAGGCGCCGTGACCATGTTGTCCACTTTACACATCCCGATCAGCGGATGATCCTCGGGAATCTCGCCGTCCTTCAGCGCCCGCCACTGTCGCCAGTCCCTGTTGAAACGCTGGTCGGAAAACATCCGCCTGAGCGTCTGGTGACGGCCTGCCGCCCAGGTCACCACATTGCCTGGCAGCGACACTCGCGCCATCCCCCCCTGCTGCAGAATCGCAGCAGACAGACTATTAAGTTGCGTGGGAGCGACCGACACACCGATCACATCGCAATGACCATTTTCTACGCGCATGCAAACAACTCCATAAAGAACCATTATGTAGTAAAGCTACAAAATCATTTGCAGCTTCGCGCAAAATTCGTAGAGTCTAATCTCTCAAAAAGCACCAGTAAAATTGGATTTCGACTAACCAGCTTGAGCTTGACTGGTTCGGTCGCCCTAATTAATTTAACAATAAGGCCGAAAATTCAAGTGAAAAGAATGTTAACTTTATTTGTTACTGGGATTTCTAAAATTACATAATGCCGCAATATATTTCACAATTCTGGCCCGTCATCCAATTCCTCTCACGGCGTATCAGAACCGCGCTCGGCAGGGCTTCGGGGCCCGAGAGCCGCAATACCGCGAGGGCCGCGTCTTGTCGCAACAGCCCTTGAAGCCTTCGGCGGCGAAGCGCTCTGCCAACGCCATATGCAGCTCTTGGACTTGCCGGTCTGCCGGATCATGTCGACGGTGCCGACGTCATCGTCGGTCCAGCCGGTTCGGAGCCTGCCGTACATTGCGCGCTTGATGGTCTTGAGGCGGTTGATCTGACCTTCGGCCTGTCCATTGCTCCAGGGCAGCTCAATGGCGTTGTTGACGGCATCGAGTCTCTGCGCAAAACACGGGCGAATCGCATGATCGGAATGATGTCGGAGTCGATTGCATCGTCGATCCAGGGGTCCAGTGTTTCCGACCTCTTGCTCAGAAGGATACCGTTGAAGCGCATTGCCAGGCGTCGCATCTCGGCGAATGCGTCAGATCCCTGCTTCAGGGCGTCGACTTTCCTTGCTTGTCGAGGCGTCAGCAGGCCTCTTGGCTTTATGCACAGCGCCGCGGCAACAACTGGCGAAATCGCGTGGCCGGTATCCGGATCTCGAACGGGTCCCAAGCTGATCGCGATCGAAGGAACATCATCGGCGCGCACTCTTTTCGGCCCGCCGCCAAGCTGCCAGCAGTCGCTCCAGATTGGAGAAGCTGCCGTGTAGCCGCGCTGCTTGACATCATGAAAAAGATGCCGTCCGCAGCGGTTCCCTTCCTTCCAGCATTGGGCAATGAACGTTTCAAAGCACCATGGTGATGTGGGGTTCAATGCTGCTCGCCGCCTATCTGGCGGAGCCTTGAATTTGAGCCACTTCGCTACGCTGCGACGCTCATCGCCGGTCCGTCGGGCGATCGCGCTGTAGGATAGACCCTCCTGGCGTAAGGCGTAGCATCTCGAATATCTCCTGGCGAGACTGCCTATGCGCGAGACAGGCACGCCGGCGATGTGTCGCAGCGTCGACAATAGCGTCCTCGGACAGGATGGATCTTCCTGAAGCACGTCCACTAAGGCTCATCTGTTCCTCGATTGCCGTACGAAGATTCTGGACCAGATGAAACCGGTCGGCCACCTGGTGAGCCTGCGGTGCGCCTTCACGGACGGCCTGCGCATACAGGCCGCAGCGGTCTCGGCTGACGATACCTCGACGCAGGGATGATTCCGCAGCCACCTGGCTGCGCTATCGACACTCCGATCATCGAGAATGTCGACGTCCGAGTGGCGCTCGAGATCAACCATGATAGTGCCGTATCGCGTCGCTCGCCGCCAGCTCCAGTCATCGATGCCAACCACCCGAATCTCGGAGGCGCGGTGAGTAAACGCGGCATCCCGCTTCAGTTGCCGCAGGATGGTGTCGTCACTGACCGGCATGCCGAGCCGTTGCATGAGGCGTTCGCCAGGACGTCCACCCGTGCTATGCCCGAGCAAGCCGACAATCTCCACGACCCTCGTCGTCCTGCGCGCATAAGGGGAAGCAACCGTCGGGAGTCGATCAGTGAACGTTTGTCGCCCACATTTCTGATGTGCACATCGCCAGCGGCTCAGCAGGAGCTTCACCGTCACGGGCTTGCCCTGGACCGGCAGATCCTGAAGGCTGCGGTTGGACCAGCCATGCCGACTTCGGCTTCGCCGGCCACAATCGGGGCAAATGCCGATCGCTGGTCCGGCAGCGGAAACAACCCAACTGTGATCATCAGTGAGCGCGACACCCAGAATTCTGCCCCCTGGGTCGGGCGACCATTTCGATTTCGTTCGCATGCCCGCCCATAGCGATAGCGTCGCTAACAGCGGATGAACCACACAAATTGAGGAAGACCCTGGGAATGGACACAGATGCGCTGGCGACGGTTCGCAGGCGCTTCAAGAGGCAGATGCTACAGCTCGGTAAGCTGTCGGGGGTAGCGCGCTAGCGCTAAGCAGGTTGGAAGGTCAGCATGTCAGGGAAAGATAGAGAGTGGCGTCGCTAACAGCGGTTGAACCACACAAATTGAGGAAGACCCTCATTAACTGCAGAAGGAAAGCCAACTCGCAAGGGCGCTGCGGGGCAGGATCGAGCGATCCATATTCATGATTGAATGGTACTCAAGCCCGGCACGCTGCCAAGCCGGCCTCAACAAGGGCGAAGCAGCACACAAGCTCAAGCGCGCCGTGTTCTTCCATGAGCGAGGCGAAATTCGCGATCGTTCGTTCGAGAGCCAGGCCTTCCGCGCATCCGGGCTCAACCTCGTCGTCAGCGCGATCGTACACTGGAACACGGTCTATCTCGACCGCGCGGGCCACACAGTTGAAACGAGGAGGGCGAAACATTCCAGATACGCTGTTGAAGTATATCTCGCCGCTGAGTTGGTAACATATCAACCTGACAGGCATCTCCACCTGGGACACCGAGCATCAGATGCCCGAAGGCTTTCGAACCCTTAGGCTACCGACCCCAACCCGGCGAGCCGCATGAGTTTCACGATCCGTTCGGGCTTAGCGCAAGATTTTGTACAGCTCTTGTCCTCACCCCAGATTGTGAGCTAAGGACACCTTTCGTCCTGACAATCATGGTATCCTGCAAAGAAGATGCGGAGTGGCAAGCGGCCAGTCACTCGGACACTGGCTGCCTGTGGGAATGTCCACGAGGCGACACTTGGGTGAATCATATATGGGCACGTCGAGTAAGATGACGAGACGATATTTCGGAACGGACGGGATCCGGGGAGGGGCCAACAAATTTCCGATGACCGCCGAGGTTGCGATGAAGGTCGGCATGGCTGCCGGCCTGTCGTTCCAGCGCGGCCACCATCGCCATCGCGTCGTGCTCGGCAAGGATACGCGGCTGTCGGGCTATATGATCGAGAACGCGCTGGTCGCGGGCTTCTGTGCCGCCGGCATGGATGTGTTCCTGCTCGGGCCGATTCCGACGCCGGCGGTCGCCATGCTGGCGCGGTCGCTGCGCGCCGATATCGGCGTGATGATCTCGGCCTCGCACAACCCCTATTACGATAACGGCATCAAGCTGTTCGGCCCCGACGGCTACAAGCTGTCGGACGAGATCGAGATGCGCATCGAGGCGCTGCTCGACCAGGATGTCGACATTTCGCTGGCCGACGCGGATGGGCTCGGGCGCGCCAAGCGCGTGGACGGCGTGCACGACCGCTATATCGAATTCGCCAAGCGCACTCTGCCGCGGTCCATGTCGCTGGCGGGCCTGCGCATCGTGGTCGATTGCGCCAACGGCGCCGCCTACAAGGTGGCGCCGGCAGCGCTTTGGGAACTCGGCGCCGAGGTCATCACCATCAACAACGAGCCGAACGGCTTCAACATCAACGAGGAATGCGGTTCGACGCACCCGGTGGGCCTCTCCAAGAAGGTTCATGAAGTGCGCGCCGACATCGGCATAGCGCTCGATGGCGACGCCGACCGCATGGTCATCGTCGACGAGAACGGCGCTGTCGTCGACGGCGACCAGATCATGGCGCTGATCGCCGAATCCTGGCATCACAGCGGCCGCCTGGCAGGCGGCGGCGTCGTCGCCACCGTCATGTCCAATCTTGGCCTCGAACGCTTCCTCGGTGAAGCCGGCCTGCAATTTCACCGAACCCAGGTCGGCGACCGTTACGTGGTCGAGCACATGCGCGCGCATGGGCTGAATGTCGGCGGCGAGCAGTCCGGCCATATCGTGCTGTCTGATTTCTCCACCACCGGCGACGGGCTGGTCTCGGCGCTGCAGGTGCTGGCCTGCATCAAGCGCCAGAACAAGCCGGTCAGCGAGATCTGCAAAAAGTTCGAGCCGGTGCCGCAGCTCCTGAAGAATGTGCGCTTTTCCAGCGGCGAGCCCCTGGAGACGGCACCCGTCAAGGCCGCGATCGAGGATGCCCGCAACCGGCTCGGCAAGTCCGGCCGCCTGGTGATCCGGCCTTCCGGCACCGAGCCCCTGATTCGGGTTATGGCCGAGGGCGACGACCAGAAGCTGGTCGAGACGGTGGTGAACGACATCGTCGGCGTCATGGCCGAGATCAAGACCGCTGCCTAGACGCTATGACCGTGGTGTGATTGGCGGCCCGCCCTTAGTCTTTGCGGCTGTATAGCAAATGGGGGTTACTCGGGAGGGTTCTGTCGCAAATCGTGCTTCTGGTTACAACGAGACGCTTTCGCGCCGAAGATCATGCTGCAAGGATTTCGAACTGCTCGGCGATCGAGGGACGTGGATTATGGCGAACCTCGCCTGCCGTTACGCATCATGTGAACCATCTCGATGCCGGAAAGGACGGCATCGGCACTCGCCATCGACTTGAAGCCGAGCATCGACCGAGTGCGGCGCTTGATGCGCCGATGGTCCTGATCCGATTGTTGAGGTACTTGCTCTTGCGGAGCGGATCGGCTTCAGCGCTGGTCGCGATCGATTCCGCAGGCGGTGTTCGGCGTCGCAGGAAATGATCGCCTCATGATTGGTCGGGCTGACGTCGAGTGCGAGGTTCTCGTCAAGTCACTCGCCCGACTTACTGGCGGTGACGGGCCTCACGTCCGCGATATTCTGGCGATGGGCAGGCAAGGGTTACCGCGCCGAGGATCCTCAAGCTGTCCGCCGTGCCTGCCGACGCCTTACGGCAGCGCCCCGACATCGACGCCCTTGAACTCGAGGTCGCTGCATCGCTCGCCGAGATCGGCGCGGCAAAAAGCCGATCTCTATCCGAGCCTCAGCCTCGGCGGCTCGGTCACGATCGACAGTTCATCGCTGATGGGAACCTCTCTGCCCTGGTCCTTCGGCCCGGCCATCTCGATCCCGCTCTTTGACGGTGGCTCGCGCCGGGCGGCAGTGGGCAGCGCGGCAGCCGCATATAAGGTGGCGGTGGCCGCCTACAAGTCAGCTGTGCTGGACGCGGTCGCCGAAGTCGAGACCGCACTCGTGCGGATCGACAGTACGCGACGGCAGATCGGCGACGCCAGTGTCGCGGCGCGCAACTACCGCGCCTACTTCAAAGCCGTGGATTCGAACTTGAAGCCAGATGCAGCGTGATGAAGCCTTATGGCGAACGCGCGTGGCGGGCGCCTTTGGCTCGACGTTTTGTGGGACGGCAAAAACTTACGTGACGGCAAGCAGTCGGCAACCTCGCCGAATCGAATGCTATCAGAGTGTGTGCAAGAGATCCATAGGCTGGATGTATGGCATTCAACCAATCGATTTTACGAATTAGCGGGCATGCTCCATTAGAAGAACAACAATTGACCGAAAGCAAGTACGCCGACACCTTCTGCCGGCAACTTTCTTACTTATGTTATGGGCGAGTGCGGCATATCGGCCGAATTCGATCCAGCGGATGATCTAGAAGGGCACCATTTTAACATCGTTGGTGCGAGGCCTCAGTTCATCCAATTAAACCGGGAATTTCATCAGGTCTTCTATGCCGCGAGACTTTCGAGCCGATGTCCAGGCCTTGCGGGGTCTATCTGTCCTGCTGGTTGTCCTTTATCATACCCAAATCGCGCCGTTTGGTTATCTCGGCGTTGATATTTTCTTCGTAATTTCGGGCTTTCTGATCACCGGCCTCATCGCGACCCAGCTTGAGCAGTCACGGTTCAGCTATTGGGAATTCTATTATCGTCGTGCGAAGCGCCTGTTGCCCGCGGCCTATGTGGTCATTGCGCTCACGACGATCGCTGCCCCCTTTTTCCTGTCGGATGTGGGCCTGCGGGACTTCCGAAGTCAGGTCCTCGGGGCGCTCACATTCACCGGCAACATCGTTCTCTGGTCTCAGGCGGACTATTTCGGCGAATCCGCCGAAACGAAGCCTCTCCTGCATTTCTGGTCGCTCGCTGTCGAAGAACAGTGTTATCTGCTGCTTCCTGCTTTCTTGGCCTTGGCTCCCAAGAGATGGCGGCTCACAGCGGTTAGTTTGCTCCTGGTTGCCAGCCTGGCACTGTGTCTCTACGTAGCCATTCGTCACCCATACGCTGCATTTTATCTTTTGCCGACCCGCTTTTGGGAAATAGCGATTGGTTCGCTCGGGGCATTGCTTCCCGCCAGCGCTCGCGTGGCGGCCAAGTGTGCGGCGCTGCGCCTCCCGGCGCTCGTGCTTATCCTCCTTATTCCCATTGGACTTAGTTCGCAGAACCCGATCGTGGATGCCGCTTTGGTTTGCTTGGCAACCCTGATCCTCCTGCTGTCGCCCAGCAGGGATAATGTGGCGGTTCGAAGCATGGCAAGGATCGGGGATATCTCGTACTCGCTCTATCTGGTCCATTGGCCGGTGCTTGTATATGTGCGGGCTGCTTGGCTGGCAGAGCCTCCCGCGCTTGCGATCTACGCGGCAGTTGCCTTCTCAGTTGTAGCCAGCTTAGTTCTTCACCGTTTCGTGGAAAAGCCGTTCCGGCAGGGATTCGTCGCATCTCGTGGACGGATGGCCTCAGGACTCGTTGCCGCAACGGTTCTTCTCGGCTTCGCGCGGCCAGTCGACATTGGCGCAGCCGAAAGTAGGGTTGGCTTTTCCGAGAGCCGACGGATCAATTACGGCCTGGGAAGGGCATGTGATCTCACATCTGGATCGCCTCCTCAGGGCATTCCCGAGGCCTGTCAGACGACCGGCAGGCCCGAAATGCTGGTTTGGGGCGATTCATTTGCCATGGCACTGGTTCCCGGCTTGGCCAAAACGATCGGAGAGGCCGGCCTGGCTCAGCTCACAATGAGCGGGTGCTTCCCCGCCATCGGCGTTGCTGCCTTCTCCAAGCGCGCAGCGTCTCCCTCCTTCGCCGAGGACTGTATTCGCTTCAATGACAGTATTTTGGGTATCCTGAAAAATCGGCCGGGGATAAGGACCGTTGTCATTTCGAGCCCATTTGACGCCCCTGATTCAAAAGACTTCATGCTGCTTAAGAGGCGTGACGGGACATTCACGGAAGTTGAAACTTCGGTAGATGGAGCCGTTGAGGGTATCAAGTCCCTCGTCGACGCCGTTCGCGCTTTGGGCAGGCGAGTGGTCGTAGTTGCTCCCCCGCCAGTCGCAAGCTTCGATATCGGCGATTGCCTTGAGCGAAAGGTGAGGGGAAATCTTATGCTCGGGCGGCACAGTGACTGCGAAATTTATGTCACCGATTACCGCCGGATGCGATCCCGCACTCTTGAGCTCTTGAACCAGGTGGCTTTGAAAGCTGACGTAGAGGTTGTCTCTTACCACGACTTTCTCTGCGACGACACAAAATGCAGAACCGAGATCGATGGCAAATTCCTCTACCGGGACAGCGGCCATCTTTCCTATGAAGGATCAGAAATCATCGCTCGAAAGACAAGTCTTGCTGAGAGGCTGATCAGGGCTGCTCGTTAGAGCGAATTTTTTAGGCGGAGTGACCGCGAGCACTTTCGCGTGGCTCGCAATGAAAAGCGCATGAGGATTTCGGACGCCCGCTGCGCCGAGCTGAAAGCGCACGAGGCGACGGCCCGCAAGGCTGCCAAGCGGAACGCGTTCCCGCACGGCGCTGATGATGAGCCGATTCGTTCCGGATATCCGGCCGCAATGCAGCGGATTGTTACCCGCATTGAGGAATTGGGGCGCTCTGCCAACGCCATAAGCAGCTCTTGGACTTGCCGGTCTGCCGGATCATGTCGACGGTGCCGACGTCATCGTCGGTCCCGGTTCGGAGCCGCCTCAAGAACATGGAAACCTCTGTCATCAGACATAGGCGCAGACATAGAAATTGACACCGTAAGCTCCCCCGGCTCATTCAGTGTCATCATCTCTCGCCCATCATCTCATGCCACTCAGATGAGATCGCGCCTGCTTCTGTTGTCCCACTCCATTGTCAGCATCAGAATCAGAAAGGGGTTAATTGCTTTTCATGCGTTTGAAACAACCAGTTCATGAATAATTATGACGGTTTATATTTTGCTACATAATATTAATATAATATGAACTCACTCAATCAGAAAATGTTTTTAATCTATTATATGTCTCATGACAGTTAACTGGAGAATGCAGTCATTTAGACCAGGATTGGCATTTAATTGAAAGTATCGAAGTTCGGATTCAAATTAGATGCAATCGAATGGAGGGTGATATGCTAGCGCTCGGATATGTCGCCGACGTGTTGGGGCTGCCCGTCAAAGAGGTGGCGCCACACGCCAGACACGCTTCAGGTTGGAAGCGTAGAAATAGCGGCATAAATCGTGTCGTTGGCATGAGTCCAGTATCGCGGCCGAGATAGGAAACACCACTCCCGGCGGGTTGAAGCGGCGCACGGCAAGCACGTGGTGGATCAGGTTGCAGTGAATGCGGCCGTTACCGTCCCCGAAAAAAGGATGCATGTAGACAAGGCCGAAGGCGAGGATCGCGGCGCTGTAGCGAGCGAGCGGCGTAGCGGCGGTCATTGATGTTCTTCGGTAAGGTTGGGTTGCTGGCACAACCTGCGAAGGAACCACCGATGACCAAGCCCCAAACCTTTTCCGACCGGCTCCGTTCCAAAAAAGGGGGCGGCATTGCCGCCGCCCTTTGAGATTGGTGAGAGGCGCAGAGCTTAGAAACCCATACCGCCCATACCGCCCATGCCGCCGCCGCGATGCAGCCCTGAAAGAGTCGAGCGAATCGATGGTATGCGGAAGGTCGAGCCACAGGATGAATCCACACTGCGGATTGATAACCTTTGTGCCTTCCGCGACCGCCAGCGCGCTTCGTCGCACCGTAGAGAGCGAGTGTGAGGCGCTGAGCATCTAGTAGCGCCCGAGACGTGCCGACCTTTTGCGTGGAGCCATGCGGGATGTCTCCTGTAGCATTATCTCCCGCAACCAGAGGCTTGCCCGTTCATTGGAATGTATCTCTATCCACAGGGTGGATGCATCTCATCGAAACAAACGATTTTATCAATCTTCCGGAATCTCGCATTGACAGCACCTCACACGCCCTGATCGCCCGCTACCCTTATCGTGTGACGCTAGCGAAAAAAGAGCCCGAAGGAGAAATTTCCATGAGCTCAGACGTGCGATGGAAGTTGCCCCAGGAAAATGAGTTGCAGTTGGATGCCTACGCCGCAGACCAACCGGAACTCATCCGGTCTTTTTTTTCCGATTGCTGTTGGTGAGTGGCACAAGCCTAGTCAGGGACGATTTTCGCGACGTGACTGGCAGAGGTATGGCGCCGCACCCACGTCAAAAGGCATTGCTATGGAAAGGAACAGAATGGCTGATCAACTCGCGACGGAAATCATTGCCACGATCAAGAACCGCGTCGAATCGGAGAGCGGCGAGAGTGCGTCCATCATCGGCGAAATAACGACTGCCACGGAACTGACCTCGCTCGGAGTCGATTCGCTGGGTCTGGCGGATCTCCTCTGGGATGTGGAGCAGGCCTACGACATCAAGATCGACATGAACGCGGCCGACGCCTGGTCGAATCTCAAGAATGTCGGCGACATGGTGGAAGCCGTCCGCGGTTTGCTCGCGAAGGAGGTCTGATTGGACAGGCGAGTCGTCATTACTGGGATGGGCGGGCTTTGCGGCCTAGGCAACAACGCCGCCTCTATCTGGAAAGAGATGCGCGAAGGCCGCTCCGCCGTCCGCCCGATGGTCACTTCCGAGCTTCATGAGATGAAGGGCACTGTCGGTACCGAGATCAAGGAGCTGCCGAAGCACGACATCGGCCGCAACCAGCTCGTCTCCATGGACCGCCTGAGCTTGCTCGCTGTGCTTGCAGCGCGCGAAGCCATGCAACACGCCGGACTTTCCTGCGACGAGGGAAATCCGTATCGCTTCGGCGCGGCAGTAGGCGTCTGCGGCTGGGGGTGGGGAACGGTCGAAGAAACCTACCGCGACCTCTTTTTGGACGGTGCGAGGCGTGTGGGCATTTACACTGCACCAAGGGGGTTGCCGAGCGCCGCTGCCAGCCAGGTCAGCATGAGCCTAGGCCTGCGCGGCCCGGTCTTTGCCATCGCCTCCGCATGCGCATCAGCCAACCATGCGATCGCTTCGGCGGCGGATCAGATCAGGCTCGGCCGGGCCGACGTGATGCTTGCCGGAGGCGCCGAGGCGCCACTCGTATGGCTTCAGATGAAGGCATGGGAAGCAATGCGCGCGCTCGCTCCGGATACTTGCCGGCCCTTCTCCGCCGACAGGAAGGGAGTGGTGATAGGTGAGGGTGCGGGCATGGCCGTGTTGGAAAGCTATGAGCATGCCGCGGCGCGCGGTGCCACAATGCTTGCTGAGATCGCAGGCATAGGCCTTTCCGCGGATGCCTTCCACATCGTCGCGCCGTCTATCGAGGGGCCGGAGGCCGCCATGCGCGCTTGCCTTGCCGACGCCGGGCTGAATGCCGAGGACGTGGATTACCTCAACGCCCACGGCACCGGCACCAAGGCCAACGATCAGACCGAGACGGCGGCGATCAAGCGCGTCTTCGGAGGCCATGCCTATTCGATGTCTGTCTCGTCCACCAAGTCCATGCACGCGCATTGCCTCGGCGCAGCGAGCGCACTTGAAATGATCGCCTCCGTGTTGGCGATCCAGGAGGGCGTCGTGCCGCCGACCGCCAATTATCGCGAGCCAGACCCCGATTGCGATCTCGACGTCACGCCCAATGTGGCGCGCGAGCGCAAGGTGCGCGTGGCACTGAGCAACGCCTTCGCCATGGGCGGCATGAACGCAGTTCTGGCGTTCAAGCAGGTGTAGAAGCCATGCGACATTCCTCCAGTAACTCTATCTCTCGTTTCCAAATCTTTGCCGGATCACGATTGTGAAGGGCGTGGCCTTGGACCGCCTCGGTGAATGCGCTGCGGAAGCTGGACGAGCCGGGGCACGTTTTTGCAAAATTCTCAGCTGTTGAAGCGATGTGGACGTACCGCTACCCGGAAGATTAAGCGAGGCCCTCCGAGTTCGGCTCGAGGCCTGTCCAGCAGCTGTACCGATAATGTCTGGACGGCGCAGGGCCGCCAGTGACCGCTTCCGTGCGAAGCCGGTCCTTAGAAAGGGAATCGATAAATGTTCGATCTGACCGGCCGCAACGCGCTCGTCACCGGAGCAAGCGGTGGAATCGGCGAGGCTGTGGCGCGGGCGCTGCACGCGCAGGGCGCAACCGTCGGCCTGCACGGCACGCGTGTCGAAAAGCTCGAGGCGTTGGCTGCCGAGCTTGGCGAGCGGACAAAACTGTTTCCGGCGAACCTCTCGAACCGCGACGAGGTCAAGGCGCTGGGCGCAAAGGCGGAAGCCGAACTCGAAGGCGTCGACATACTGGTCAACAATGCCGGGATCACCAAGGACGGGCTTTTTATCCGGATGTCGGACGCGGACTGGGACGCGGTACTCGAGGTCAACCTGACCGCCGTGTTCCGGCTCACACGCGAACTGACCTATTCGATGATGCGCCGCCGCAACGGCCGCATCATCAACATCACCTCCGTGTCCGGTGTAACCGGCAATCCCGGCCAGGCGAACTATTGCGCGTCAAAGGCTGGCATGATCGGCATGTCGAAATCGCTGGCGCAGGAGATCGCGACGCGCGGCGTGACAGTGAACTGCGTGGCGCCGGGCTTCATCGAATCGGCCATGACTGACAAGCTGAACGACAAGCAGAAAGAAGCGATCATGGCCGCGATTCCGGCCAGGCGCATGGGCACCGGCGTGGAAGTCGCCTCGGCTGTGGTCTACCTGGCCTCGAACGAGGCCGCCTACATCACCGGCCAAACCGTTCATGTGAACGGCGGCATGGCAATGATTTAGCCTAAAAGTTCAGTGCGCACGAGGACGCGTATCAACGGTGGAGGAAGGTTCCGTCCCAGATAGCAGTCGATTGGGCCGGCAGCTGACGAGCGGGTCGGTCGGGCAACTGGCCGGGTCGAAGCCTCGTGTGATAAAGGCCGCCTTGGGCGCAGGTTTAGATCAAGCGCTTTGAAACGCAGGGCTATTCCTATCCATGGCGTGGATGCATTCATCGAAACAAACGATTTGCCAATTCTGCAGAACGTCGCCTAGCAAGATATCAAGGATCTAAGCCAAAAGGTAATTAACGATGTTTGTATTGGCTCCGAGCAGCATTTTCTGGTGTACGCCTTCCGTGTGCGCCGAACACAACGGAGTCGCATCTTGATTGCGGCTAGTTTCTTCCGTGATCTGAGCAAGCTACATCGACCCGGCTCGATGCGACAAACGTCCCTATGCGTAGGGGCTTACCTCAACAAAGCAGCAACAAAGATGAGGTTTTTCCATGTACTCTGACGTGCGGTGGAAGTTGTGCTGGGAAAATGAGTTGCAACAGGCCGACCATGTCGAACTCTCCGAGTTCTTCCGAAAGACCTACGGACCGACTGGGGCCTCCAACTCAGAGCCATTCGAAGGCGGCCGTAGCTGGGCCGGTGCGAGGCCGGAGCTCCGCGCAATCAGTTACGACGCGCACGGCGTAGCGGCTCATATCGGCATACTACGCCGCTTCATCAAGGTTGACGAGGTAGACCTCCTGGTGGCCGACCTGGGGTTGTACGGGGTGCGTCCGGATCTTGAGGGACAAGGGATCGGTCATTCAATGCGCGTTCTATATCCAGTAATGCAGCAGCTTGGGGTTCCATTCGCTTTCGGCACCGTTCGGCACGCAATGCGGAACCATTTTGAGAGGATCTGCAGAGACGGCCTGGCGGCTATTGTGTCGGGCGTTCGCGTGCGGTCCACTCTCGCAGATGTGTGTCTTGACCTGCCGCCCACGCGCGTCGAGGACGTGCTCGTCGTGGTTGTGCCGATTGGACGCTCGATGAGCGAGTGGCCGTCCGGCACCCTGATCGTTCGGAACGGTCCGGAGCTATGAGACATCTTGAAGTGCCGGGTGATGGCGCTGAGGGCACCAGAGCGGAGGATTTTTGCAGAGCTACTAGGACTGAATACGCGTTCCCATTCACATTAGCTGTGGATCAAGGCTGAATTAGCGTGCAGATCTGCGATCTAAATCGATCCGAGCGCGAGCTTCCGCGCACCGACGTTTCAGACCTGAATCCCGTCACCCTGAAATCGACGGGCATCGACTATCCCAAAATCGAGCCCTTCGAGGTGCACAGGATATCTGGAGAGATGTTCGCCTGTTCGCAGGCGAACATGGTTCCGGTGCGCTCCCCAACCGGTCATCACTTCGTCGGCGATCAGGAGCGTGCCGGAGGCCTCAGTGATCTTCTTCAATTCGGTCAGAACCCAGGCCGGGTACATCAGCATGCCGCCGGCGCCGAGCACGAGACCGATGTCGAGAATGGGCGCGCCGCGGGTAAGCCAGCCACCGATATGCGGTCCACGCCGGTCGCCGCAATTGCCGGGCGCTCGCCCGCGTTACTCAAGCCCGAGGCCTCGGTGATCGCGCTGCGCCCGACATAGGCACAGCTTGCGCAAGCTCCTCGACCGACATGTTGTCGAGGAGCATGCCGTCGACGCCCACTGTAAGCGCTATCTCCAACTGGTCCAGCCTGTCCACCTCTACCTCGATCTTGACCATGTGACCTATGGCGCTAGGCGCCCGCTCGATTGCGGTGCGGATGTCGCCGGCAATGGCGATGTGGTTGTCCTTGAGCACCGCGTCGTCGAGCGCGAAGCGGTGATTGGCGCCTGACCGCGTATCGCTTCGACAAACAACGCGGCCGTAGCCGTAGCAATGCCGCTCAGACGGCACAGAAAATCGAGCGCGGTCCGCTCAGCAGGCTTCGCGCCGGCCCGTTTACCATCGCAATGGTTTGACCTGCTCGACATCGCTGCCGTCCGGCCGCCGGATTTGCACATCGATTGCTGGATCGACGAGCAAGAAAGAAAACGCCACAGGTCGAGCCCCGCACCCACGCCCGCTTGGCGCGCGTTAAGCGAAAGCGTGGCTTTGCATCGGCGGCGATAATTGCATCGCTCGTGATATCGCCGGCTCTGCCCAGGTCTTCCAGCAGGGATGATGATCTGAGGAAGTGTGCAAGTGAAGTCAGGTCAACGGCTCCGTCGGATGTCGTCGTTGCGGTCGCGCTCATGGCCGGCTGACTTGGGTCATGCTGCGTGCTGCCGCCGTAAGCTTCCGCAGGGATTAGCAGTGACGCACAACGAGAGGGTTCAGGTCAACGCCCTGGAACCCACGTCACTAGCCATCCATAACGTGGATGCGTTTCATCGAAACAGACGATTTTACGAATGTTGCGGCACGTTGCATAGAACGAATTCAAAGATGTAAGCCTTTAGGGAAAGTCGTTGATGTCTGCGTTGGCTCCAAAGAGCATTTTCTGGTGTGCGCCGAATACCAGCCGAGGCGCGCGTCCATCGCGGCCAGGCACTTCCGCGATCGACGCAAGCTGCATCGCATTGGCGCAGCACGACAAGCTCCCCGAATTGCGCAGGCGCTTGCCTCAAAGGCAGCAGCAAAGCTGAGGTTTGTGGTTGTTTTGGAAAGAGGCAATTTAGATGCTTGTTGATGGCTCAAGGATGGATCGGTTCGTTGTTTCTCGACGGCGCGAGGGTCTCGGTGATTGCTTGTGGTCTCTCGCGTCGGCATGGGACTACGCACATCGGACGGGACGGGCTTTAGCAATAGATTGGCGCGGCTCTTGTTACCTCGACAACCCGTTTGCGAATGCCTTTCCGGCTTTCTTCAAGCCAATTGAAGAGATCGGTGGTGTACGGGTCATTTGCGATGACGAGATCAACCACGTCTCATTCCCCGGTCCCTTCTTCCCGTCGTGGTGGAACAAGCCATCCATCGACTGCGTGTACCGTCCGGATGAACAGATTTTCCAAGAACGTGACGAGCTTAACGATCTTTTCCAGGCCCAAGATGATTGTGAAGCCAACACGGTAGTGTGTGATGCTTGCTTGATGTGGCGCTGCGATGAGCAAGCCGAGCGAACGATATTTCGGAGCATCAGACCGAGGGTCGAAATTGAGGATCGGATTGAAGCGCTCTACCAGGAACACTTTGCCGGGCACAGCATAATTGGGGTCCATGTCCGCCACGGCAACGGCGGAGATATTATGGATCACGCACCTTACTGGGCTGATCCAAAGGTTGCCTTAGAGCAGGTATGCACTGCCATTCGTATGGCCAAAGCGCAACCGCATCCAAGACCTGTAAGGGTGTTCTTGTGTACAGACAGCGCCCAGGTTGTTGATCACTTGTCGGGCGTATTTCCCGAACTTTTCACCGTCCCCAAACGCTTCCAAGCGGATCAGGCCGGCCCCTTAAACAGTGCAGCACTGGGCATTGACGGGGGTTTTTCCGCTCTCGTTGAGATGTATCTCCTTGGTAGATGCGACACTGTAATTCGGTTTCCTCCGACTAGCGCCTTCTCCCGCTATGCCCGCCTCTTCGTGCCACGAATTGTCGAATTCGATCTGAATGACCCGCGTCGTTTGATCTTGATTGATAACTCTTTCGACCGTTCCCCGACCCCATGAAGGGGTTGGCATCCCGCTCTAACTCTCCCTTGCCTTCGCGCAGAGGCCCCGTTCGCCCTGCCCAATGCGCCCCTTTCTCGCCACGCAATCCTGCCGCAGGCGAGCATTTTCTTCGGCGCGTCAAAATCAAAAGGATTCAAGCTTGTCAAAGAGAAAAGTCGCTTTAATCACCGGGGTCACGGGGCAAGACGGTTCCTACCTCGCAGAATTGCTGCTGGAAAAGGGCTATTCTGTGCATGGGATAAAAAGACGATCGTCTCTTTTCAATACGGGCCGTATAGACCATCTCTATCATGATCCTCATGAAAGTGGCGTTGATCTTACACTTCACCACGGGGACTTGACAGACTCGTCCAGCCTTACGCGCGTCATCCAACTGGTTCAGCCAAACGAAATTTACAATCTGGCAGCTCAGAGCCACGTTGCAGTCTCCTTTGAACAACCAGAATACACCGCGAACTCGGACGCGTTGGGTGCGCTGCGTATCCTCGAGGCAATTCGGATCCTGGGGCTCGTCGAGCATACGCGCTACTACCAAGCCTCGACGTCTGAGCTCTACGGGCTGGTGCGGGAAACGCCACAGACCGAGACGACACCGTTCTACCCCCGATCACCCTACGCTGTTGCCAAATTGTATGCTCACTGGATCACCGTAAATTATCGAGAAGCTTACAACTTGTACGCATGTAACGGCATTTTATTTAATCATGAGTCACCTGCGCGCGGAGAAACATTTGTAACGCGAAAAATCACGCGCGCCCTGGCTCGGATTAAGCTTGGAATGCAGCCGAATCTATTCTTGGGCAACCTTAATGCTCTTCGCGATTGGGGGCACGCTCGAGACTACGTCCAGATGCAGTGGTTGATGCTGCAGCAGGAGCAAGCTGAAGACTTTGTGATCGCTAGCGGTGAGCAACATTCGGTGCGCGAATTTGTCACCGTCGCGGCCGCTGAACTCGGCATTGGTGTTCGTTGGGTTGGGGAAGGGGTCGACGAAGAGGGATACGATGCAAAGACGGGAGCTTTGATCGTAAAAGTAGATCCCCGTTATTTTCGTCCTGCAGAAGTCGAGACACTTCTCGGCGATGCCCGCAAGGCCAAAGAAAAACTTGGGTGGGAGCCAAAAATCTCCTTCATTGAATTGGTTAGGGAGATGGTTCGGGAAGATTTGCGCATGGCAGAGCGTGACGCAGTGCTGATGACGCAGGGTTATTATTCATACAGTCCACGAGAGTTATGATGACAACGGCGGCGCCATGCTGGCTTGTTGTCAGCGTTAGGGTGGCCTTCTTAAGGAGCGTCCATAGCGTTATCACATGGGAAACAAAAAGATGAAGAAAGTCTATGTGGCAGGCCATAGCGGCCTTGTTGGATCCGCCACAATGAGTGCCCTCGAGACGTTAGGATCGTATGAAATAATAACACGTACTCACGACCAACTGGATCTATTTGACCGGACCGAGACGCGCAGGTTCTTCATGTCGCGGCGGCCCGATTACGTCATTATGTGCGCCGCAAAGGTTGGTGGTATACTGGCGAACGCTAGCTCTCCTGTCGATTTCCTTCATAACAACCTCGCGATCCAACTCAGTGTTTTTGATGCCGCTTACGCTTCAGGCGTCGAACGGATGATTTTTCTTGGCTCCTCATGTATCTATCCACGCGACTGTCCGCAGCCGATACGGGAGGAATATCTTCTCACCGGTCCGCTTGAAGCGACGAATCGTCCCTTCGCTTTGGCAAAAATCGCAGGAGTCGAATCATGCTGGTCTTTTAACCGGCAGTACCAGACGCGCTATCTCGCGTTGATGCCGACCAGCTTATATGGTCCCGGCGATAATTATCACCCCGAAAAATGCCACGTTCTGCCTGCTCTGATACGCCGTTTTCATCAAGCTAAAATAAACGGCGACTCCTCGGTGGGGGTCTGGGGATCCGGAAACCCTCGGCGAGAGTTTATGTATTCGTCGGATATAGGCGATGCCATTGCGTTCCTGCTTGGCCTGCCAGATTCGGATTTTGACGCCTTGACTGCCCCCGACACTGCGCCCCTGATTAATGTTGGTGTTGGCGAGGATGTCACAATTCGCGAGGTGGCGGAACTCGTCAAGGCGGCGGTCTGCTGGGAGGGCAATCTGGTATTCGACACGACGAAGCCAGACGGTACTCCGCGCAAGTTACTGGACGTAACGCGCTTGCGTAAGCTTGGCTGGAAAGCCAAAACGTCTCTTGGTGCCGGGTTGCAAGCGACGTATGAGGATTTTCTTCGCCTTCATGGGGCTTGATGTGGATGCGCGCATCCTGGTTGGACTGCGTGTCCGACCGGGTGCAAGTTTGTTCAGTCAGGCCAAACAGAAGAGAGGGACGCATACATCCGAGGCGGCCGCAATATTGGCCTGTGCTAACGGTGCAAACCGGACGTCTCTGCGACCGGCGGTGCTGAGGACCACCCAAAAGCTTGCCCAAGCCAATGGGAAGGGCGAGGGGCCGCATAACGGGCTGCACCTGGAACGGCTGTGCGTGAGCGCCGTCGACTCAAGCCGCCAGTTAGAACTGCTCGACCTCACGGGAGTCGCTGCTTAGGAACCTGCCGTCGATACGAACGCCAACCGGGGCCCCGCCATGCCTCGGGGCGGGCCTTATCCAAGGCGGTGCATGCGGTAATGGCGGACGTGGACGTATGCTTTTCAACTCGCGCTTAGCCGCAGGCGGGATCGTGTCCTGGGTCGTGTCCCCCTAGGTGGTGTAGCTGACGGCATTGGTCGCCGTGCTCTCCGGCATGGGCCGGGCTGATCGGCCTGCTTCAGTCTGCGTTGTTAGCGCCGAACTCACTGGCCTCAAGGTCATGGCGCCACAAGCGGGGATTCGCGGCGCCATGGTGCGGGCGTTTACAACTCCTGCAGCAGCGGGTCTCGTTGATGAACCGGCTTGCCCTGAACAAATCGCTCGCGTGTGCAGCGCGCCAAGCTATCGCGCAGAGCATCCTGACGCTCTGGGATGGCAGTGGCAGGTGACCGCCTATGCGGTGAGCACGCTTGGCCTTAGCTTGATTGGCATCGACCCCAACCACCCCTGATCATCGTGCCGTGCGCACAGCTTCCGCCGCCAAATGAAGCCGATCAGCTGCGACCGCTCGCCGCGACAACTCCGGCGCCAGACGATGCTCTGCTCGGCTGGTTCGAGCCCGTCGCCGCTGTTTATCCGCAGCATCGAATGTCCTAGCAGCTGAAGCCTCGAATGAAATAACCGTCGCAGCTCTTCCAGCGCTGGCTCGAAACAGCAGCGCCTCTCGGAGTTGTTGAATAACCCGGAAGACAATGCCCATTTTACTTTTTCGGCAATGTTGAGGCGTCTGGGGAGGCTCAACGATTGCCCGTTAGGCCTCATGCAATGTCTCGCCCAGTCCGACGAGACGGGCTGCGGCTTGACCCGTCGGCATGTAATGACCGTGATTGCCCTTTCTGCAAAGAAGCGACGCTCGTTCTTGGTCAGCTTTGCCGTATCGATTGCCGCAAAATGTGGGCCATGGGAGCGCTTCATGATCTGTCGGGCATAGCCAACGCGCTGGCGGCACGCTGATGGCCGGCTTTGATGACAGCTTCGACATCATTGTCGTTGGCGCCGGGCCGGTCGGACTTTCCTTCGCCGCATCGCTTGCCACAGCGAGCTCAAACTGGCGGTTGTCGAAGGGCAGTCCCTGGAAAGACTGGAAAATCCGGCTTTCGACGGTCGCGAGATCGCGCTCACCCACGCTTCTATTGGGATCCTTCGCGAGCTCGGCGCCTGGGATGCTATCCGCGGCTCTGACAAGTCACCGCTTCAAGGCGCACGCGTCCTCAACGAATCGAGCCCTCTTTTGCGCTGTGTTTCGATTCTCCTGGCGGATCCGCGGAACCACTGGCGTTCTGGTCCCGAATTGCCGGATTCGCGATGCCCTGTTCAAGATCATCCGCTTGCAGGGCCATGCCGGGCTGCTGTGCGGCCACTCGGTCGCGCGTGCAACAAACAGCCATCAGGGAGCAGTCAGAACGCTCTCCAACGGCAGGCGACTGACCGCTCGACTTCTCGTTGCCGCCGATTCGCGTTTGTCCGCCACCCGCAATCTGCTCGGCATCGGCGCCGATATCAAACGGCTTGGCAGCTCGATGCTGATTTGCCGAGTGAGGCAACAGCGCCCCCACCACTAGATCGCGATCGAATGGTTCGATCACCATCAGACGATAGCGATGTTGCCCCTCGCGCGAGGCATGTCGTCGCTGCTTTTGACTTTGCCCTCAAACGAGGCCGACAGACTGCTTGCCCTCGACGACGAGTTGTTCCTGATGGAGTTGACGAAGCACTGTCGAGGGCGCCTCGGCAACATGAGCTTGCACCAACCGCCATATTTATCCTTTGGTCACCACCTGGGCGCACAGGTTCCGGGCGCCGAGCGCCGCATCGATAGGCGACGCTGCCATTGGCATGCACCCGGTGACCGCGCATGGCTTCAACATCGGCCTCGGCGGCCAGAGGCAACTCGCCCATGGTATCCTGACAGTATGGCGCGACCGTCGCGACACTGCCGATCCCGACATGCTCCACAGAGTCTACTCAAGCGAGCACCCGGCTGCACGGCTTGCAAGACATGTGGGGCTGCGCTTCGGCCAACATCTTCCCTTTGTCCGTCATGGCATTGCGGCCATGCTGAGGCGGTGAGCCACAGTCACAGTCATCGTCAGCGTGCTGGCGTCGTAATAAGCTGGCGAGTGTGGTTCGATGTGAGCGGTCGCGGCTGCACGGGATCACGATCCCAGTGAAGAGCATGACGCTTTCCTCCCCTTCCTTGTATGCGCGAAAGCGTGATCTGCTCTTTCAAGCGTTCCTGGTTCGGCCAGGGTCGGCTTTCGGTGCAATTATGGCATGGCCTCCCCTCTACGAGCGATCGGTCAGGACTGCTCTGTCTTCGAACGAGAGAGGACCGCCGCGCTCCCTGCGAAGTTGACCTCCGCCTTATGGCCGTGACCTTCGACCCGCGTAGCGCGCAGCCGGTTCCGTGGTTGCACGCTCGTCGTTCTCCACCATGGTCAGCCGCATCCGGCGCAGTTGGTGATATTCTGCCTCCATCGGTCGTGCCCTGCCCAACAAAGCGACCGGGCAGCCCGGCATATGCGGCACAAAATGAGGTGGACGGCCGAACGAACCTGCACCTGTCCACCGCCCGAATTGGAAGCAGCGATCCACGGCATTTCCGCCACGAAGTCTTTCAGGATTGCGGAGCCGACAAAGGCATCGCGGGCCACGCCCATCGGCGTGCGGCGTCTTGTGCTTGGTAGCACCGGTGAAGGGCTGTTCATGGATCAGACTGCGGCGGTCCCCCGGCCACTCCTCCACAAATTCGATCGCATCTGCGAGATCGATAATGCACAGGGTAGGATCCATGCTTGATGAAGACGGGGCTGCTGAATGCCGCGAGCCTCTTCCATCGCGGATCGTCAGCATCTCAATCGCTGTGTGTGCGGGATTCCCGCCCACCGCAAAGCGTTTGTCGGCCAACGCCACACAGGCGCGGACCCAGGCAAGCCCAATTCCGCCTTCGATGTGTTTAGGGCGTGGATGGTTGTCATCCGAACAATCAATTTTGCCAATCCTGCCGACCCTATTAGGAGTGTGACCGAAATCACGTGCCTCGGCCTGCAGGCACGCCCGACGAAGAAGCCTGAGCACCAACCACCTATGCCCATAGGAGTACAGAAGGCAACGATCCGAAGACGGTGGAAATTGGTGCCGGGACGTTCCTCCTCATCGGTGTCTATGCGCGCGTCAAACGGACTCTCATTCGCTGAATGGTCCCAGAAGTGCACGAGGTGGGCAACCACACGGTGAAGCGTGGTGGTGTTTTGACATCGGGTCTCACGAACGGCCCCGCTTTCAAAATTAGCGTGCCCGGGTCCCGACGCTATCTCTGACGGCGTTTTGCAGCGTCGGTGATTGCTGACTTAGCGAGGTGTGAATTTGACCCATAAAGTCGATCATGAACTGCTGAATCGAGAAATGGCCGCAGACGATCCATGGCGGCTCGATGGCAATCCGTTCGAGCGGGAGCGCCATACGCAAATTCTCAGGTGTCACTTGCGCAAGGTCCTGTCGCAAATGCGCTCGAAGTCGGGTGCGCTGCCGGCGCTTTTACGCAGCGGCTAGCCCCCAATTAAGGGGTTGCCCCGAGTGGGACAAGATGCCGAGTGTGATGTCGCAGATGAACGGCCGCGCTGGTCCGGCGCGCCTCACGACGGCGGGCGCATCCTGTCCAGCGAAGTAATAACCCATCAACTTTTCTGCGCGCACCCATATCGGCGACGCGCCGAGCTAGAAGACGCGGCCTGGCCGAATCCCGCGCACTGGAAAAATGACGATGCCGAAGTACAGGTTTCACAAGCTTGCAGCCATTGTTGTGCTTGTCGGTTTCGCTGCGTGGATGGCGACGGGCGAGTTCTCGTCGGTCGGTAGCGCGGCCGCCGACAAACCCGAGGCGGGGGAGGTCGAGCGGCCAAAGGCGGCCGACGCCGGCAAGGTCAAGCCCGCTGAGGCAGAACAGCCCAAGGCGCCGTTGCGTACCGTCGCGACCATAACTCCGCCCAGGCGTATCCATGCGCGCGCCATCCGGATTTCCGGACTGACCGAAGCCGATAAGCGCGCCGTCCTGGCGACGCGCGCCGCCGGCGTCATCGACAAGCTGCCGGTCAAGCAGGGACAGCGCGTCAAGACCGGCGACCTCGTGCTGATGCTGGCCGCCGAGGAAAAGCTTTCGGCGGTCAGCAACGCCCAGCAGCTCCTGGTCCAGCGTCAGGCCGAACTCGATGCAGCATTGCGGCTGATGAAAACCGGCAATCTGCCCAAGCTGCAGCTCGACACGGCGCGCTCCAACCTGACGCTGGCCCAGTCGCACCTGGAAGCCGCGCAGGCCGAGCTCGACCGCAACGAGGTGAAGGCGCCGTTCGACGGCGTCATCGACCGGGTGCCGGTGGAGCTTGGCAGTTCCGTGATGCAGGGCGACGAAGTGGCGACCATTTTGAGCCTCGATCCGGTGATTGCCCGCGGCGAGGTCAGCGAACGTGAACTCGGCTATCTGAAGATCGGCGACAAGGCGAAGGTACGGTTGGTCAGCGACCAGAATGTCGAAGGCACCGTGCGCTATATCAGCCGCGACGCCTCGTCCGCCACCCGCACCTTCCGCGTCGAGATCGCAATCCCCAATCCCGAGGGCACTATTCCGGCCGGGATGACCGCCGAGATCGCGCTGAGCGCGCAGCCGACCGACGCAGTCATGCTGCCGCGCTCCGTGGTGACGCTCGGCGACAAGGGCGATCTCGGTATCCGCGCCGTCGACAAGGACAACAAGGTCGTGTTCTTCCCGATCGATCTGGTCGACGATACGCCAACCGGCCTGGTGCTCGGCGGCATCCCTGCCGATGCGCGCATCATCGTCGCCGGCCAGGAACTGGTGAAGGAAGGCGAAGTGGTCAAGCCGGTCGAGGCCGACCAGGCGACCATCCACAAGCTGCTGGGCGAAGCGATGGCCGGGACGCAGTAATCATGGATATCGTCAAACTCGCAATCAGCAATGCCAGGCTGACCATTTCGCTGCTGGTGTTCCTCATCCTTGCCGGTGCGGTCGCCTATCAGTCGACACCCAAGGAAGCCGAACCCGACGTTCCGATTCCGATGATGTATGTCAGCCTGATTTATCAGGGCATCTCGCCCGAGGATTCGGAGCGCCTTCTGCTGCGGCCGATGGAAGCCAAGCTGAAGAGCCTCAAAGGTCTCAAGGAGATGCGTTCGGCCGCCTTCCAGGGCGGCGGCTATGTGATGGTCGAATTCCACCCGCAGACGGACCTGGCGACGGCGCTGCAGGACACGCGCAGCAAGGTCCAGGACGGCAAGGCCGACCTGCCGCAGGCGGCCGAGGAGCCTGTGGTCTCCGAAGTCAACGTCTCCGAGTTCCCCGTCCTTGTCGTGACGCTGTCGGGCAAGGTGCCCGAGCGCGTTCTGACAACGGCGGCGCGCGAGCTGCGCGACCGCATCGAGGAAGTGCCTGGCGTGCTGAAGGGCTCGCTGCAGGGCGCCCGCGACGAGCTCGTCGAAGTCGTCATCGAACCGATGAAACTGTCGTCCTACGGGCTGCAGCTCGAGCAGCTGATCGGTGCGGTCGGCGATTCCAACAGTGTTGTCGCCGCCGGCAACATCGAAGGGTCCGAGGGAAAATATGCCGTCAAGGTGCCGTCGCTGATCGAAACGCCGCAGGACATGGCGGCGCTGACGATCGTCGCCGGCCCCAATGCCGTGGTGCAGGCCAAGGATATCGCCACCGTCCGCTCCACCTTCAAGGACGCCGAGACGGCGACCCGTCTCGACGGCAAGCCGGCGATCGCCATCGAGGTGAAGAAGCGCATCGAATCCAACCTGATCGACACGATCGCCCAGGTGAGAGCCGTGTCCGATGCCTTCATAAAGACCATGCCGGAAGGCATGCACGTCACCTACACGCAGGACAAGTCGGTCTTCGTCAACCAGTTGCTCGGCGATCTGCAGAACCACGTCATGATCGCCGTGATCCTGGTGTTCATCGTCAT